>NZ_JBFUAW010000048.1:0-28298 GCF_056406095.1 Caulobacter sp. P1_D6 | reverse complement strand
CCGCCGCCGCGCCGACCCCGTCGCCGGTTCTCGCCAGCCCCGCGGCCCCGCTGCCGGCCGCCGACCTCGAGGCCTATGTCGACGGCGTCGTGCGCGACCGCATGGCCCGCGACCACATCGCCGGCGTGACCATCGCCGTCGTCCAGAACGGCCAGGTGGTGCTGAAGAAGGGCTACGGCGTCGCCAGCCTGAACGACGGCCGCAAGGTCGATCCCGACAAGACCCTGTTCCGCGTCGGCTCGATCTCCAAGACCTTCACCTGGATCGCCCTGATGAACGAGGTCGAGGCCGGGCGCATGCGCCTGGACACCCCGATCAACATCTACCTGCCCGAGAAGCTGCAGTTGAAGGACCAGGGCAAGAAGACGCCCGTGCGGCTGCGCGACCTGATGACCCACACCGCCGGGTTCGAGGACCGGGCCCTGGGCCAGCTGTTCGAGCGCGACGCGCGTCGCGAGCGTCCGCTGGATCTGTATCTGCGCCAGGAGCGTCCCAACCGCGTGCGCGAGCCGGGCCTGCTGCCGGCCTATTCCAACTACGGCGCCGGCCTGGCCGGCGCGGCCCTGGCCAACGTGACGGGCCAGCCGTTCGAGAAGGTGGTCGCCGACCAGGTGATCCTGCCCGCCGGCCTGACCCACACCACCTTCCGCGAGAACCGTCCGTGGCGGGACGACCTGCCCGCCCCGATGGCGCCGGCCCTGGCGGCCGACCTGTCGGACGGCTTCCGCTGGACCCCGCTGGGCTTCCAGACCGAAACGCCCGAGTTCATCGGCCACATCGCGCCCGCCGGCTCGGCCTCCAGCACGGCCGGCGACATGGCCCGCTACATGACGCTGCTGCTGAATGGCGGGACCATCGACGGCAAGACGGTGTTCTCGCCCAAGACCAGCGCGATGTTCCGCACCTCGATGTACCGCCCGGCCGACGGCGCGCCGGGCTGGAACGCCGGCTTCATGGACATCCCCCTGCCCGGCGGCCGTCGCGGCTTCGGCCATGCCGGCGCGACCCTGTGGTTCCATTCCAACATGGTCATGGTCCCCGAGCTGGGCCTGGGCGTGTTCGTGGCGGTCAACACCGACACCGGCGCCGACCTGCCCGCCACCCTGCCCGCCACCATCCTCGAGCGTTTCTACGCGCCGCGTCCCGAGATCCCCGCCGCCAGCCGGATCACCCATGACGAGGCCCAGGCCTATGAGGGCCAGTTCCTGACCACCCGCCGCTCGTACGGCGGACTGGAAGGCTTCATCGACCGCCTGATCGGCGAGGCGACCGTGCGCGCCGCGCCGGACGGCCGCCTGACCCTGACGATCGACGGCAAGTCCAGCCAATGGACGGCGACCGACCAGCCCGACACCTTCGCGCCGCTCAGCGGTTCGGGCCTGCTCGTCTTCCAGCGCGACGACGGCAAGGTCACGCGGTTCTTCTCGCCGACGGGCGTGGCGGCGTTCGAGCGCATCGGCTTCCCGCATCAACCGGGCTTGCTGACCATGTTCGCGGTGCTGACCGCCCTGGCCGCCATCGCCACCCTGATCGGCGTGGCCACCCGCGACAGCCGCGAGTCGCGCCAGACCCCGACCCAGGCCCGCGCCAGCCTGCTGCAGACCATCCAGGCCATCCTCTGGCTGATCGCCCTGATCGGCGTCGGCGTGTTCGCCAGCGGCGCGCGCGACCTGGCCAAGGTGTTCTACGGCTGGCCCAGCGGCTGGCTGCTCAGCGCCTCGGCCTGCGCCTTCGTCGCCACCCTGCTGACCATCGCCACCCTGGCCATGCTGCCCGTGGTGTGGCGCGGCGGGCGGCGCGTCGACAGCTGGACCTCGCTGCGCAAGCTGGCCTTCACCTGCACGACCCTGGTCTTCCTGGCCTTTGCGCTGCTGCTGGCGGCGTGGGGCTTCCTGGAGTTCTGGAACGCCTAGCGCCACGGCTGGGGACAGGCGCATGCGCCTGTCCCCGTCCCGCGCACGGCGGCACGTCCCATGCACCGCCCTCCCCGGGGAAGCCTCGGGGGGAGCCGATCGTGTCAAAACTGGACGCCGCCTTCTTCAGCCTTGCCGGCCTGCTGGCCTGGCTGGCCGCCACGCTGTTCTACGCGGCCTACGGCGGCGGGCTGCTGGAACAGGCCTTCTGGTTCTATGCGCTGAACGCCTTCGCGGCGGCCGCGGCGGTGACCTTCGTCTTTCAGGCGACGGCGCGGCTACGGCGCATTCCGCGCGGACGGCGGCTGTTCCCGGCCATGGCCTTCGGCATGCCGATCCTGGCGGGCGCAGACCTGGTGCTGGCGCATTTCCAACAGCTGATGTCCGACGAGCCGGCCAGCCTGGGCCGCTACGGCGCCTTCATGCTGGTGATGCTGGTCGCGGTGGGCTCGTCAGTCTTCGAGCGTGGACCGCAGAAAGCGCGACTCTAGCTTCCGCACCACGATGACGATCCGCTCGCGCTCGGCCGGGCGGCGCTCGACCAGCAGGCGGGCGACCTGGGCGTCGTCGTGGAAGGCGTAGCCCTTGATGGCGTCCAGCAGGGCCTTGGCCAGGTTGTCCAGGTCCATCCATGGCGGCTCGCCGACGAACTCCATGCCGATCTCGACCGAGAACTCGCCCCAGGCCGGCCGCGAGCCGCGCCAGACCTTGCGGAAAAACTCGTAGATCAGCGGCTTGTAGTACTTTGCCTGGGTGGTCAGGCCGTCGACCACCACGGTCAGTTCGCCGCCGTCCTCGCGAGCCCGGACCTTGCCGTGATGCGTCCAGCCATCATCCATTACGCGGCGGGCTCGACCTTCACGGCCGTGCCGTAGGCCAGGACCTCGGTGATGCCTTCCATGATCTCGTTGGCGTCGTAGCGCATGGCGATGACGGCGTTGGCGCCCAGCTCGGCGGCATGGGCCACCAGCAGGTCGTAGGCCTCCTTGCGGGCCGCCTCGGCCAGGTTGACATAGATCGACAGCTTGCCGCCGAAGATCGACTGGATCGAGCCGCCGATATTGCCGATCACGCTGCGCGAGCGGACGGTGACGCCGCGCACCAGCCCCAGATGGGCGACGATGCGGTGGCCAGGCAGATCGTTGGTGGTGGCGACGAGCATGGGCGGTCTCCTTGTCTGCGGTCGGTATAGCCAAGACCGGACCGGCGCGTCCCTTACAAACCCACCATCGCCGCCAGCTTCATCACCGTGTTCCAGTTGCGGACGGTGCCGACCGGGGCCTTCTTGGTCTTCTTCCAGTCGCGGTCGAGCATCGACTCGCCGATGCCGTCGATGAAGTCGACATAGAGCTCCTTCCCCCTCCCCTCGACACGCTCGCGGCCGGTGATCGACGCGCGCAGCACCTCGATGTCGCCGGCGGGGATCGGGTGCTTGAGGAAGTTGACCACCAGGTGGCTGGGCCGGACCTCGACCAGGTCGGGGAACGGATTGCCGGCGATGATCGCCTTCAGCTCGGCCGGCGAGCGCACCATGAAGTCGGTGCGCAGGCCCATGCGCGTCTCCAGCCCGTCCTCCAGGCGCTTTTCGATGTCGGCGTCCGACCCGCTCTTGCCCCACAGCACCAGGTTGCCGCTGGCCAGAAGGGTCTTGGCGTCGTCGAAGCCCAGGTCCTTGGCCAGACCCAGCAGGTCGTCCTTCAGCACCTTGCACCCGCCGACATTGACGGCCCGCAGCAGGGCGATGTGAGGGCTCATGGAAGACTCCTGTTCCGCCAGATTTCGAGGCGTAAGGCCCGTTTGACGCCTTCGCAAGCGCGGAACGTTGCCCTCCGCCCGCCTTGGGTCTAGACCCCGCTCGACCGTTTTTCCGGAGACCCGCCGCATGACCGCCACGCGCAACGAGACCGACACCTTCGGCCCGATCGCCGTCGAGAACGACAAGTACTGGGGCGCTCAGGCCCAGCGCTCGCTCGGCAACTTCAAGATCGGCTGGGAGAAGCAGCCGCTTCCCGTCGTCCGCGCCCTGGGCATCGTCAAGCGGGCCGCCGCCGAGGCCAACCTGGCCCTGGGCAAGCTGGACCCCAAGATCGCCGAGACCATCGTCGCGGCCGCCAACGAAGTCATCGAAGGCAAGCTGAACGAGCACTTCCCGCTGGTGGTCTGGCAGACCGGCTCGGGCACCCAGTCGAACATGAACGCTAACGAGGTGATCTCGAACCGCGCGATCGAGATGCTGGGCGGCGAGATGGGCAGCAAGAAGCCCGTCCACCCCAACGACCACGTCAATATGAGCCAGTCGTCGAACGACACCTATCCGACGGCGATGCACGTGGCCTGCGCCGAGCAGATCGTCCATGACCTGCTGCCGGCCCTGAAGCACCTGCACACGGCCCTGAAGGCCAAGTCCGACGCCTGGGCCAAGATCATCAAGATCGGCCGCACCCACACCCAGGACGCCACCCCGCTGACGCTGGGCCAGGAGTTCGGCGGCTACGCCCAGCAGGTCGCCAACGGCGTCGAGCGCATCGAAAGCACCTTGCCCAAGCTGATGGAGCTGGCCCAGGGCGGCACCGCGGTCGGCACCGGCCTGAACGCCCCGATCGGCTTCGCCGAGAAGGTGGCCGAGCAGATCGCCGGCATCACCGGCCTGCCCTTCAAGACCGCCCCGAACAAGTTCGAGGCCCTGGCCGCCCACGACGCCATGGTCTTCAGCCACGGCGCGATCAACACGGTCGCCGCCAGCCTGTTCAAGATCGCCAACGACATCCGCTTCCTGGGCAGCGGCCCGCGCGCCGGCCTGGGCGAGCTGAGCCTGCCGGAAAACGAGCCCGGCTCGTCGATCATGCCGGGCAAGGTCAACCCGACCCAGTGCGAGGCCCTCACCCAGGTCTGCGTGCAGGTGTTCGGCAACCACGCCGCCGTCACCTTCGCCGGCAGCCAGGGCCACTTCGAGCTGAACGTCTTCAACCCGGTGATGGCCTACAACTTCCTGCAATCGGTGCGCCTGCTGTCGGACGCCGCGATCAGCTTCACCGACAACTGCGTCGTCGGCATCGAGCCCCGCGTCGACAACATCAAGAAGGGCGTCGAGAACAGCCTGATGCTGGTCACGGCCCTGAACGGCAAGCTGGGCTACGACATCTGCGCCAAGATCGCCAAGACCGCGCACAAGAACGGCACCACCCTGCGCGAGGAGGCCGTCGGCGGCGGCTACCTGACCAACGAAGAGTTCGACCAGTACGTCCGCCCCGAAAACATGATCTCGCCGGGCTGATCTTGATTCAGCTGATCCGGATCATCGACGACCTGCCGGACGGCTTCGACGCCCTCCTCGCCGACGCGGCGAGCGAGGGCGTTCGCAACATGGCGCTGCTTGCCAACGAATGGGCCGGCGGCGACCAGCGCTTCGACGGCGACGGCGAGGCCCTGCTGGGCGCGCTGCTGGCCGGCGAACTGGCGGGGATCGGCGGCCTGTGGGTCGAGCCCGCCGCCCACGAGCCGGCCCGCCGCGTGCGCCGCTTCTATGTCCGCCCCGCCTTCCGTCGCCAGGGCGTGGCGCGAACCCTGGCCTCGGCCCTGATCCAAGAAGCCCTCGACCAGGTCGATCTCCTGACCTGCAACGCCGCCGCCTCCCCCGCCGGCGGTCCGTTCTGGGAAGCGCAGGGCTTTTCACCAGACACTTCAGGCCCTTGGACCCACCTGCTGCGGCGGAGCGCCAGCTACAAACACCGGTTTCCCGACCTGTCGGACGGGCCAGACGCGTGTTAGCCTTCCCCCATGGGCAAGGTCGAACTCGACGTCGGCATCGATCCGGAACTGCTGGCGCAGGCCAAGCGGCTGGGGATCTCCGTGGCCGGCATGAGCGAGACCCAGTTGCGGCTGCACCTCCAGAAGGTCGATCCCGCCGGCGCCGAGGAACGCGCGCGGCGATGGGCGAAGGACAACGCCGAGGCGCTGAAAGCCTATCGCGAACGGATCGAGCAACGCGGCGCCTTCGGAGACGATCTACGGACGTGGTGATCCGGCAGTTCGACGTCTTTCCGAATCCGTCGGCGCGCAGTCGACCGACTGTTCACCGGCTTCTAACGCCGATGCACCACCGTCCGGCCGATCGGGGCGATGGCCACGATGGCCAGTTGCAGGTCCTTGATCGCGAACGGGATGCCGATGATCGTCACCGCCTCGGCGGCGGCGGCGATCAGGTGCGACAGGGCGATGTACCAGCCGCCCAGCAGGAACCAGATCACGTTGAGCACGCAGCCCAGGCCGCCGGTGCCCAGGTCCTCGCGTCCGGTCACCAGCTCGCGCGGCACGATCTCCTTGCCGAAGGGCCAGAAGGCGAAGCCGGCGATGCGCCAGGCCGCGGCCGCATAGGGCAGGCCCACGATCGTGATGGCCAGGAGCGCGCCGCCCAGCAGCCACAGGCAGCCCGAGATGAAGCCGCCGAAGATGAACCACAGGATGTTGAGCAGCAGGCGGATCATGGCGGTCTCCGACGACGACGCGATTGGGGCCCCAGGCGTGCGACAAATCGCGATCGATGTCGAGCTTCACCTTTCTCGACCGGCGGACGTGACCTTGCCACAAGCTATCGCTATGTGTCGGCCCAGAAACAAAGCCGCCGCGCTTGATTCCAAAGCGCCGCGCCGCACGAGGGCTCCATGGGTCTGTTCCGCAAGAAGAAGCACCGGGCGATCTCGCTGCCGGTCGGCGCCGCCCCCGTCCCCACTTCGGTGAAGTTCCGCGGCTGCACGTTCCGCATGCCCGACCACTGGGTGATCACCAAGCAGCTGCTGGACGGCAAGGACTACGAGCCCTGGGTGCTGGACTATTTCCTGCAGACCCTGAAGCCCGGCATGACCGTGTTGGATGTCGGCGCCAGCTGGGGCGCCTTCGCCCTGCCGGCCGGCAAGAAGGTCGGGCCGACCGGCCGGGTGATCGCCATCGAGATGAGCCCCGGCAACGGCCGGGTGATCCTCGAAAGCGCCAAGACCAACGCCATCGACAACATCCGCCTGATCCTGGTGGGCGTGTCCGACAAGCTGGAGACGGCCTTCCTGCGTCGCCAGACCATGCACAACAACCACCAGCTGGAGCCCTCGGGCCAGGCCGCGCCGGACGACCTGAGCGACTACGATTTCGCGCCGGTCGTGCCGATCGACCTGCTACGCGGGGAACTGGGGAAGGTCGACGTGATGAAGATCGACATCGAGGGCATGGAATATCGCGCTTTCATGGGCGCCAAGGCCTTCATGACCGACCAGAAGCCGATCACCTTCCTGGAATATTCGCCGCGCTTCCAGGCCGAGACCTCGCGCGCCGAGGGTTCGGCCCTGCTGAGCTTCTTCCTGGACCTGGGCTACGGCGTCGAGATCCTGCACCGCAAGAAGAAGCGCGAGGCCGTGAAGGGCGCGACGCCCGCCGAGGTGATCGCCAATGTCGACGCGGCCTGGAAGCGTCACGTCGAGGACGACAACGGCACCCACCTGGATCTGTGCCTGAAGGCGAAGGGCTAGAGCGCCCTGCGTCCTTCGAGGCTCGGCTTCGCCTCGCACCTCAGGAAGAGGAATTCAGCAGCAACAAAGCTCCTCATCCTGAGGCGCCCGCTAGCGGGCCTCGAAGGACGCAGAGCGCTTCGGCCTACTTGATCAGCTGCCACTTGCGCGCCCACCGGCCCTTGCCGAAGCGCGTGAGGATCAGCAGGTAGAGGCCGGCATAGATCACCGTGCCGACGCCCACGACGCCCATCGCCCACGGCCCCGGCGCGTGCCAGGGCGGTGGGACCAGCCAGTTGTGCGGCGGGGCGGTCAGCTCCAGCCACAGCCCGCCCACCCAGGCCAGCGAGAACAGCAGCACGGCCGGATAGCGCAGCAGCGGGCTCTTCTGGACCAGCAGCAGGAACTGCACGAAGGCCACGGCCAGGCCGGCGGCGATCGCCGCCCCGGCCGTCAGCCAGCCGTTGTGCGCCAGGGCCTTGACCCGCACGGCCGCCGAGAAGGCCGCCCACAGCGGGGCCCACAGGATCGGGCCGAACATCAGCAACAGGATGCCGAAGCCGACCACAACGCCCAGGCCGCCGCCGATCACTTGGCCAGCGGCTTCGCCGGCCTGATGGGCATGACCGTGGGGATCCCCGCTGGGATTTTCCGGCGTGGCCTTCAGGACGGTGTTCAGGGACGGCAGCGGACCTTCCGGCGGCAGCGGAAGCATGTTGCTGGTCTTGTTCCCCCCCGCCCAGGTCATGTCAGGTTCGCCGGCTGACCGCGAAGTCGGCCAGGCTTTCCAGGCTGGCGCGCCAGTCGTTGGCCGGGAAGCCCGACAGCGCCGCCTTGGCCTTGTCGGCGTAGCTGGCGGCCAGGTCGAGCGTGGCCTCCAGGGCCCCGGTGCCGACGATCAGCTCGCGGGCCCGGCGGAAGTCGGCTTCGGTCTGCTCGCGGCGGCCGATGGCCCGCTCCCAGAACTCGGCCTCGCGCGGACCCGAGCGGGCGATGGCCAGCAGCAGCGGCAGGGTGGCCTTGCCTTCGCGGAAGTCGTCGCCGGCGTTCTTGCCCAGGGCTTCGGTGGCGCCGCCGTAGTCCAGGGCGTCGTCGGCCAGCTGGAAGGCGATCCCGAGGTTCATGCCATAGGCGCGCAGATTGTCGGATTGGTCCGGTGACACGCCTGCCGAGACGCCGCCGGCTTCCGACGCCGCCGCGAACAGTTCGGCGGTCTTGGCGGAAATGATCTCCAGATACAGCGCTTGGCTCAGGTTCAGGTCGTGGCTGCGGGTGAGCTGCAGCACCTCGCCCTCGGCGATGACGCGGCTGGCCTTGGCCAGGATTTCCAGCGCCTTCATCGAACTTGTTTCCACCATGAGCTCGAAGGCCCGGGCGAACAGGAAGTCGCCGACCAGCACGCTTTGGGCCGCGCCCCAGATCAGGTGGGCCGCGACCTTGCCGCGCCGCAGCTGGCTGCCGTCGACCACGTCGTCGTGCAGCAGGGTGGCGGTGTGGATGAACTCGACGGCGGCGGCCAGCTTCAGGCAGGCGGCGTTGTCCGACCCGGCCAGGCGGGCGGCGGCCACGGTCAGCAGCGGACGCAGGCGCTTGCCGCCGGCGGCGATCAGGTGCTCGGCCAGGGCGGGAATGACCGGAACCTCGCTCTGCATGCGCGCGGTGATCAGGGCGTCGACCCCGGCCATGTCGGCGGCGGCCAGCCGCACGAGACGATCCACCGATCCCGGCTCCCGGGCGAGGGTCGCTGCAGCTGCGTCCAAAACCATACTCTCCCTGCTGACGCCCGCCGGCGGTCGGCGTGCGCCTCGCGTCCCTTGGGCTTGATCAGCCGTTGCGAGCGACAATGCTGGCGGGATAGGTCAGGGTCAAGGCGAGCACAAGGCTTGAAACGTTGCCGGACGAGATACCAGCCCCTCCGGAACCCTCGGGGGTCACCGAAGACGCCGTCCTGAACGGCCGCGTAAGGCTGCGCCAGCCCGTGGCGGGCTATCGCGCGGGCATGGACGCGGCCCTGCTGGCGGCGGCCTGCGACGCGAATCCCGGCGAACGGGTGATCGAGGCCGGTTGCGGGGTCGGCGGCGCCCTGCTGGCGGCGGCGAGCCGGCGTCCGGAAGCCCGATTCGTCGGGCTGGAGCGCGATCCCGCGGCCGCCGACCTGGCCTGGGGCAATGTCGCGCTCAACGAAATGACCGATCGCGTCGAGATCGTCGGCGGCGACGTCGAGCGCGGCTTTCGCGCCCTGGACCTGCCGGTGTTCGACGCGGCGATCAGCAATCCGCCCTTTTTCGACGATCCCGCCGCTTTGCGCGCGCCCTCCCCCGAGAAATCCGGCGCCTGGATGGCCGACGGCGGGCTGGCGGCCTGGACGGCGTTCTGCCTGAAGGCGGTGCGCGAGGGCGGGACCATCACCCTGATCCACCGCGCCGACCGACTGGCCGACATTCTCGCGTTGCTGGCGCCCAAGGCCGGCTCGTTCAAGATCCGCCCCGTCGCCCCCTTCGCCGACGCTCCGGCCAAGCGGGTGATCGTGCGGGCGATCAAGACCGGCAAGGCGCCGCTGGTCCTTCTGCCGCCTCTGGTGCTGCATGAGCGCGAGGGCGCGGGCCATTCAGCGGCGGCCGAGGCGATCCTGCGCGGCGACTCGGCCCTGGGCTGGTGACGCGCGGCGTCATCGCAGCGCCCGGATCACGCCCTGGGCGACCTCGACGGCCTGGACGCGGATGTCCGGCACGGCGTTGATTTCCCAGAGCGCGCCGCGCGTCATCGGCCCGACCGCGAACAGCGTGGGCTGCGCCTGGCCGGACACGGCGATCACGCGATGATCGACGTCCACATCGACGCCCAGACCCAAGGGATCGGGCCGGACCAGCCCCTGTTCCGACAGCGACGCCAGCAAGGGTTCGGACGATCGCGCCAGGCTCGCCGCCGGACCGGTGCAGTTGACCAGCAGGCCGGCCTCGAACCGCTCGGATCGCGCCGAGCCGCGTGGACGCCAGGTCACGGCGAAACCTTGATCCCGGGCGGCGTCGACGCGCTCCAGCCGCCCCGCGATGACCCTCAGGCGTCCCGTCCGGCGCATGTGGTCGATATGCGCCGCCACCTGAGGGGCCAGGCGATGCCGGTGCACATCCCAGAACGCCCGCCCGTGGCGCAGGAAACGGGTCCGCTGCTGGAGGCTCCAGCCGCGCCACAGCGCCTTGGTCACGGGCCGAAGGGCGTCGATGGCGGTGCGCCACCCATGCCGCTCCGCCGCCGACCGCAGCCAGGCCAGGGTCCGCGACGGTCCCGCCAGAGGCGACGGCGGCGGCGGAAGCGTGACCGGCGGCGCGCCGTCGTGCCGTAGTGGGGTCAGTCCGCGTCGCGACAGGGCGACGAAGGACTGTCCGGGGCGCGCCTCGTCCAGGGCCAGGGCCAGGTCGACCATGGTCAGGCCGGAGCCCAGAAGCAGGATCGGCGCGTCTCCCTCCGGAACGCGCGCCTCCCAGCGCCACGGATCGGCGACGTAGAGATCGGATTCGGCGAAGTCCCGATCGACACCCTCGGGCCGCGACGGCGGCGGGTTGCCGAGCGCCAGCACCACCGCGTCCGCGCTCAGCGTGCGCCCCATCCCGCAGGTAAGGCGCCAGCCGTCGCCGGAGCGGGTGATCGCGGTGATCTCGTCGGGCGTGATCACCAGGCGGCCCGCCGCCGCGGGCCCCTCGGCGACCGCGGCCAACAGGCTCTGGAGGTAGGCGCCGTAATCTGCGCGGGTCGCGAATCCGCCCGGCCCCACGTCGCGCCCCTGAGCCGCCAGCCAGTCGACGAACGCGTTGGGCTGATCCGGCCACGCGCTCATGTTGCCGGCCCGGACATTGAGCCGATGGCGCGGATTGTCGGTCGCGTAGGCCGCTCCAAGGCCCAGCGGACTGCGGCGCTCGACCAGCACGACCTTCACGGCGGCGTCCTGGCGCAGCAGATGAAGGGCCGTCATGACGCCGCTGAAGCCGGCGCCGACGACGGCGATGGTCGATGAAGGTCTCACGCGCTTTAAATCCTACCAGATTGGAAGACATTGTGATCGCCCCCGCCTGACCGGTCGATCCCATTCTTTCGCTTCTTCCTCCGACGCTCGGAAAATCATATAAGGATATCTTTATATCCCTCTTGACGATCGGGCGGAACGGGCGCTTCCTAGGTTCGTCGTGGTCTGCGGACGTTCGCGTACGGAGCTAAGAGGGAAGTCGGTGAGGGCCTGAAAACCCGAATCCGGCGCTGCCCCCGCAACTGTGAGCGGCGAGCCGCTGTCCGTTACGTGTCACTGACGCGCCGAAGCTGGATCGGTGGCGTGTCGGGAAGGCCAGGACAGGGGCGCTGACCCGTGAGCCAGGAGACCTGCCCCGACAGATAACGTCCTCCGGCGGGGTGCCCGGTCTGGTCGCTTGCAAGGCGTGACCGGGGCGTGAGCACCCGTGCGCGGCCGACCGCGCGCCCCGATCAGCCTCCCGCCATCACACCGGCAGAGGCTTTTTGAAATGACCGTCACCGTCGCCACCCTGGGCTTTCCCCGTATCGGCCCCCGCCGCGAGCTGAAGCTCGCGCTCGAGGACCACTGGGCCGGCAAGCTCGACGCCCCTTCCCTGCTGGCCGCGGCCGCCGAGCTGCGCGCCAAGGCCTGGGCCCGCCAGAAGGCCCTGGGCGTGGATCACGTGCCCAGCAACGACTTCTCGCTCTACGACCACGTGCTGGACGCCAGCGTGATGGTCGGCGCCATCCCGGCCGCCTACGGCCAGGCCGGCGGACCGGTCGACACCGCGACCTACTTCGCCATGGCGCGGGGGACCCAGGGCCAGGCCGAGGTCTGCGAGCACGGCCATCTCCACGCCCATGGCGCCGGCTTGCCCGCCATGGAGATGACCAAGTGGTTCGACACCAACTACCACTACCTGACCCCCGAGGTGTCGCGCGGCCAGGTCTTCGCCTTGTCCTCGACCAAGCCGATCGACGAGTTCCTGGAAGCCAAGGCCCTGGGGATCCGCACCCGCCCGGTGCTGCTGGGTCCGGTCACCTTCCTGAAGCTCGCCAAGACCCGTGATCCGGACTTCTCGACGCTGTCGCTGCTGTCCTCGCTGATCCCCGTCTATGTCGAGGTCCTGCAGCGCCTGATGGCGGCCGGCGCCGACTGGGTGCAGATCGACGAGCCCTGCCTGGCGCTGGACCTGACCGAGTTCGAGCGCGGTGAACTGCGTCGGGCCTATGGCGTGCTGACCCACGCCACGCCGGGCCTGCGCATCATGCTGACCAGCTATTTCGGGGCCTATGGCGACAACCTGTCGACAGCCGCCAACCTGCCGGTCGACGGCCTGCACGTCGATCTGGCCCGCGCGCCCGAGCAACTGGACGCCGTGCTGTCGGCGGCCCGCGAAGGCCTGGTGCTGTCGCTGGGCGTGATCGACGGCCGCAACGTCTGGCGCGCCGACCTGGAGGCCCTGCTCGACCGGCTGGACCCGATCGTCTCCAAGCGCGGCGGCGACCGCGTCGTCCTGGCCCCGTCGTGCTCGCTGCTGCACACGCCGATCGACCTGGAGCTGGAGACGGCCCTGGATCCGGAGGTCCGCCAATGGCTGGCCTTCGCCGTCCAGAAGATCGAGGAGCTGGCCGTCCTGGCCAAGGCCCTGAACGAAGGTCGCGACGCCGTCCGCCCCGCCCTCGAGGCTGCCTCCAAGGCCGCCGCCGCCCGTCGCGCCTCGCCCAGCATCCACGAGCCGGCCGTCCAGGCCCGGCTGGCGGCCGTGACGTCGGACGACGCCCGGCGCGGCGCTCCGTTCACCCAGCGGCTCGTCCTGCAGCAGGCGCGCCTGAACCTGCCGCCGCTGCCGACCACCACGATCGGCTCGTTCCCCCAGACCAGCGCCGTGCGCAAGGCCCGCAGCGCCCACGCCAAGGGCGCCCTGGCCGACGCCGACTACCAGGTGTTCCTGCGTGAGGAGACCGCCGCCGCGGTGGCCTGGCAGGAGGAGATCGACCTCGACGTGCTGGTGCATGGCGAGTTCGAGCGCAACGACATGGTCCAGTACTTCGGCGAGCAGCTGGCCGGCTTCGTGTTCACCAAGCACGCCTGGGTGCAGTCATACGGCTCGCGCTGCGTGCGGCCGCCGATCATCTTCGGCGACGTGTCGCGGCCCAGGGCGATGACGGTGGAGTGGTGGCGCTACGCCCAGTCGCTGACCGACCGGCCGATGAAGGGCATGCTGACCGGGCCGGTCACCATCCTGCAGTGGTCATTCGTCCGCGACGACATCCCGCGCAGCCAGACCTGCCGGCAGATCGCCCTGGCGATCCGCGACGAGGTGACCGACCTGGAGGCGGCCGGCGCCAAGGTCATCCAGATCGACGAGGCGGCCCTGCGCGAGGGCCTGCCCCTGCGCCGCGCCGACCGTCAGGCCTATCTGGACTGGGCGGTCGAGGCCTTCCGCCTGACGGCCTCGGGCGTCCGCGACGAGACCCAGATTCACACCCACATGTGCTATTCGGAGTTCAACGACATCATCGCCGCGATCGGGGCGATGGACGCCGACGTCATCTCCATCGAGACCGCGCGCTCGAAGATGGAGCTGCTGGACGCCTTCGAGGCCTACGCCTATCCGGCCGAGATCGGGCCTGGCGTCTACGACATCCACGCGCCGCGCGTGCCGGGCTCGGAGGAGATGGTCGCCCTGCTGACCACGGCGGGCCGCCGCCTCTCGCCGAGCCAGCTGTGGGTCAATCCCGACTGCGGCCTGAAGACCCGCAAGTGGGATGAGGTCCGCCCCGCCCTGGTCAACATGGTGGCGGCGGCCAAGGCCGCGCGGGCGGCGCTGGCGGCGGGGTAGCGCTCGCTCATCACCACTTGCCCCCTACGGGCCGCTTCGCGGCCGCCTTCCTCCGCCCCCTAGGGGGCGGACAGGCGGCGAAGCCGCCAGGTGGGGGCAAGTGCGTGAGCCGCCCTACTCCGCGTACAGCGCCAACGCCTCCAGGCACATCTCCAGCCCCGTCAGGTCATGGAGCGGGTCGTCGGTGATGATCACGAACAATCGCCGGGCCTCGGCCCACAGCATCACGGTCTCGGGCAGGCCGAAGTCCTCGACCACGCAGCCGTCGCCGTCGCGCCAGACGCCGTGCTCGTCGCGCTGGGCGCCGACATGCACCTCGACCCGGTCGACATATTCGGCCTCGCTCTCGTCGGAAACGTTCACATAGGCCATGACCGGCCGGCCCAGCCCGGCCAGCACCCCGGCCTCGAACGCGGCGGCACTGGCGCAGGAGGGACCGCGGAACGGCGTCAGATTGATGATCCCGGCGTCGGCCTGCCGCAGCTTGGCCATTCTCTCGGCGTAGAGTTCCCGGGCCTGGATCTCGACATTGTCGGCCTGGGTCTCGACGATGGCGGGAGCGGTCAGGCCGGTGAAGCCGTTGTCCAGGCAGAGGGCGCGTTGGCGCGCGGCTTGGGCCTCGGCGTCGGGAAGCCAAGGTTCGGGTCCGGCCAGCCAAATGGAACGTACGGGTCTCATAGACCCTTAGAGCTTGCCGAAACGGGACGCTGTCAACCGCCTTGAGGACCATGATCGCCCCAAACCGCCGCACTCTGATCGCCGCGACCGCTTCCGCCCTGGTCATGCCCAGCCTCGCCCCCAACCCCGCGGGGGCCGCCATCAGCGACCCCTGGCTGGCCTATGACCGCCGCCTGCGTCGCCAACTGGCCGAGGACAGGGGGGACTTCGATCCCGATTTCGAGACCGACCTGCGCGACCTGGGCGACATCTTCCGACGCGGCCAGAGGCTCTCCGAACTGGCGCCCGATCCCGGCCTGACCCTGGCGGCCCGCGCCCACGCCGCCGACATCGTCCGCACCGGCGTCTTCGACCACATGACCCGCGAAGGCTTCGGTCCCGCCGCCCGGGTGGGCCTGCTGGCCCGCGACCTGATCGGCGCCCCGGGCGAGAACATCGCCGAGCGAATGAACGCGGCCGGGGCGGTGCGGCCCGATCAGATCATGGGGCAATGGAAGACCAGCCCCGGCCACCGCGCCAACCTGCTGGCGCCCGGCTTCACCCACGTCGGCTACGGCGTGCTGCGCCAGGGCCGCGAGGTGATCGCGGTCGGGGCCTATGCCGAGGTCTCGGCCCGCCTGGCCGTCCCCGCCCCGCTGCGGGTGGCGTCGGTCGCCGCCATCGCCACGGCCCTGTCGAACGCCACGCCGCGCATCGACCAGTTCTCGGTGTCCGAGCCGGGCGCCGAGGCCCTGATCGAGACCTATGTAGAGGCCCCGGGCGCCCAGACCCTGCCGCCCGGCGCCTGGCAGCTGCGCCCTCACCTGTCGACCGGCGCGCGGAAGTACCTGGTGGCCTGGGGTCCGGTGTTCGTGCTGGGCTAGAGGCTCGGAGCGCTGCGAGACCGGAAAGGCCCTTGGCGCGATCGTCGCCAAAGGCCTCTTCGTCCGTCCAACGCGACTAGGGCCAAGGATGCCACGGGCCGGGGGGCAGCGGACCCGGCTGGGTGGATTCACAGTAGTCGACGCCCTGCTCGAAGCAGCTCGACCATTCCGGCGAGTAACGATCGCTGTACAGCCGGTCGCATCGCCCTGCGGCCCACTGCATGCAGGGCTCGGGATAGGCTTGGGCGGCGGTCGTCTGCACGGCGGTGGCCGCCGCCACGGCGGCAAGCGCCAAGACCAGTCTCAGCGGCTTGGAAAACATCACTCGGGTCATACACCCTCCAGTGGGAACACGCGAAACGCGCAAGGCAACTTCACCCTGGATTGTATTCAAGTCAACGTAGTAAAGCTAACTGACGCCACCTAAGGCTGCGCCACGCCCAGCGTCTCGATGCGGATGGCCACCGCGTCGCCGATCACCCCCGCCGCCCCGGCGCTGCCGAAGGCCTTGCGGCTGATCGAGCCGGTGATGGTGAAGCCGGCCTGCTTCTTGTTGTTGTTGGGGGCCGAGCCCAGCTTGTTCAGCTTGACGTCGAAGGTGGTCGGCAGGGTCACGCCCATGATCGTCAGGTCGCCGGTGACCTTGGCCGTCGTGTCGCCGGTCTTCTCCACCTTGGTCGACTTGAAGGTCATGGTCGGATTCTTGGCCGCGTTCAGCCAGCGCTCGCCCTTGAGGTGCTCTTCGCGCGTCGCGTTGCCGGCCTGCAGGCTGTCGACGCTGACCGTGGCCTCGACGCGCGACTTCTCGGGCGCGGCCTCGTCCAGCCAGATCGTGCCTTCCGCCTTGCCGAAGATGCCGATCACCGAGGTGAAGCCGAAGCGGTCGATGACGAAGCTGGTCTCGGTGTGGGTCTCGTCGAGCTTGTAGGCGACCTCGGCGGCGGACGCCGGCGCGGCGGCGGTCCCCAGGGCGGCGCAGGCGGTCATGACGGCGAGCAGGCGTTTCATCGGGCGTTCCCCTCATCCCGTTCAGCGGGACCGATGGGAGCTTCACGCGAGCGGCAGCGAACCGCAAGCGCGTAGACGAAAACGCGGCGCGGCGCCGAGATAATCGCTACGCGCCGGCCATCTCGCGAAGCCAAGGTATTTCGGCGCGAGCATCCCGCTCAGCCGCGTCGGCTGAATCATACAGTCCGGAAGACATGGTCGGCGACCAATAGCCTTCATCCTCATAGGGATCCTCGGTTGGCCCGTGCCACTTCATTTCGTCGAAGCGAAAGAGACCGTGATCTGCGCGTAAAATTTCGAGGGCGCGAGCCGCGTCAGCCCGCTCGATCCGCTTGACGAGCTCGTAGACGGGAGGCCCATTTGGCTGCACCGCATTCATGCGAAAGCGCCTAGTGACCTCGCCCAGGCTTCTGACGACGCCGAGGATCAGCAGAAGCATCAAAGCAAAGGTTGAGAGCGCCGCGAACACGGGACTGCCCCTTGAAGGAAAGATGCGGAACCTTAGCCTGGGTGTCTGAAAACGAAAACGGCGGGCCCTTTCGAGCCCGCCGTTCGTCGTTTCAGCGATGAGCCGAAGCCTAGTTCTTGGCCACGTCCACCAGCTTGTTCTTGGCGATCCAGGGCATCATGGCGCGCAGGCGGCCGCCGACTTCCTCGATCTGGTGCTCGGCCGAGCGGCGACGGGTCGCCTTGAAGCTCGGCTGGCCGACCTGGTTTTCCAGCATGAAGTCGCGGACGAACTTGCCCGACTGAATGTCTTCCAGCACGCGCTTCATCTCGGCCTTGGTTTCCGGCGTGATGATGCGCGGACCGGTGACGTACTCGCCGTACTCGGCCGTGTTGCTGATCGAGTAGTTCATGTTGGCGATGCCGCCTTCGTACATGAGGTCGACGATCAGCTTCAGCTCGTGCAGGCACTCGAAATAGGCCATTTCCGGCGCGTAGCCGGCTTCCACCAGCACTTCGAAGCCGGCGCGGACCAGCTCGACCGTGCCGCCGCACAGGACGGCCTGCTCGCCGAACAGGTCGGTTTCGCATTCCTCGCGGAAGTTGGTCTCGATGATGCCCGAACGGCCGCCGCCGATGGCCGAGGCGTAGGCCAGGCCGAGGTCCAGGGCGTTGCCGGTGGCGTTGTGGTGCACCGCGATCAGGCAGGGCACGCCGCCGCCCTTTTGATACTCGCCGCGCACGGTGTGGCCGGGGCCCTTGGGGGCGACCATCAGCACGTCGATGGTCTCCTTGGGCTCGATCAGGCCGAAGTGGACGTTCAGGCCGTGGGCGAACAGCAGGGCCGCGCCGTCGCGGATGTTGGGCGCGATGTCGTTCTTGTAGATCGCGGCTTGATGCTCGTCGGGGGCCAGGATCATGATCAGGTCGGCCCAGCCGGCGGCTTCGGCGACGGTCATGACCTTCAGGCCTTCGCCTTCGGCCTTCTTTGCGGTGGGCGAGCCGGCGCGCAGGGCGACGGCGACGTTGGTCGCGCCCGAGTCCCGAAGGTTGAGAGCGTGCGCGTGACCTTGCGAACCATAGCCTACGATCGCGATCTTCTTGTCCAGGATGCGAGCGAGGTCGGCGTCGCGATCATAATAGACGCGCATGTTTTTTCTCCAGGACTGGTCAAATAGGCCGCCTCGCGCAACGGCGAAGCGACAAAGGCCGGGCGTTTGAGCGTTTTTTTGCCGTTTCGTCAAGGCGATGACGACAGAACACCGTGACCCGAAAGCCTCTGTGGCGACGTTTTAGACGCTGGGGCGTTCCACCGCCATGGCAAGCCCCCAAGAAGCGTCTCAAGACGCCCCCATCGTTTCCCCTGACCCCAGCGAGGAACGCGCCCTGCGGGTGCTGGTGATCGCCGGTTCGCAGCGGCGCCACAACAGCTGCCCGGGCCTGGACTCCAAGGCGCGGGCCCTGATGCTGCGAATGGCCGCGGCCCTGCCGCCCGAGTGGCAGATCGACACCGAGGACCTGGGCAACCAGCACGGCAAGCCCAAGATCCAGGCCTGCAACGCCTGCGTCTCCTCGTCGATGGCGCTCTGCGTGTACCCCTGCAACTGCTACGGCCCGCGCAGCACCACCCAGCCCGACCTGATGTGGGACCTGGACCTCTACGGCCGCCTGGCCCGGGCCGACGCCTGGGCCTTCATCGGCCCGACCAACTGGTACGGGCCCACGACCAACTTCAAGCTGATGTTCGACCGCCTGGTCTGCGCGGCCGGCGGCAACCCGCGCCCCGAGCTGATCGACAAGAAGGACACGCTGAAGGCCCAGGCCCTGGAGCGCTCGCCCCAGTGGCGGCGACTGACCAGGAACCACCTGGAGGGCCGCACCGCCGCGTTCTTCACCTATTGCGACGGCGGGGCCAACGAGATGGGCGAGGACGGCCGGCCCAAGCTGGT
This sequence comes from Caulobacter sp. P1_D6, assembly GCF_056406095.1. Taxonomy (NCBI): domain Bacteria; kingdom Pseudomonadati; phylum Pseudomonadota; class Alphaproteobacteria; order Caulobacterales; family Caulobacteraceae; genus Caulobacter; species Caulobacter sp. P1_D6. Next base: position 9,097 of record NZ_JBFUAW010000048.1, on the reverse strand, counting down.
CAAGCGCAAGGACTGGTTTGATCCGGACCAGGAGCCGTACCAGGACGAGAAGATGGCCTACCAGGGCCTGGTCTGGCAGTGCCGGTACAGCGGGATCGAGGTTCCGGACGCCCTGTGGGCCGCCGGGGTGTTCGGCGAGGGCAAGCCCTACGCCGACGACCAGGCCGACGACATGATGACCGAGACCGACCACGTCGCCCAGTTCGACGCCTGGGTCGAAGGCTTCATCACCCATGTGGCGTTGAAGGGCGTCGTGGCGACCAAGGACGACGAACGGGCCGCGAAGTCGACGACGAACGTCTAGGACGTCAGGCCCTGCGCCACGGGAACAGCGCCCGCAGCGCCGGATCGCGCAGCCACAAGCCGCCCCACATGAACAGGCCCAGATAGATCGAGAACAGTTCGTGGCTGAACAGCGGGTTCTCGACCCGGACCTGGGTGGCCATGGCGCCGCCCAACAGGCCGGTCATCAACACCGCGCCCAGCACTGACGTTCGCGGAAAGAGGTAGAGCGCGACGAAGGTCAGCTCCATGAGCCCGATCATCAGGACGTAGTCGGCCTTCCAGCCCAGCGCCGTCAGGGTGTCGGCCGCCACCGGCATGCCGGCCAGTTTCGGCAGGACCGACGCGCCCAGCATGAACAGGGCGAACAGGCCGGTCAGGACGCGTCCCGTCCAGACCATGGGCGAAGCTTTCAACATCGTCGTTCCTTTCGAGGCCGTCGCGCGGCGGGGAAGGCATTGCGCCAACGCCCCTAGGACGATCCCGTCGTCCGCGATCCGACACCGCCCCGTCGAAAACTTCACCGTCGAAGCCTCGGCCAGACGACAGGCGCTCGAAACGACAAAGCCCGGGCGGATCGGCGATCCGCCCGGGCTTCTTTCAACACACGGCCAAGCTACCAGAACAGGCCGTAATAGACGCTCAGCACCTGGCCGCTCCAGACGTCGACCAGCAGGGCGTCGTTGCCGACCCGCACCCACTCGCAGCCGATGGGCGGATACGGCAGGCCGAATTGCCAGGCGTCCAGATAGTAGGATGAGCCGTACCAGCCGCCCGGCAGGTAGTCGCCGAACGACCAGGACCGCGCATAGAAGCCGCGCGGATAGCGATAGGCCGGGGCCCGGTAGCGCTGCGCGGCGCGATAGGAGGGCCGGTAGCGACGCTGGTCGTAGCGCTGACGGTCGTTGTCGCGATCGCGGTAGTGACCGTTGTTCTGACCCGGCCGGCCGTGATCGCCGCGACCTTGATCGCCCCGTCCCTGGTCGCCGCGTCCGGGACCGCGGTCCCAGCCGCCGTTCTGACCGCCGTTCTGGGCGTTGCGATCCCAGCCGCCCCGGTCGCCGCCGTTGCGGTCGCCACGGTTCTGGTCACCTCGGTTCTGGTCGCCGCGATTTTGATCGCCCCGGTTCTGGTCCCCGCGATCGCCGCCGCCGGGACGTCCGCCCTGGCCCCGCCAGCCGCCGCCGTCGCGGCCTTGCTGCTGGCCCTGGGCTTGCTGCGGGCTCGGGGCCTGCGGCGCGGGCGCGGCCTGTTGCGGTTGGGGTTGGGGGCGCGGCGTCAGGGGCGAGCGGCCGCCCCCGTCGGAACGAGGGCCGCGATCACCGCGATCGCCGCCCGACTGACGCCAGCCGCCGCCGCGATCCCCGCCGCCGGAAGGCTGTTGCTGGGGTTGTTGGGCTTGCGGCTGCTGTTGCTGCTGCTGGCGCCAACCGCCGCCATCGCCACGCTCGCCGCCTCCTGGTCCGCGCTCGCGGCCTTGGCGATCATGGCGTTCAGCGCCATCCTGCCCCAGGCCCGCGCCGGCGGCTTCCGCCGCGACGCCGCCCAGCAAGGACAGGACCATCGCCGTCGTGATCAGACGTTTCATTGCTTTCCAAGTGCTCCAAGGGGCCTGATGTCGGCCCCATCGCTCATCCCTTGCGTCAAGTGTCGTCCCTGTTGCATGAACCGCGTTTGAACGACGCCGTCCGTTTCAAAAGTCACCCTCAGGGGGATCCGCCATGACCGCCAAACCGCAGGACGTGCTGGGTTTCTGGACCGCCGCCGGTCCGGACAAGTGGTTCGCCAAGTCCGACGCCTTCGACGACGCCATCCGCCTGAAGTTCGAGCCCGTCCACCTGGCCGCCGCGCGGGGCAAGTACGACGCCTGGGCCGCCGACTCGGAAGGCGCCCTGGCCCTGCTGATCCTGCTGGACCAGTTCCCCCGCAACCTCTACCGCGACAGCGGCCACGCCTTCGCCACCGACGGCAAGGCCCGGGCGATCGCCGCCGCGGCCCTCGCGGCAGGCCATGACAAGGCCGTCGCGCCCGAGCTGCGGCCGTTCTTCTACCTGCCCTACGAGCACTCGGAGTCACTGGCCGACCAGGAGACCAGCATCGCCCTTTGCGAAGGGCTTCTGAAGGAGACCGGCGACGCCGATACTTTGAAGTGGGCGATCGCCCACCGCGACATCATTGCCCGCTTCGGCCGTTTTCCACACCGGAACAAGGCGTTGGGACGAACCACGACCGCGGCCGAGCAAGCCTTCCTCGATGAAGGCGGTTTCGCGGGCTGACCTTCACCTTGGCGAGGGACGCCGTACACGCTAGGGGTGCGCCGTAGCGTCAGTTCAGTGCAAAGGCTTATGATGAAATCGTTGTCGTATTTGCTCGCGGTGGGCGCCGCGCTTTCCATCGTCACGCCCGTATCGGCATTTGCTCAGGCCAAGCCGAGCAACGCCCAGAAGCTCCAGACCCAGGCCGTCGCCGAAATCCCCCGCTGCGCCCGCAAGCTGGGCACGCTGTCGATCATGGACGGCGACGATACGCGCGGCTGGATGCAGTACAATCTGGCCTCGCCGCAGAAGCTGTTGAAGGCGATGGTCCAGAAGTCGGGCTGCTTCAACCTGGTCGACCGTGGCGCCGGCCTCAACGCCGCCCAGATCGAGCGCAACATCGGCGGCAATCTCGGCATGCAGCGCGGCTCCAACGTCGGCCAGGGCCAGATCAAGGCCGCCGACTACGTGCTGGTGGCCGAGGTCCAGGCCGCTGACGGCAATTCGGGCGGCGGCGCTGTGGCCGGCGCGATCGGCGGCCTGATCGGCGGCCGGGCCGGCGGCCTGATCGGCGGCATCAAGACCAAGAAGCTGGAAGCCAACACCGTGCTGTCCCTGACCAACGTGCGCACCACCGAGACGGTGGCCGTGCAGGAAGGCTACGCGGCCAAGAACGACATCGGCTGGGGCGCGGGCGGCGGCATCGGCTTCGCCGGCGCGGTCGGCGGCGGCTATGAAGACACCGAGATCGGCCGGATCATCACCCTGTCGTTCATCAACAGCTACACCAAGCTGGTGACCGACCTGGGCCTGCTGTCGACCACGACCACGGCCGCGGCCGCCGCTCCGTCCAAGACCTTCGTGGCCAGCCGGGTCACCAACCTGCGCGCCACGGCCGCGGCCGGCGGCAAGCTGATCCGCGCCCTCCCCGCCGGCGCGATCGTCTATCCCACCGGCGAAAAGAACGGCCTGTGGTGGGAAGTCGCCGACGAGAACGACAATGTCGGCTGGGTGCTGAACACCGGTCTCGAGCCGGCGCGCTAAGCCTCCGCCAGACCCGCGACAAGACGCCCCGCCCGAGACCTCGAGCGGGGCGTTTTTGTGATTGGCCATCGCGGCGATTCGCGTAGGAGAGTGGCGCCATGAACGCCGTCACCGCCATTCACGCCGAACAGGCCGCCGCCGACCATCCCGAGCGGCAGTACCTGAACCTGCTCGCCGACATCCTGGAGAACGGCGTCCAGCGCGGCGACCGCACGGGCACCGGCACGCTGGGCGTGTTCGGCCGGCAGATCCGCTTCGACCTGTCGAAGGGCTTCCCGGTGCTGACCACCAAGAAGCTGCACCTGCGCTCGATCATCGTCGAGCTGCTGTGGTTCCTGAAGGGCGACACGAACGTAAAGTACCTGCAGGACAACGGCTGCAAGATCTGGGACGAGTGGGCCGACGAGAACGGCGACCTGGGTCCCGTCTACGGCAAGCAGTGGCGCTCGTGGGCCGCGCCGAACGGCCAGTCGATCGACCAGATCGCCAACCTGGTCGAAGGCCTGAAGACCAATCCCAACAGCCGCCGCCACATCGTCAGCGCCTGGAACCCGGCCGACGTCGAGGACATGGCCCTGCCGCCCTGCCACTGCCTGTTCCAGTTCTTCGTCGCCGACGGCAAACTCAGCTGCCAGCTCTATCAGCGCAGCGCCGACGTCTTCCTGGGCGTGCCGTTCAACATCGCCTCCTACGCCCTGCTGACGATCATGGTCGCCCAGGTCGTGGGGCTGGAGCCCGGCGAGTTCGTCCACACCTTCGGCGACGCCCACCTCTACCTGAACCACCTGGAGCAGGCCCGCGAACAGATCCAGCGCGAGCCCAAGCCCTTCCCCACCCTGAAGATGGCCGACAAGCGCGACCTGTTCGCCTTCGACTACGAGGACTTCCAGCTGGAAGGCTACGAGGCCCACCCGCACATCAAGGCGGCGGTCGCCGTTTGACCTGGGCCACCGACCGGCTGGACCAGATCAAGGGCGGCGACGTCGTCCTGCCGCCGGTGGTTCAAACGCTTCAGCTGGGCGGTCTCGACGACTGGGGCGAGGGCTGGGTCCGCAAGACCTGGACGCCGGCGCCGGAACTGCTGAACGTCGACGGCTCGCTGTTCGGCGGCTACATCGCCGCCCTGGCCGATCAGATCCTGGCCTTCGCGGCCATGACCGTCGCGCCCGCCGACGCCATGTTCCGCACCAGCAACCTGAGGGTCGACTTCATCCGGGTCGGCAAGGCCGAGGTGCTGACGCTGGAAGGTCGCGTGGTCGCCAGGACCAAGGGCATGATCCACGTCGAGGCCGACTTCCGACGCCCCGACGGCGAGCTGATCGCCCGCGCCTCGGCGCAGCAGATCGTGGTCCCGTTCGGCGGCTGATCGCGGTCGCCTTCTTCTCGCGTCATGAACCTGTGGTAGAGCTTTTGACCTCAAGTCGGGGAATGCTTATGCGGTTTCAGGTTCTTCGCGCGCTGGCCGGCGCGCTCGTCGCGGCGCTGACCGTCACGACGGTCCAGGCCGCCGCGCCGCCGCCCGCCAGCCTGCGCTCGACCATCATCGTCCCGGTCATTCCCCCAGGCTGGTTCGTCGGGACCTATTCGGCCAACGGTCGCTCGGAACTGGGCGAGATCACGCCCAAGGATCAGGGCGGCGCGGCCTATATCGACCTGATCGGCTTCAGCGTCACGCCCATGCCGCCGGGCGTCACCCTGGTCCAGGTGCTGGAGGCCACGCGCGGTTCGATCGGGTCGCGCTGCCCCCAGCCGAACGTGCGGGATGTCGCCGATCCCGCCCTGCCCGCCTGGGGCCAGGTCGTCGTCTACTGCCTGACGCCGAAGGACGGCGATACGGTGCTGGAAGTCACCGCCATGGCCTTCCAGGCTCGCGACGGCCACCTGTTCTCCACCTGGCGGGCTCGGCGCGAGCCCTTCGCCAAGACCATCGCCTTCATCAAGGCGCGCGTTCCCTCGAGCAAGCCGATCGCCGCCCAGCGGGACGGCGCCTGGCGCTTCGACGAGGCCGTGCTGGACGAGGTGACGCCGGGCTTGGCCGCCAGCCTGTTCGCCGAGCTCGCCAAGACCGAGGTCTGCAACCTGGCGGCCGGCGAGATCTGCCCCTCGCTACGCGCGCCCCCCGAGCTGGCCAAATCCACCATCGCCATGCTGCATATCGAAGGCTCCAACGAACTGACCATGCGCCAGAGCATGACAGGTCCCGACGGAAAGCCGGTCAGCGACTTCGCCAAGCAGACCCTGGCCGCCGTCAAGGACGACTCGGCGGACAAGCCGTTCACGACCCTGCAGGCGATCTCGCTGACGGACCACGACTGGTCCAGCGGCGCCGGCCTCTCCGCCGCCCTGGCCCAGCCTCTGGTCGGCGCGCGATCGGGCGGTGGAACCCTGTCGGCGGTCGACCACGGGGTGAAGGCCGACCTGGCGACCCGCGGTCGAATGCAAGCCTATGTGGTCATGCTCTCCCGGCTCGTCTGGCTGGCCGGCGTGACGCCCGAGCGCGAGCAGTTGGTGCTGACCGCCCCCGCGCGCTAGCGTCGACTCATCGACATCTTGCGGGGTTGAAGGGTAAGACAGGGCATGTCCGTTATCCTTACCGTCGGCCCCGTCGCCCGCTCGCTCAACGGCGTCATCGGCCGCGACAACGACCTGCCCTGGCGATTGAAGTCCGACCTCCAGATTTTCAAGGCCTGCACGATGGGCAAGCCGGTGATCATGGGACGCAAGACCTGGGACAGCCTGCCGCGCAAGCCGCTGCCGGGGCGGATGAACATCGTGCTGTCGCGCGACGGCTCGTTCGAGCCGCCTCAGGCGGTGGTTTGCGAGAGCTTCCTGGAGGCCGTGCAGATGGCCAAGGAGCATGCGGCCGAGGACGGCGTCGACGAGGTCTGCGTGATCGGCGGCCGGGCCCTGTTCGAGACCGCCCTGCCCAAGGCGAGGCGCCTTTACCTGACGGAAGTGCAAGCCGAGGTCGAAGGCGACGTCAGCTTCCCCGCTTTCGACGAAGCGGCCTGGACCGAAGTGCGTCGCGAGGCGCATCCTGCCGGTCCCGACGACGATCACGCCTTCGTCTTCCGCGTCCTGGAGCGCCGCTGATGCGCCTTCTGACCGCCCTGCTCTGCGCCCTGGCCCTTGGCGTCGGCGCGACCGAGACCGCCTTCGCCGACGTCAGCCTGGGTCAGACCGACAGCCTGGCGCGGGCCGGCGCCACCGACGTGGTGGTGTTCAACGTGGTCAAGGTGCGGCCGCTGGACGGCGGCGAGGTCGCCAGCTGCCGCGTGTTTGGCCGGGCGATCCGGGCCGAGCGGGGCAAGCGCTTCCGTCCCCGCCAGACGCTGCGCCTGACCGTGCCTTGCGCGACCCAGGGCGCCGACGCCTCGGACGCCACGCCCAAGTGGGTGGACCGCGAGGCCCTGGTGCGCTCGGCCCACGGCCGCGCCTTCCTGAGCGGCGACGGCGTGCTGATCGCCTACGAGCTCTATGATCTGAACTGAGGCCGGGGACATGCGCTCGCGCGTGTCCCCACCAGCGCCTCGGATGAACTGGGGACACGCACAAGTGCATGTCCCCGATCGCGGCTTGCGGCGTCGTTCAAACGCCCGTTTACTCCCCAAGCACGCCCGCTAGAGGCGTCATCCAGGGAGAGACGCATGGAGCTGGAACTCGTCGCCGAGGGCCTGCAATTCCCTGAAGGCCCGATCGCCATGGCCGACGGCTCGGTGATCCTCACCGAGATCCAGGGCCTGGTCCTGACCCGAGTGCATCCGGACGGCCGCAAGGAGACCGTCGCCGAGGTCCCCGGCGGGCCCAACGGCGCGGCCATCGGCCCGGACGGGGCGATCTATGTCACCAACAACGGCGGGGCCTTCCACTTCATCGACATGGGCGGCCTGAACGTGCCCGGCCCCACCCCGCCCACACACACCGGCGGCTCGATCCAGCGGGTCGACCTCGCCACGGGCAAGGTCACGACGCTCTACACCGAATGCGACGGCAAGCCGCTGGTCGGGCCCAACGACCTGGTCTTCGACAAGCAGGGCGACTTCTGGTTCACCGACCACGGCTGCACCACGCCCGAAGGCCGCAAGTACGGAGCGCTGTACTACGCCCTGGCCGACGGCTCGAAGATCGTCCGCTGGCGCGAGCACTTCGTCTCGCCCAACGGCGTGGGCCTCTCGCCGGACGAGAAGACCGTCTACATGGCCGACACCATGCTGGGCCGGCTGTGGTCGTTCGACATCGCCTCGCCCGGCGTGTTGGCCGATCCCGCGCCCTTGGAGCCAGGAAGGGTGGTCTGCAACCTGCCGGGCTACCAGCTGCTGGACAGCCTGGCGGTCGAGGCCGACGGCAAGGTCTGCGTGGCGACGATCATCAACGGCGGCGTCACCGCCTTCTCGCCGGACGGGACGACCGAGCACTTCGCCGTGCCTGATGTGATCGTCACCAACATCTGCTTCGGCGGGGCGGATATGCGCGACGCCTGGATCACGGCGTCGGGAACGGGCAAGCTCTATAAGGCGCGGTGGCCCAGGCCCGGACTGAGGTTGAATTTCAATGCCTGAGTCCGATCGACTTGTGAATTGAAGTCACAAGCCATGTGCCCCTGCGGGCATGGCTCCGCTGCCCACGCATGCCCAGTTATGGGCTCGAACGCAACGGAGTCCCTCGATGGATCTCAAACTCAAAGACAAGACCGCCCTCGTCACCGGCTCGACCGCCGGCATCGGCCTGGAGATCGCCCGCACCCTGGCCGTGGAGGGCGCCAAGGTGTTCGTCACCGGCCGTGACCAGGCCAAGCTCGACGCGGCGGTGAGCGACATCCGCGCCTCGGGCGGCGCGAACGTTTCGGGCGTCCTGGCCGACGCGGCCACCGCCGAGGGCGCCGCGTCGTTGCTGGCCGCCGTCCCGCAGGTCGACATCCTGGTCAACAACCTCGGCATCTACGAGATGAAGGCCTTCGCCGACATCCCGGACGAGGACTGGCTGCGGCTGTTCGAGGTCAATGTGATGAGCGGCGTGCGCCTGTCGCGCGGCTATTTCCCCGGCATGCTGGAGCGCAACTGGGGCCGGGTGATCTTCATCTCCAGCGAAAGCGGCCTCGCGATCCCCGGCGAGATGGTCCACTACGGCATGACCAAGAGCGCCCAGCTGGCGGTCGCGCGCGGCATGGCCCAGCAGACCAAGGGCACCGGCGTGACGGTCAATTCGGTCCTGCCCGGCCCGACCCGCGCGGCGGCCATCGCCGACTTCCTCAAGAGCGTGTCCAGCAATCCGGGCGGCACGACAGCGGAACACGAGACCGAGTTCTTCACCAAGCATCGCTCGTCGTCGCTGCTGCAGCGGATGATCGAACCTCAGGAAGTGGCCAGCCTGGTGGCCTATGTCGCCAGCCCCCTGGCGGCGGCGACCAACGGCGCGTCGCTGAAGGTCGAGGGCGGGTTGGTGACGACGATCGCTTAGTCTCGTTCCTCCCCCTGTGGGGGAGGCGGCGCGAAGGCGCCGGTGGGGGGAGTGGTCCC
>NZ_JBFUAW010000047.1:0-52777 GCF_056406095.1 Caulobacter sp. P1_D6 | reverse complement strand
CCATTGGCCCGCGCCCTCGGCGGCTGGTCCCCTCGGAAACGACAGGGAYCGGGTCCGGCTAAGCCTCAACAGGGCTGCCCACCGGATGCTGGCGGATAACGATGGCGCGGAGCGATCGGCTTCGTCGAAACGGTATTCATTCAAAGAWCTCCGGACGTCGTCCGGCGCTCCGCGACCCTTTCCGTTATCTCACAGCCAGATTGGCGTGGGATCACACCCACTTGCCCCCACCTGACCGCTTCGCGGTCTGTCCGCCCCCGTAGGGGGCGGAGGAGAACGCGCGCCCTCTTCCCCCTATGGGGGAAGACGACCGCGAAGCGGTCCGTAGGGGGCAAGTGGTCGCCACAACAGCGTCTCAGGAGGCCCCTAATCCAGATCGAACACGAACTTGTCGTGCTCCGGATGCAGGCAGCTCTGGTCGATCGGCGCGGTCGGATCCGCCAGGAAGCCGCGGATCATCCTGCGGGCGCAGGCGCTGCCGCGCGAGACGCCGTGGGTGGTGTTGGGGATGATCGTCAGCTGGCCCTTGGGGAAGCGGCCGACGGCCGCCTTGGCCACGGCCGGCGGGCAGCCGGGATCGATCTCGGCGGCCAGGAACAGGGTGGGGATCGAACTGGAGACCGGCTGGGCCTCGACCGGGTCGGGCGCGCCGACGTCGTAGGCCTTGCAGACGGTGAAGTAGCGGCCCATCGAGGCCTCGAGCAGGCGCGAGACCGGGTCGCGCTGGGCGCCCTTGCGCATGGCCGCCTCGCTCTCGAACGGGAACTCCTCCTTGCACAGGTGGGTCAGGTGCTGGGCCTCGTTGTAGCCGCTGCGGTCGGCCATCTGCTCGGCCAGGGCGGTCATGTCGCCGGCCGCGAACTTGGCGACGGTGGCGGGCAGGGCGCGGGCGTCGGGGCCGCTATAGGCCGCGTCCATCAGGAAGCCGCCCAGGTCGTCGGCGGTGTAGACCTTGCCGCCGATGGTCTGAGGGGCGGCCAGCAGCTTGGTCGCCACCGCGTCGAGATCGGCGCCCGGATGCGGATACTTGGCGTTGCAGGCGGCGTCCTCGGCGCAGCGCTTGAAGATCACCTTCACCGCGTCCGAGACCATTTCCGGCCCGCCCTCGGCCCACTTGGCCTCCGGCGTCCAGGGCGAGTCCAGCACCACGGCGCGAACGCCGGTCGGGTCGTGCTTGACCACGGCCAGGGCGATGCGGGTGCCGTACGATACGCCGAACAGGTCGATCTGCTTCAGGCCCAGGGTCTTGCGCAGGTCCTGGATGTCCTTGACCACCTCAACCGCGTTGTAGCGCGACAGGTCGACGCCGGAATCCTTCAGGCGCTGGGCGCAGGCGACCAGTTGCTGGGCGGCCGCGTCGTTCAGCGGGCCGGCGTCGTTCAGGGCCACGCCGCCGCAGTCGAGGATCGGCGAGGCCACCCCGCCGCCGCGCTGGTCGAAATAGATCCAGTCCTGGTCGACGGCCACCAGTTCGCGGGCCGGGCCGCGCAAGCTGCGGGCCACGTTCTCGACCACCCCGCCGCCGGGACCGCCGTGCAGATAGACCACCGGCGGCAGGCCGGCCTTGGGCGCGCTGGCCTTGACGATGGTCACCGGGATGGCGCCGCGCCGCGTGCTGGTTCCGCCCCGGATCTCGTCGACGACCAGGGTCCCGCACTGGATCTTGTTGCTGACGCCCGAATAGTCGCCGGCGCACGGGCCGGGCGTGAACTTCGGCTCGGCGGCTTGCGCGCCGGTCGCCGCCAGGGCTCCCGCCGCCAGTCCCATCGTGAGGCCGGCCGCCAGCATCCATCCGCGCATCGTCGTCTCCATGGCGATCGTCGCCTCCGGTCATGCTTAGAGCCGCCGGCGATCGATCCGCAAGAGCGGCCGATCGAGCTGTTTCGATATCGGCGTTCGTCAACTAGTTTACAAAGCAAACCAGTTGATACATGGTCCAGCCATCGCAACGGAGCCCGGCCATGCACGCGCCTCTCAAATCAATCGACGTCACCGCCTCGGCGGAACGCAACGCGCCGATCGGCGCCGTGCGGGCCTTCCTGACCCTGCTGGTCGTCGCCCATCACGCGGTGCTGACCTACCATCCGTACGCGCCGCCTCCGAAAGGCTTCACCGAGCCGCCGATCCTGTGGACGGCGTTCCCGGTGGTGGACCCGCAGAAGTTCGCGGGCTTCGGCCTGCTGACCCTGGTCAACGACATCTTCTTCATGTCGCTGATGTTCCTGGTTTCCGGCCTGTTCGTCGCCGAGAGCCTCAAGGCCAAGGGGGCGGGCGGGTTCCTGAAGGGCAGGGCGCTGCGGTTGGGCGTTCCGTTCGTGGTCGGCGCGGGGCTGCTGGCCCCGCTGGCCTACTTCCCCGCCTGGCTGCAGGCGGGCGGGGCGCCGTCGCTGTTCGCCTATGCGCAAGCCTGGACCAGCCTGCCGTTCTGGCCCAGCGGTCCTGCCTGGTTCCTGTGGGTGCTGCTGGCGTTCGGCGTGGTCGCCGCGGCCCTGGACGGCCTGTTTCCCCGCCTAATCCCGGCGCTGGGCCGCTGGACGCAGGGGGCCGCGCGCCGGCCGGGCCGTGCGTTCCTGATCCTCGTCGCGGCCAGCGCCCTGGCCTATGTGCCGCTGAACATGGTCCTGCCGTTCGGCCACTGGACAACCGAGGGGCCGTTCCTGATCCAGACCGGGCGGGCGGCGCACTACCTGGTCTATTTCCTGGCCGGCCTGGCGTTCGGCGCGGCGGGCGTGGGCCAAGGGCTGACCGACCCGCAAGGCCTGTTGGCCCGGCGCTGGTGGGCCTGGCTGATCCCGCCGGTCCCGGCGGTGATCGCGGCCGTGGCGACCTTCATTGTCGCCTTCTCGCCCAATCCGCCGCCCAAGCCGGTGCTGGACGTGGTCGGCGGCCTGGCCTTCGTCCTGGCCTGCGCCACCCTGTCGTTCTCGGTGCTGGCGGTGTTCCTGCGCTTCGTGCGCAAGACCGGTCCGGTCGGACGCAGCCTGCAGGCCAACGCCTACGGCATGTACCTGACCCATTACATCTTCACCGCCTGGCTGGGCTGGCTGCTGCTGCCCCAGGCCTGGGGCGGGCTGGCCAAGGGCGTGGTGGTGATCGCCGGGGCGGTGATCCTCAGCTGGCTGACGACGATGGCGCTGCGCCGCATGCCGCTGTTGGGACGAATCCTGTGAACGGCCATGATGCGGCGCTGAAGGGGACCTTGCCCATGAACGACAAGATCAAGTCGGTCCAGGACGACCTGGCCTTCCTGCGGACCGTCGCCGAGGGCGGCGGCGGCGGGATGGGCGTGGCCGGCAGCGCGCTCTACGGCTCGGCCGGGGTGCTCTACGGCATCCAGTGCCTGAGCTACTACCTCCAGGAGATCGGGCTCATCCACCTGTCGCCGATCGCCAACATCATCATGGCCTGGGCGCCAACCTTGATCTTCCTGGTGCTGATGACGATCGTGATCATCATCGACCGGAAGCGGCCGGCGGTCGGGGTCACCAGCAAAGCGATCAATTCCGCCTTCGCCGGAGCGGGCATAGCGAACCTGGCCCTGGTCCTGGTCTTCGCCAGCGCCGCCGCGCGCCACCAGGACTTCCACTACTGGCTGTTCCACCCGGCCGTGGTCTTCGTGCTGCAGGGCGCGGTCTGGTACGTGATCTTCATGCTGCGCAGGCGGTCGTGGATGGCGGTGGTGGCCGTCGGCTGGCTGGTCTCGGGCGTGGCGCTGGGCATGCTGATCGAGCGCGGGGACCTGTATCTGCTGATCGCCACCGCCAGTCTCTTCCTGCTGATGGGGGTTCCGGGCTTCGGGATGATGCGCCAAGCCCAGCGCCAAGCGGCCCGGCCGGCCTGAGGCGAGCGTGACCGGCAAGTTCGACATCAGCGGGTTGGACGACGTCATCCACGGCCGCGTGCGGCTGGGGATCGTCGCCTACCTGGCCAGCGCCGAGGTGGCGGACTTCACCGAGCTGAAGGACATGCTGGAGGTGACCCAGGGCAACCTGTCGGTCCACCTGCGCAAGCTGGAGGACGCCGGCTATGTGGCGATCGACAAGAGCTTCGTCGGCCGCAAGCCCCTGACCCGGGTCCGCCTGACGGACACCGGCCGCGAGGCTTTCGGCGCCTATCTGCGGGCGATGGGACAGCTGGTCGAGCAGGCGGGGGGCGGCTAGAGGCCCATCTCCGTCCGCAGCCGCTCCGGCGTCATGCCCGCCGCCCGAAGCTCCCGCAGCGTCTGGGCTTTGTCGCGCTTGGCGTAGCGCTTGCCGTCGGGACCGACCAGCAGGCGGTGGTGGCGATAGGTCGGGGTCGGCAGGTCCAGCAGGGCCTGCAGCAGGCGCTGGATGTGGGCGGCCTCGAACAGGTCCTGGCCGCGGATCACGTGGGTGATTCCTTGCAGGGCGTCGTCCAGCACCACGGCCAGGTGGTAGGCCACCCCGACGTCCTTGCGGGCCAGGACGATGTCGCCGGCGGTCTCGGGGCGGGCCTGGATCAGGCCTGTCTCGCCGTCGGGGCCCGCACCCTCCTCGACGAAGTGTAGGTTCTCGAAGCCGCCCAGCGCCCCACGGGCCGCGTCCAGCGACAGCCGCCAGGCGAAGGCCTCGCCGCGTTCCAGCCGCGCGGCCTCCTCGACGGGATGCAGCGGGCCGCCGACGAAGGGCTGGGCCGGCTCGTGCGGCGCGCGGCCGATGTCCAGCTCCTTGCGGGTGCGGAAGCAGCGATAGACCAGGCCCTTCTCGCGCAGCACGTCGACGGCCCGGTGATAGTCGGTCAGGTGCTCGGACTGGCGGCGGACCGGTTGCTCCCACTCCAGGCCCAGCCAGGCCAGGTCCTCCAGGATCGCGGTCTCGAATTCCGGCCGGCTGCGGGTGGCGTCGATGTCCTCGATCCGCAGCACGAACCGGCCGTCTGCGGCCCCATTCTTGGAGTTTTTGGCGGCGTCGAAAGCGGTCAGGGCCGAGAAGGCGTGGCCGCGATGCAGGTGGCCGGTCGGGGAAGGGGCGAAGCGGGTGGCGAAGTTCAAGCGGACCTAGGCCTGATCGAGCTTGGCGAACATGCCCAGGTGTTCGAACACGCCGCGCAGGAAGGCTTCCTCGCCGCCCAGCGCTTCCTTCAGCGGCTCGAACTGCTTGAAGCTGATCATCTCGGCCAGGCCGTGGCCGGCGCACCAGGCGGCGATGGTCGCCAACTCCAGGTCGATCGGCGTGGCCGTCCCGCCGCTGCGCTCGTCGATGGTGTTGCGCACCTGGCAGTAGGCGCCTTCTTCCTTCATCTGCTCGGGCAGGGCGTCCTTGTCGCGCGAGCAGTCGTACATCACGCGATAGAGGGCGGGATTGTCGCGGGCGAAGCAGACATAGGCCACGCCCAGGCTGGTCATCCGCTCCTTGCTGTCGGCTGCCTTGGTTCGGGCCTCGGTCAAGGCGACGTCCAAGGCGGCCCAGCCTTCGTGGGCGACGGCGTCCAGCAGTTCGCCCTTGTCCTTGAAATGGTGATAGGGCGCGGCCGGGCTGACGCCCGCTTCCCGCGCCACGGCCCGCAGCGAAAGCGCGGCCGGGCCCTCGGTTTCGAGGATGCGCCGAGCGGCCTCGACCAGGGCGCGGCTGAGGTCGCCATGGTGGTAGGGGCGGGCTTCGGAGGAGGCGGTCTGTGTCATCTCGGACACTGTAACCGTTCCTGTTCAAAAATCCATCCTAACGGCGTAAAGATTCATCTTGACGCCGTTTAGATCGATGCTATCTAAGCACTGTCCAGATCGGGCTCGGTCTGGACCGGGGAAGCGGCCCTTGATGGCCGCGCTCCGCAACCAGAACTCAAGGACGTGTGTGATGACCAATACCTTCTTCGCCTTCGAAACCGCTCTCGACCGCATGGCCGTCGGCTTCTTCCTGGCCGCCGCCGTCGGCGTCGCCGCCGCCCTGATCGGCGTGGCGATCTAAAGCCCGGCGGCGTTCGTGGCCGACGGGGCCGGCGGATCCCCACGTCGTCCCGCCGACGCGATCGCCCCCAGTCCGGTCCGCCGGACCCTTGTCTGAAGTGTTCGAAGCCGCCCGCGCGTGATCGCCGGCGGCTTTTGCATGTCTTGATCCCGCCGCCATGCGCGCCTAGGTCGGATGCTCCCGAGGCGGAACATCCCACGACGGGCCGGATTTCCCAGACATGACCCTTCCTTCTCCAAGGACGCAGCCATGAGCGTCGCCTTCACCAAGGAAGGCGACAGCGAGGCGTTCGCCGCCGATCTGCTGGACCGTCCGATCTCGCCGCACCCGAATCTGGTCACGCCGGAGGGGCTGGCCCAGATCGAGGCGGCCTTGGCGCAAGCGCGCGCCGCCTACAGCGCCGCCCAGGCCGGCGGCGACGTGGCCCAGGACCGCACCGCCATGGCCCGCGCCACCCGCGACCTGCGCTACTGGTCCGCCCGCCGCGCCAGCGCCCAGCTGCGCGAGCGCGATGGGTCCGTCGAGGGTCTGCAGTTCGGCGGGACCGTGACCTTCGATCGCGAGGACGGCCGCCGCCAGACCTTCCGCATCGTCGGCGAGGACGAGGCCGATCCGACCCAGGGTTCGGTCTCCTACGTCTCGCCGGTGGCCCGGGCCCTGCTGGGCAAGGGCGTGGGCGACACCGCCATGGTGGCCGGCGGCGAGGTCGAGATCGTCGCCATCGACTGAGGTCAGGGCGCCGGAACCTCGAAGATGTCCATCCGGCCCGGACCCAGGGTCGGGCAATAGGCCGAGTAGAACAGCACGCCCGGTCGTTTGGGATCGACGGCCGGCCCGTTGTTGATCGCCTCGGAACAGTTGACCGGCGGGGCCAGGGCTTTGCGCGGGCCGAAGCGTCCGTCGTCGCCGCGCCTGGCGCTGTGCAGGGTCACCCGGGTCTCGGCCTTCAGGTCGCCCGAGGCGAACACCAGGGTGCGGCCGTCGGCCAGCAAGGCCGCGTCGAAGTCGTCCAGCGGGCCGTTGACCTCGGGCCCGAGGCCGCGAACCGGGGCGTCGCCCATGAGGTCGCCTTCGAACAGGTCCTGCCTGCCCAACCCGCCATGGCCGTCGGACGAGAAGATCAGTTTCCCGTCGGCGGTCGGGGAGGGCGCCCACTCGTCGCCGGGGGTGTTGAAGCGCGGGCCCAGGTTGCGCGGCGTTGCGAAAGCCCCGGTCGGCGGGTCGCGATCCACGGCGTAGAGGTCGTCGCCGCCCTGGCCGCCCGGGCGGTTGGAGAAGAAATAGACCGTGCGGCCGTCAGGCGAGAAAGCCGGGTCGAAATCGTTGTCGGGGCCGTCGAACGACACGGGTTCAGGCTTGGACCACCCCGCGCCGTCGCGGCAGGTCTGCAGGATGCGCCAGGGCGTCTTCGGCGCGCCGATCGAGCCCCAGAGCACGCAGCGGCCGTCGGGACTGAAGGCGGGGCGGACCTCGGTGTCGGCCGAATCGACAATCCCGGGGAGCAGGGGGACGGGCGGTCCGGCCGCCAGGAATCCGGCCAGGGCGATCACGGCGAAGACGGGCGTCGGCATGGCGAAAGCTCTCGAATGTCCGTCGTCGACCATAGCCGCGATAGTTCATGCGCCAAGTGCAAGGATGTCTTGGTTCTGTCGTCGAGTTGGCTCATCTTTTTCATGCGTTCGGGAATGAATGGCGATTCCTGAGAATGCGTAGGAAGGAGGCCCGTCTTCAGTCCGACCGCGTATCCGCTTCATAGGGGCCTGTTCGGCCCACATCGTCGTGGGAGCCCCCAGGGTTCCCGAGGGAGGACCTGATGCAGGTGCTGTCCCGCCCCCCGTCCGGCATGCCGGCGCTCGTCCTCAACGCCGATTATCGGCCCCTGAGCTACTACCCGCTGTCCCTCTGGCCCTGGCAGGAGGTGATCAAGGCGGTGTTCCTGGAACGAGTGGACGTGGTCTCGACCTACGACCACGTGGTGCATTCGCCCTCGTTCGAGATGAAGCTGCCCAGCGTGGTGTCGCTGAAGCAGTACGTGCCGCAGGATCGTCCGCCGGCCTTCACCCGCTTCAACCTGTTCCTGCGCGATGGGTTCTCCTGCCAGTACTGCGGTTCGCCCGACGAGCTGACCTTCGACCACGTGATCCCCCGCTCGCGCGGCGGCCGGACCACCTGGGAGAACATCGTCACGGCCTGCGCGCCCTGCAATCTGCACAAGGGCGGCCGCACGCCGCGCGAGGCGGGCATGCATCCGTTCCACACCGCGCGCCGCCCCAGCATGCACGAACTGCAGGACCGCGGCCGCCGGTTCCCGCCGGGACACCTGCACGCCAGCTGGTTGGACTACCTCTACTGGGACATCGAACTGGAAGCCTAGAACGCGACGAAGCCGAGTCGCGAAAATGTCCAGAAAACAAAGCCTTGTGGCTATGCTTGCATCGACTCGCCGCTGGGCGGACCCAAAGGACGGGGGCCGTCCAGCGGGAGGGTTCGATGCTTGCCAATCTTTCGACGCCTTCAAGGCCTTCGGTGTTTTCCAGTCCGACGCTTCACGAGCACGGACGCGCGCTGAGCGTCAAACGCCGGCTGCGGTGGCTGATGGCCGCCATGACGCTGGCCAATGTGGTCCTCTGGTCCATCGTGTTCGGGCTCTGACGGCGCAACCTGGGCGCCGGCTCAAGGGTTCTATCCCCCGACGTCCCTCCGGGACGACGAACGGGAGAGACCCATGATCTTTGGCCATAAAAAAGAAGAAACCGGCCGCCACTTCACGCACGGCACCAGCGCCTCGACGGCCGACATGGCCTGCGACGGCAAGGTCCGGCACGAGGACAAGCATTTCGACGCGCCGCATTCGCGCGAAGCCGAGAGGCCGCTGGCCGACGGCGAAAAGCACGATCAGCTGGCCGAGAAGCTGGAATGCTCGGAAAGCCGCCAGGAAGCCCTGCTGGACGAGGGCCTGGAGGAAAGCTTCCCGGGCAGCGACCCGGTCAGCGTCAAGCGTATTACTTGACGGGTTTATTTGGAGCGTGACGGTCGCCGAAACCGGCGTCCACTTTCGGCTGTCACGCTCTAGTCAGGCCTGGCGCGGAAAGCGTCGGGCCGCCCGGCTGGCGAAGCTGGCCGGGCGCTCGGCCTCCGGCGTTTCGGCCGGCGAGGGGAAGACGGCCTGGATCACCGGCGCCAGGCGGCGGGCGCCGCGGCGGCGATCCTGGGCGGCGATGTCGGCGAAGGTCGCCGAGCCGCGCTGACGCGCTAGGGCCCGGAGATTTTCGATATGGCTAGCCAGATAGACGACGCCCACGCCGGCGGCGTCGGCCGCCAGGTCGCTGATCGTGCCACTGCGGTCGGGGGTGAACAGCTGGGCCACCTCGACGCCGGCGCCCAGCAGCACGGCCGCCAGGGCCAGATCGTTGCGGCGCATGCGGGGGAAGGCCAGGAACGAGACGGCGACGAGGCCGCCGAAGGCGATGGCGTGGGCGGCCTCGTCGCTCAGGCCGAACGCCTGCTCCAGACCCTGCCAGGGGCCCAGCATCAGCGCCGCGGCGGTCAGGGCGCCGACCACCAGAACGGCGCGGGCGGTGGTCACGACATGGTTCGGCGTCAGCATGGGCTTCCTGGCTCGCGATGAGCTGAAAGCCTTACGGCGCCTTGGCCTACAAGCCGTGAAGGAACAGGGTCAACGGAAGATGACCAGGGCCCCGCCGCCCCCGGAAACCGGGGCGGCGGAGCGTCAGGCGGTTATTTTTTCTTCGCCGGGGCGGTGGTCGCCTTCTTGGAGTCCTCGGCCTTCTTGGCGGCTTCGTCGGCGGCCTTCTTCCAGACCGCGTAGTCCTCCAGATAGGGCTGGCGGCGCAGGATCTTGGACGCCGGGTCGACGATCACCGGCACGGCGTCGCCCACCTTGATGCGGCCGGTGTTGTCGGTCATCGGCGCGGTGACGATCTTGTCGCCGACCTTGACCTCGACCGGCATCGGGAAGGCCTTGCCCGAGGGCGTCTTCCAGCTCAGCACCAGGTCGTCGCCGTCGCGCGTGGTCCGCAGCTCCGGCAGCTTGGCCTGGTAGAAATAGGCGTCGAAGAACCACTGGTAATCCTTGCCCGTCACGTCGTTGACGATCCGGATGAACTCCTTGGTGGTCGCGTAGCGCGGCGCGAAATTGCCGGGCTTGGGGTCGGGGCGGCCGTAGACCAGGGTGCGCACTGACTTGAAGAACGCCTCGTCGCCGATCGTCGCGCGCAGGGTGTGCATGATGTTCGAGCCCTTGGCGTAGATGTCGTTCGCCGGGCCGCCCTCGGGCTTGTAGACCTGATCCTCGGTCATCACCTTGTCGGAGACGATCGGGAACAGGTTCTTGCTGCCGACCCGCTGGGCGTTCAGGCGGGTCATGTATTCCATGTCGCCGTGCAGCCATTGCGAGAACAGCGGCTGCATGTAGCTGCCCAGGCCCTCGTGGATCCACATGTCGTCCCAGTCGACATTAGTCACCTGGTTGCCGAACCACTCGTGCGACAGCTCGTGCTGGAACAGCCAGTCGTAGCCGTAGACGTCCTTTTTGTACTCGTTGCCGTAGGCGTTCATGGTCTGGTGTTCCATGCCCAGGTGCGGCGTCTCGACGACGCCCAGCTTTTCCGAGCGGAACGGGTAGGGGCCGATCATCTGCTCGAAGAAGTCGAGCGTGGTCGGGAACTCGGCGAACAGGGCCTTGGCCTTCGCCGGGTCGTCGCTCTTCAGGTACCAGTATTCGATGGGGAAGCTGTCGCCGAACCGGCTCTTGTAGGTGTCTTCCAGCTTCACATAGGGGCCGACATTGACCGCGACGGCGTAGGTGTCGGGCTGCTTCTGACGCCAGTGGAAGGTGCGCCAGCCGTCCTTCTCCTCGACGCCGACCAGCACGCCGCCGGCCGGGGCCGACAGCGGGGCGGGCACGGTGATGTAGAAGTCGACCAGCAGCGGCTCGCCCGTCGGGAAGTCGATGCACGGCCAGAACAGGTCGCAGCCGTCGCCCTGCACGGCGCTGGCGATCCAGGGCTCGCCTGTCGGGGTCTTCTTCCAGACGAAGCCGCCGTCCCACGGCGCCTTCTCGGCCTCGTGCGGCTGACCGGCGTAGCGGATCTGGACCACCGTCTTGGCGCCGGCGGCGATCGGCGCGGGCGGGGTGATGGTCAGGCGGCCTTCAGGGTTGGTCCAGGCCGAGGCGGGCAGGGTCTTACCGTCGACGATCAGGGCGCTGACCGTGAAGTTCTTGTCGAAGTCCAGGACGATGCGGGGCAGGGCGCTCTTGGCCGCCAGGGTCAGGGTGGCGTCGCCCTCGATCGCCTTGCGGTCGGGAATGATCTTCAGCTTCAGGTCGACGTGCTCGAGGGTGACCGCGGCTTCCTCGGCGGGCATCTGGCCGCCGGTGCCCAGGGTCAGGGCCGTGGTCGGCACGGGCTTGGGCGGGTTGACCGGCTTGGCCGGCGTCGCGGCGTGGGCGGCGCCGGCCAGCGCCAGAAGCGAAACGGCGCACAGGGCCGCGGCCCGACGGCGGTAGGACTGGGTAGGCAAAGCGAAACTCCCCTCGCGACGCGATTTCCGGCGACATGGGTAAGCTCGGCCACGCACGTCGCCAAGCAGGAAGTTTCAGGGATGGTTCTCCCGACGTTTTCAGCGAACGCCGGTCAGATTTTCTCGCTGATCTTGATGGCCGCGCGGCAGCCGGCGCGGATCACCGCCGACAACAGCGGGTAGGCCGGAGCCTCCAGGGCCCCTTCGCCGATGGCGATGTCCTTGTGGTGCAGCTCGTCGTCGCGGAACTGGCTGAGTTCGGCGGCCAGCGACGGGTCGCGCGTCTCCAGCTCGGCGATCTGACCCGCGTAGTGCTGCTCGATCACCGTCTCCACCGCCTCGGTGCAAGCATGGGCGGCCTTCTCGCCCAGCAGGGCGGTGCCGGCGCCCAGGGCGAAGGCGGCGGCGCGCCAGACGGGCGACATCAGGGTGGGGCGGACTTGCCGCTCGCCCAGCAGTTCGTTGAAGCGGCTCAGGTGGACCTGTTCGTGGCCCTCCATCTCCTGCAACTGGTCGGCGATCCGCTCACGACCGGGGGCTTGGCGCATCACCGCCTGCTGGCCGCGGTAGATGTGGACGGCCGCCAGCTCGCCGGCCTGGTCGACCCGCAGGATCTCGGCCAGTCGCGCCCTCTGGGCGCCGGCGCCGGGGCGGGGAGGGACGGGGCGGTCCATCTCAGAGGTTCTTGCGGAAGGCGGCGAAGCCCGAGGCGATCGCCAGGCCCAGCGAGATCACGGCGTTCCAGCCGGCCATCGACAGGCCCAGGAAGATCCAGACGGCCTTGTCGCACGACGGGGCGGCGATCTTGACGCCCTTCAGCATGGCCACCAGGTCATCGGCCGAGGCCGCGCCGCCGGCTGCGCAGGCGGTGGGGCCGGGCCACCACTTCCACTCGGCGCCGGCGTGATAGGCCGCCAGGCCCGCCCCGTAGAGGAAGCCGATCCCCAGCAGCAGGATCAGCGGCTTGCGCACCCGGTCCGCCCAGGCGGTGCGCGTCAGTACGACGGCGACCAGCGCCACCGAGCCCGTCACCCAATAGACTTCCCGCTGCTTGAGGCACAGGAGGCACGGCGCCAGCTTGCCGAAGGTCTCGAAGGCATGGGCCGCGCCCAGCATGATGGCGCAGGCGGCGAAGGCCAGGGCCGGCCATTGCTCGGCGATCAGGTCGAGCGGGCCGCGCACCGCCGGCGTCACGGGGCCGGTGGCGCGGATCCGGGTGACCTTGTTCTCGACGTTCTCGATCGTCATGCCGCGCACGCTCCGCCGCTGCTTCCACCCAAGAAGTGGCTCGCCGTGAGGCCGATGACAAGCAGGGCGATCAGGAGGCCCGCGAACAGGGCCAGGCGCTTTTCGATCACCGGCATCATCGTCGGGCCGAATTTCTTGACCACCCAGGCCACGAGGAAGAAGCGGGCGGCGCGGGTCAGCACCGAGGCGAAGATGAACATCGGGAAGCTGAAGGCGGCCAGGCCCGAGGCGATGGTCACCAGCTTGTAGGGGATCGGGGTCACGCCCTTGGCCAGGATCACCCAGACGCCGTACTGGTCGTACCAGCACTTGAACTCGGTCATGCCGCCCGCGTGGCCGGTGACGCTCATCAGCCAGACGCCCAGCGGCTTGAGGAAGAAGCCGATCGCGTAGCCCAGGATCCCGCCCAGCACCGAGGCCAGGGTGCACAGCGCCGCGTAGCGCCAGGCGCGGTCGGGGCGCGCCAGCACCATCGGGGCCAGCATCACGTCGGGGGGAACGGGAAAGAACGAGCTTTCGGCGAACGAGACGGCGAACAGACCGACCGAGGCGTGGCGGGAGGCGGCCAGGCCCATGACCCAGTCGTAGAGGCGACGCAGCATGCGGACTCCGAAATAAGGACGGCCGTAGCTAGCAGGCGACCGTGACCTTGTCGCGGCGGTTCGCGCGATCGCGTGCAATCCTATTGGAATTGCGGCCTTGGGTGGCTATCACGCCCGTTCGACGGCTCTAGCTGTCCAAATTCTTCGAAAGACGATCCCATGAGCGATACGCCCCCCGACCGCCTGGCCTCCAATCCCTCGAGCCCGCACTACGACGCCGACATCCTCGAGCGCGGCGTGGGCATCGTGTTCAACGGCGTCGAGAAGACCAATGTCGACGAGTACTGCGTCAGCGAGGGCTGGATCCGCGTCACCGCCGGCAAGGCGGTCGACCGCAAGGGCAACCCGATGACCATCAAGCTGCAGGGCGTGGTCGCGCCGTACTGGCGCAACGACAACGCCGAAGAGGCCTAGCGCCATGGCCCCGCGCCGCCTGATCGACCTGCCCGGCTTCGCCGACCTGGAGACCCGGGCGCTGATGAAGCCGTCGTTCGCCGATCCGGAAGCGCGGGTCCAGTTCCCCGAGATCGACCAGTTGGCGCGCGACACCTTCGGCCTGACGGCCGACGAGGCGGCCGTGATCCCCGATCCGCCGGGCTGGGACGGCATCGACGTCAAGTCGCTGCGCGAACAGGCCGACGCGTTCGAGCTGGAGGGCTGGGACGTCATGGACGACAAGCGCCGGCCGCTGCGCATCCTGGGCCATTTCAGCCATCCGCTGTGGCTGGCCCTGCGCGGCGTGGCCGGCCACCTGCCGTTCGAGCCCGAACCGGACGAGCATGATCCCTCGGCGACGTCGCTGGCGGCCGAGGCGGCGAAGTTCCGGCGGGATAAGCGCTAGAGCGTGACAGCCGAAAGTGGATGCCGGTTTCGGCGCCCGTCACGCTCTAAATGCTGGAATCTAGCGCTTCTTGCCCAGCTCGGCGCCGATGTCCTTGATCGAGTTGCCGACCTTGCGGTGAGCGGCGACCAGTTGATCCTTGGTCACGCCCCAGCGCTTCATCCAGTATTCGACCTGATGGCGTTCGCGCGGGTCCAGGCGGTCCTCGTCGCGGAAATCGCGTTTGCCTTTCGGGGCGCCCATCGTTGTCTCCTTGAATTCCGTTCGCGGGCCTATCCTGCGCCACGGATGTTGTCGAGGCGACTGGCAGACACGGAAAGATCCCCATGAGCGATCCCGACCTAGAAGCCATGGCCCAGGACGAGCTGTCGCGCGCCATGACCCTGACCTGGCGCGACCTCAACAAGGTGATTCCCTGGGGCGACACCTTCGAGGGCATTTCGCCGGCCGGACGCAACGTCGAGGTCGAGCGCAACTACCTGTGGGTCAGCGAACCCGGCGGCGACATCCTGTGCGAAGTCGCCGTCTATGGCGGCCCCAGCCGCTACGACCAAGGCGCCAAGGCCCGAGGCGTGATTTCCAGCCCCATTGCATAACCTTGGTCGTGCAAGCTGAGCCATCATGCGTTAACCATATGACTCTTGTTTGCCTGCTGCTGGAGGGGGTCCGGTGTACCAGTCAGAGTTTCCCGTCGATACGCCGGTTCCGATCTTCGATCCCACCCTGCTGGCGGGGATCGCCCTGGTCGTGCTGGCCGTCGCCATCCTGACCTACTACCTCGGTAAGTACGTGGGCGGGCGCGGGCGGGACGAGCGCTGGCGCGAGGTTCCCAAGACCATCCACGAGGCGATCAAGGCCAAGTGCGTGGCGGCCACCAGCGCGCCGTCGGGCGAGCTGCTCTACAAGGCCCAGGACCTGGTCGAGGAAGTGCAGCGCCGGATCGGTCCCGTGCTGGCGTTCGGCGGCCCCTGCGCCAAGGCGCTGAAGGGCATAACCGAGGCCCTCAAGGGCGAACCGGTCGAGGAGAAGCCCCAGGACAAGCCCGCCAAGGGGGCTCATGGGGGCGCTCACGGCGGCAAGAAGGACGACAAGCATGGTCACGGCGACGGCCATGGCGGCCACGGCGCGCACGGCGTCGGCCACAAGCCGGAGACCGAGCTGGAACTGGCCGCGGCCAATGTCACCATCCTGGGCGGCCAGACCCTGGTCCTGACCAGCCACCGCCCGGCCGAGCCCGACCACGGGCGCGACGAGCACGAGGAGGAAGCGCCGAAGGTTCTTGACCACAAGGACTATTCTCGCCAAGTCCGCATGGCTGTTGTGGAATTTTCCGATTTCTGGAGCCGGGGCGATTGTCTCAACGAACTGCAACGCTGCCAGACGGCGCTGACCAAGACCGAGGCGTTCAAGTCCAAGGCGACGGACGAGCACTGAGCCGTCCGTTCCAACTTTTGCGGGCGCTCCATCGCCGGGCGCCCCTTCGCTGGGCGTCTAGGCGGCCGAATGCACAACCACCAAGCGAAATGTCCGCTTTCCTGTCCCCAGGCTTGGCCATGATTGAGCGGGGCTGTCACGCCGCGCCAGATCGGGTCTTGTCGACGCGAGCGACCGCCAGAGTCGCGGGCGTATGGAGGACGAAAGGAAGGCCATGGCCGCGACGGTCTCACTCATGACTCAGATTCCCCCCGAAGGCGCCGCCGATCACGTCTCGCTGGCCGACTATCTGCCCTACCAGCTGGTGGTCGCCGCCAACGCGGTGACCCGCCTGGTCTCCCGCGCGTACGAGGACCGGTTCGGCCTCAGCATCCCGCAGTGGCGGCTGATGTCGGTGCTGGCCGAAGGGCCGCTGACCCAGCAGGCCGCCGTCGTGCGTACGGCCATGGACAAGGTGCGGGTCAGCCGCGCCGCCCAGGACTTGGTCGAGCGCCGCCTGGCCGTTCGGCTCAGCAACCGCGTGGACCGGCGCTCGCACAGCCTGGAGCTCACCGCCGCCGGCCGTCGCCTGTTCGCCGAGATCGTGCCCCTGGCCCGCGCCTACGAGGCCGCCCTGCTGGCCGGCCTGCAGCCCAGCGAGGTGACCACCCTCAAGCGCCTGCTGGGTCAGCTGGAGAGCGCGGCGGGCACGCTCTACGGAGCGGACATCGCGCCGGGCTCCTAGAGCCGCCTAGCGCGCCGAATAGACCCCGCGCGCGATCGCCCGGGCCAGGGTGTCGGCGGCCGCCGAGCCCAGCCGGGCGATCGTCAACGACCGCTGCGGACCCTCGCCGAGCTCGACCGCGCCTGAAGACAGGGCGAAGACCACGTCGCCGTCGAACGGGGTGTGGGCGGGACGGATGGCGCGGGCCAGGCCGTCCTGGGCCATCATCGCCAGGCGCGTCGCCTCGGCGGTGGTCAGGGACGCTGTCGTCGCCACCACGGCCAGGGTGGTGTTGGCCCCGGCGTGGAACCGGCCCAGCGCCGCCAGCTTGGTGTCGTCGGGGATCGGCTCGACCGCGCGGGCCGACGGGTCCGGGGCCCCTTTTCCCGAGGACTGGTCGCCGAACTCGCCGTCGATCTCGAACGGCCAGGCCCAGAACGTTTCGCCGCCGGGCATGTAGACCGATCCCACCGGATTGACCGCCGCCAGGACGCCGACGATCAGGCCGTCGCCCAGGTCCAGCGAGGCCGAGCCGACGCCGCCCTTCTCGACGCCGGCCATGGCCCCGCGTCCGGCCCCGACCGAGCCCAGGGCGAAGTCCTCGCCGGCCGCCGCGACGGCGGCCAGGCCCAGGGCGCGATAGGGCTGATCCAGTCCCCAGGCCTTGTCGCCGCCGTTGGCCAGGTCGTGCAGCACCGCCCCAGGCACGATCGGAATGGCCGGCGATCCCGCGACCAGCCGCAGGCCGTGCCCCGCCGCCGACAGCGCCGTCGTCACGCCGTCCGCCGCCCCCAGGCCGAACACCGAGCCGCCCGACAGGGTGATGGCGTGGGCCCGGGTGAAGTTGTTCTCCGGCCGCAGCACGTCGCTCTCGCGGATCCCCGGCCCGCCGCCGCGCACGTCCACCGCCCCGATCCAGCCCTCGGGGCAGAGCAGGGCGGTCACCCCGCTGCGCACGGCCTCGTCGGTGGCGTGGCCGACCGTCAGGCCGGGCACGTCGGTGATCAGGTTGCGGGGACCGGGGCGGGGAGGATGGGGCAAGGCGCTGTGTCTCCTGCGGGAGCGGGAGCATCGGCGAGATGGTCCGATGTGGAAAGCGTCCCAAGGCGTCTGGAACTTCGCCCCCGCCTTTGCTAGGAAGCTCTCCCCTCGTCGAGACGTCCAGTCGTCCGGTGGGGAGGCGGCCTCGATCGAGGGCCGACGCCGTGCGGGCGTGGTGGAACTGGTAGACGCGCCGGACTCAAAATCCGGTTCCGAAAGGAGTGCCGGTTCGACCCCGGCCGCCCGCACCAATCCTCTTCTGAATTAGGACTTGTCCCGGCGACGCGGCCGCCAGGTGGTGACCACCAGCGCCACGGTGGCGGCGCCCAGCGCGGCCAGGGTCGCCCAGTCGACGACCAGGGCCGCGGTCGACAGGGACGCGCGCAGCGGCCGCTTGGCCGCCGTCGCTATCGCTTTGGATCGTTTGCCCACGGTGGTCTCGTCCGTTCGCGCCTCTCCGGGGAGCGTGCGCCGGCCGCCGGCGGTTCCCCGAGCCTAGTGCGCCGGATCGAAATCCGGCTTCTGGTCCCTCACATAGGTTTCCCAGCCGGCCCGGTCGTGGAAGTCGAGGCCTTTGTCCCAGGCCGCGCCCATGTAGTAGACGAACGGCTTGCCGGCCTCGACCTTGACCAGGACGATGTAGTTGTCAGCGTCCTGGCGCACCTCGACCAGGGCCTTGGGATCGACCATCAGGGCGATGCCCATCGTGCCCTTCACCGGATCGCTCGGCTCCCAGTACGAGACCCGCCCGGCGCCCAGGTCCTTGGTGAACACGCCGCCCGCGCCCTGGTGGGTGGCCTTGCGCTTGCTGATGCCGATGCCGACCACCAGCGGGCCGGGCTTGTCGGAGCTGATGGTCGAGACCATCCGCGTGAAGTTGGTGCCCAGCGGCAGGGTGAAGGTGCGGGTCTCCCAGACCTTGCGGTCCACGTCGACCGGCCAGGGGGCGTAGTCGACCTTGAACTGGGCCACGTCGCCGCCGGTCTTGAGGATCTCGTAGGACTTCCAGTTGCGCGAGGTCCACAGCTTGTTGTCCTGCCAGACGCCCAGGCCGCCGGCCCCCCGGAAGGTGTTGACGTCGTAGAAGTCCAGGCCCTCGCCGTGGAAGGAATGCTGGTCGCCGGTGCGCAGCTGGCGGTCCATGAACGGCCAGCGGACGCTCTTGCCCCAGGCGTCGATCCCCGAGGTCGAGGGCGGCTCGGCCGCCTGCAGCGCCGGGCCGTAGATGCGATGGGCGGTGCGGTCGTTCTCCCACAGGATGTCGTCGAAGCGGTAGTCGGCATAGACCACGACCGCGCGCGGCTTCTGGCCCTCGGCGTCGGGCTTGGGCAGCGGCTTGACGATCGGCGGCATCGCCGGCGGGGTCTGGCCCCCCGACTGGGCGAAGGCCACGACGGGCGCGACCAGGGCGGCGGCCAGGGCGAGGCAAAGCAGGGGCTTGGTCATGGGGCGACCTCGTGACGATGGGTGGGGAGTCAGATTTCGGTGCGCCGAGCCAGCTCGCGTCGCTGCTCGGCCATTTTCTGGCGGGTCTGCTGGAGTGCGTCGAGTTCGGTCACGGCCAGCAGGTCGTCGATCACCTGGGCCAGGTGGGCGTGGATCGCCTGGCGGGCGGCCTTGGGGTCGCGCTGGCGCAAGGCGGCGATGATCTGGCGGTGCTCCTCGACGAAGTCGCCGCCGCCATGGGCGCGGGCCCGCCGCAACATGGCCACGCAGGCCGGCGACTGCTGGCGCAGGGTCCACAGGTCCTCGACCCCGGCCTCGATGGCGGCGTTGCCGGTGGCGCGGGCGATGGCCAGGTGGAACTCCTGCTCCAGCCGCTCGACCTCGTCGGGCGCGAAGCTGCGGGCCATCTGGCCGACGATCTGGTCCAGCAGGGCCAGGTTGTCGTCGGTGACGGTGGCCGCCGACAGGGCGCAGGCCTCGCCCTCGAACAGGCGTCGCGCCTCGGTCAGCTCCAGGGCCCCGACCTCCATCTCGGCCGGATCGTCGGCCACCGGCGCCGCCACGGCGGTGACATAGACCCCCGATCCCTGGCGGGCCTCGACCAGACCCTGGAACTCCAGGGCGATCATGGCGTCGCGAATGGTCGGACGACTCACGCCGAAGTCATCGGCCAGTTCGCGCTCGGACGGCAGCTTGTCGCCCGGTCCGTAGCGGCCGTCGTTGATGGCCGTGGAGATCGCGCGGGCGATCTGCTGGTAGAGTTTCTGCGGATCTGAGGCGCCGGTGGTCATGTCGATCATCCTAGAGCGTGGCAGCCGAAAGTGGAGGCCGGTTTCGGCGCCTGCCACGCTCTAAATGTCTGAAAGGAGCCCGGGACGGGCTCCGGCGGGAACGGGCGGCGGAGCAATCGGCGTCACCGCTTGGCCGGGGGCAGCTTCGAGACCTCGCTGACGGCCAGCAGGAAAGCGCCGACGCCGTACAGCTGGGTGTCGTCGGGACCGACCTGGTCGGGCGCGGCGCCGACGCGCTGCACCCAGCCCAGCTTGCCGTCCGGCTCGACCGCGGCGGCCAGGGCGGTCCAGCCCTTGTCGACGGCGGGGCGATACTGGGCGGCCGGCAGCAGGCCGTGATTCACGCCCCAGGCCAGGCCGTAGACGAAGAAGCCCGTGCCGCTGGTCTCGGGAGTCTTCTGCGGCTCCAGCAGCGACACCGGCCAGTAGCCCTGCTCGCCCTGCAGAGTGACGATCTTGGCGGCCATCTCCTTGAACAGCTGCTCGTAGCGCGGACGGCTGGGATGGTCCTTGGGCAGGTCCTGCAGGATGCGGGCGACGCCGGCGAAGGCCCAGCCGTTGCCGCGGCCCCAGAAGATCTTGGCGCCGGCGTCGCTGCGCCTCGCGATGAAGCGGCTGTCGCGGAAATAGAGGTGGTCGGCCTTGTCGTAGAGCAGGTCGGTGGTCGCCCAGAACTCGCTGTCGGCATGGGCCAGGTAGCGCGGATCCCGGGTCTCCTTGGTCAGGGCGATCCAGGCGGGCGGGGCCATGAAGATGGCGTCGCTCCAGCACCAGCGGGCCTGGCAATAGGGATCGCCGCCCTGGGGCGGCTTGGCCTCGAAGCCCAGGTCGACGGTCGAGGGATCGGCCAGGACGGCGTCGAAGCGGGCGCGGGTCGGCGCCAGCTTGGCCGCGTCGTGCGTGCGGGCCGCCGACCAGATCCAGACCGCGCCGGTGGCGTCGGCGTCGGCGTGGCGGGGGCGCTTGTCGAAGCCCCAGCCCTCGGCCTGGCCGTGGGCGAGGATCGCGTCGGCGTACTTGGGGTCCTTCTGGGCGTCCGCGAAGGCGGTCAGGCCGATGTAGAACGCCGCCTGGATCCAGTCGCGGGGGGCCTCGGTGTCGCGCCGGAACTGCGAGGCGGGCACGTAGTCGAAGTTGTCCATGTGGGCCAACTGCCAGTCGGCGACATGGGCGCCGGCCGCGAGGACGGCCGCGTTGGCCTTCGCGGCTTTGGTTTGGGCGGCGGCCGCGGGCTTGGCTCCGGATTGGGCGGGAGTCGCCGCGCAGGCCTGCATCGGGCCCAGCAGGGCGGCGGTGGCCAGAAGCGTTCCGGTCAGGCGTCGCAACATCGTCTCGTCTCCCCAATCGTTCTTGTACTTGTCTTCGGTCTGTTGTCCCGGCCGCCCGCGCCCTAGCGCAGGTCGGCCAGGGTCAGGTGGTCCATGTCGTCGAAGTCCAGGTTCTCGCCGCCCATCGACCAGACGAAGCGGTAGTCGGCCGTGCCGACGCCGCTGTGCATCGACCAACTGGGCGAGAACACCGCCTCGCCGTCGTCCATGAACACCGTCCGAGGGTTCGAAGGCTCGCCCATGATGTGCATCACGCGAGCCGGAGCGGCGTCGAAATACATGTAGATCTCGCTGCGACGCCCGTGGGTGTGCGGCGGCATGGTGTTCCAGACGTTGCCGGATTCCAGCTCGGTGAAGCCCATGACCAGCTGGCAGGTCTCGACGATGCCGGGGCGGATGCTCTGGCGGATGACCCGGCGGTTGGCGGTCTTCTGGTCGCCGGCCTGGATTTCCCGGGCCTCGGCCTTGCGCACCACCCGACTGGGGTGGGCGGCGTGGGCCGGATAGCTGACGAAGTAGAACTTGGCGGGCGCATCGACCGATGCGCTGGCGAAGGTCACGGTTTCGACCCCGCGACCGACATAGAGGCTGTCCAGGTTCTCCAGATCGTGGCGCGCCCCGTCCAGCTCGACCCAGCCGGGACCGCCGATATTGATCACGCCCAGCTCGCGACGCTCGCAGAAATGGGTCGAGGCCAGGCGGCGGTCGGTGGGCAGGGGCAGGGGGGCGGCCAACGGCGCGGCGGAACCCACCACGGCGCGGTCGACCTCGACATAGGTCATCGAGACCTGGCCGGGCTGGAACAGGTCGTCGATCACGAAGGTGTCGCGGATGTCCTCCGCCGTCATCCGACGCAGGCCCTCGCGGTCGGTGCTGGGGCGCAGCTTCATGCCGGACCCGCTCATCGGACGGATCCCGGACGGCGGCCGATGGGCCGCGCCTGGGGGATCGACGCCGTCGCGCGCGGTGGTGTTCGGATCATTCGCCCCTCAATCTTGTGACCAATCTGGCATTACCAATTTGCCGTCTGGCCGCAAGGCTAAATGACCATATTCCACAGCCGTACGCAAAGGGCTGTCGCCGGCCGCTCATTCGGTGTCGTTAAATAGCTGCATTAAATCGCCGCGTTTTCAGTAAGTTGTGACGAAATGACAACGATGTCACTACTTACTTGACAAATTGCCTGACCACTGGCCAATTTTGGCCTTACCAAATTGGCGCTGATAATTGACCGGATGAACCGGCCTGGCGCCGCGCGAGGAAGCGAGGGGAAGTTATGAGAACGATCCAGCATGCCCTGTTGGCGTCTACCGCCGTGTTCGCCGTCATGGCGGCCACCGGCGCCGCCCACGCCCAGTCCTCGGGGGGGCAGTCCGCCGGCTCCGATCCGTCGATCCAACTGGAAGAGATCATCGTCACCTCGACCAAGCGCGCCGAGCGCCTGCAGGACGTGCCGGTGTCGGTGACCGCCCTGACCCAGGACGTGATCGACCGCAACAACGTCCGCGAACTGGGCGACGTGGTGAAGCTGTCGCCGGCGATCTCGATCGACTACGGCTCGCAGCCGGGCAATTTCAGCATCAAGATGCGCGGCATCGGCACCTTCTCGAACGGCATCGCCGTGGAGTCCGACGTCGCGGTGGTCATCGACGACGTGCCGATCGGCTTCCAGGCCGCGGCCTTCAAGGACCTGATCGACGTCGAGCGCGTGGAAGTGCTGCGCGGTCCGCAGTCCACCCTGTTCGGCAAGAGCGCCATCGCCGGCGTGCTGAACATCGTCACCGCCGCGCCGTCCGACACCTTCGGCGGCAAGGCCATGCTGCTGACCACCGACGACGGCGAGAAGCGCATCGGCTTCACCGTCACCGGTCCGATCAACGACACCGTGCGGGCCCGCCTGACCGTGGCCAAGAGCGACTACGACGGCAACCTCAAGAACCTGACCACCGGCAAGAACGTCAACGGCAGCTCGGGCCTGACGGTCACCGCCAAGATCGAGTGGACCCCGACCGAGAACCTCAAGCTCAGCCTGGCGCCGCGGTTCAACCACAACGTCTCGAGCTGCTGCGCCAGCGCGATCACCGAGCTGACGCCGGGCCTGTTCTACCAGGGCGAGCCGGGCTTCCCCGCGACCACGACCCTGCGCGGCATCACGATCGACAAGAACAACCACTTCATCCGGGCCGACGACCGCATCGGCGGCGGCAATTCCGAGGTGTTCGGCGGCACGGCCCGCCTGGACTACGACTTCGGCGAGGGCTCGGTCCTGAAGGGCCACACCTTCTCGTCGATCACCTCGCAGGACCGCTGGAAGATGCGCGACTTCCAGGACATCGACGGCACCGACGTGCCGTTCCTGATCGGTTTCCCGGTGGCCAACCCGTCGGGGATCAACAGCGGCGCGGTGATCAACGGCTATTTCCACGCCAAGTCGGTGACCCAGGAGTTCCGCCTGACCTCGCCGGGCGGCACCCGGTTCCGCTACGTGGCCGGTCTCTGGTACGCCAAGAACGATCTGGACCGCTTCCTGGATCGCGGCCCGGTGCTGCAGCTGGCCCGCTATCTGGCCGAGAGCACCAACGAGAACTATTCGGCCTTCGCCAACGCCACCTTCGACGTGACCGACAAGCTCAGCCTGACCGGCGGCGCGCGGGTGAACCGCCAGAAGATCAGCTACAAGTTCGACAAGACGATCTTCGCCAGCACCACGCCCGGCGCGGCCACCACCCATCAGTATTTCGGCAAGTCCGACGAGGACGACGCGGTGACCGGCAAGGTCGGTGTCCAGTACAAATGGACGCCCGACATCATGACCTTCGCCACCTATTCGACCGGCTACAAGGGTCAGGCCTACGACCTGGTCAGCACCTTCGACTCCCGGATCGCCGCCCAGATGCCGGTGCCGCCCGAGACGGCCAAGAACTACGAGCTGGGCTTCAAGAGCAGCCTTCTGGACCGCCGGGTCTATTTCAACGCCACCCTGTTCAACGCCGACTATTACGGCTTCCAGACCTCGGTGACCTCGTTCCTGCCGGACGGCACCTTCCTGACCTTCCTCAACAGCGTCGGCCACCTGCGGACCCGGGGCCTGGAACTGGACGCCGTGGCCCGGATCACCTCGAACTTCCGGCTGAACGGCGCCTTCGCCTATACCGACGCCACGGTGATCGATTTCCCGAACGGCCCCTGCTACAGCGGCCAGCCGACGGTGGTCAGCGCCGACCCCGCCTTCGTCGGCGCGCCGGGCGTCTGCTACAACACGCCCCGCACCAACGGCCGCGTGCAGAACCTGCACGGCAAGCGCCTGAACAACGTGCCCGAGTACAAGTTCAGCGTCGGCGGTCAGTACGACATCGACCTGCCGGACAACGTGCCGTTCAAGGGCTTCATCGCCGCCACGCTGCGCTGGCAGGACGACATCAACTTCGGGCTCAGCCAGGATCCGCGCACGATCCAGAAGGCCTACAGCATCACCGACCTGAGCGCCGGGATCACCGACCGCGACGGCAAGTACAAGCTGACCGCCTTCGCCAACAACCTGTTCGACAAGCGCTACGCCCAGGGCCTGGGCAACGGCACCTCGGGCTACAGCAACCCGGCCATCCCGACGGCCCAGGGCAAGACCTGGTTCCCCGGCCGCGACGCCTTCCGCTACTTCGGCGCGCGCCTGGACGTGAACTTCTAGAACCTCCCCGTTTTATCCCCCCACTGTTGGCCGGTCCCGTTCGCGGGTCCGGCCAATTTTTTGCGTCCCGCGCCATCCGCTCGCCGGATCGTCTGTGCTATTGCCGCGCTCTTGCTGGCGATTTCGCCCGAACGAGTCCGATCCGAATGTCCGACGCCGCCGACGACCGCGAACCCATCGATCCGACGATTCCGGGGGAGGTCCCGGTCGAGGAGGTCGTGGACGCGGTGACGCCCAAGCGCAAACCCGCCCGCCGCCGGTCCAGGGCCAAGGCCGCCGCCGAGCCGGTCGAAACGGTCGCCGTCGAAGAACCCGCGGTCGAGGCCACGCCGGCGCCCGAGGCGCAAGCCGACGACGCCGCGATCCCGCCGCTCGAAACCCCCGACGCCGCCGAGCCGGCCGAAGCGGGCGAGGCGGAGGCCGTCGAAGCGCCCGTCGCGGAGGTCGCCGAACCGCCGTCGCCGGCCAAGCCGCCGATCTGGAAGCGGCGGCCCTGGCAGATCGGCGCGGCCGCCTCGGTGGCGATCGTGATCGCGATCGTCGTCTCGCTGCTGTGGTCCCTGCCGCTGGGCCGGGCGCTGGAGCCCCTGGCCAATCCGACCTTGGTGATCGTGGCGGCCGACGGCTCGCCGATCGCCCGTCGCGGCTCGTACAAGGAGGCCCCCGTCGAGGTCGCCAAGCTGCCCGCCTACGTGCCTGGCGCGTTCATCGCCATCGAGGACCGGCGCTTCTACAAGCACATGGGCATCGATCCGAAGGCGATCCTGCGGGCCGTGGGCGCCAACGCCAAGGCCGGCGGGGTGTCCGAGGGCGGCTCGACCATCACCCAGCAACTGGCCAAGAACGCTTTCCTGTCCAACAAGCGCACCTTCCGGCGGAAAATCCAGGAGGTGCTGATCGCGCTCTATCTGGACGCCCGCCTGTCCAAGGACGAGATCCTGTCGCGCTACCTGTCCTCGGTCTATTTCGGCGACGGCACGTTCGGCCTGGGGGCGGCGTCGCGGCACTATTTTGACAAGGCGCCCGAGCAGCTGAGCGTCGGCGAGGCGGCGATGCTGGCGGGCCTGGTGAAGGCGCCGTCCCGCTGGGCCCCGACCGAAAACTTCGACGGCGCCAAGACGCGGATGAAGACCGTGTTGGGCGCCATGGTCGACACCGGGGTGATCACCCAGGCCCAGGCGACCAGCGCCGTGCGGCAGGTCCACGTCCGGGCGGGGCGTCCCAAGCTGCCGGTCGGCTCGTACTTCGCTGACTGGGTGTTCCCCCAGGCCAAGGCGGTGTTCGAGAACACCTATGGCGAGACGGTGGTGCGCACCACGTTGGATCCCCGACTGCAGGCCCAGGCCGAGAAGATCCTCGACCAGGCAATCGCCCGCGACGGCAAGGTGCTGAACGTCACCCAGGGCGCGATCGTGGCCATGCGCACCGACGGCCGGATCGTCGCCATGGTCGGCGGCCGTGACTACAAGGTCAGCCAGTTCAACCGCGCCGACGCCCAGCGCCCGCCCGGCTCGGCCTTCAAGCTGTTCGTCTATCTGGCGGCGCTGCGCCAGGGCATGACCACGACCAGCCCGATCCTCGACGCGCCCGTCGTGGTCAGCGGCTGGACGCCCAAGAACCACGAGGGCAAGTACGCCGGCCGCGAAGTGCCGCTGATCACCGCCTTCGCCGGCTCGTCCAACGTGGCGGCCGTGCGCCTGGCCCACGACATCGGCCGCGACCCGATCGTCCGCACCGCGCGCGACCTGGGGATCACCGACCCGATCCCGGACGACCTGACCCTGGCGCTGGGCACGGGGCCGATGAGCCTGGTGCATCTGACGGCCGCCTATGCGGCGATCGACGCCGGCGAGGCGCCGGTGATCCCGCACGGCCTGGCCGACTGGAAGAAGCCCGCCAACGTCAAGAAGCTGAGCAAGGCCGAGCTGGCCGGCATGCGCGACCTGCTGCGCTCGGCCACCCAGCGCGGCACTGGCATCGAGGCCGCCATCCCCGGCGCCTTCGGCAAGACCGGCACCAGCCAGGATTATCGCGACGCCCTGTTCGTCGGCTATGTCGGCGACCTGGTGATCGGGGTCTGGGTCGGCAACGACGACAACAGCGCCATGAACGGCGTGGTCGGCGGCGGCCTGCCGGCCAAGATCTGGAAGAGCGTGGCCACCTACGCTGTCAACCGCGACGCACCCAAGGCGGTCGAGCCCGAAGGCGACGACGCCGTCTCGGCGGCCGAGGATCCCACCTTGGTCGGACCCGACGGCCTGCCGATCAACGGGGCTATCCCGCTGGAAGGCCAGCCGGCCCAGCCGATCGACCCGAACGCGCCGCCGGCTCCCGCTGGACCGGCGCCCGCGCCGGCGCCGCCCGTCATAGGCGTGCCCGCGGCCCCGGCCCCGGCCCCGGCCGCGCCGACGTCGGATCGACCGGCGGGCTAGGACCGGTCGTCGGAGGATGGCGCGGGGACCTCATTGCAGATCTTCGATCTCGTACAACGGCCGGATCTCGATCTCGCTGGGTCCGGGCATGGGGTTGGGGCAGCGCTTCACCCAGGCGACGGCCTCGTCCATGTTCTTGACCTCCCAGAGCCAGAAACCGGCGACCAGTTCGCGGGTCATGGCGAAGGGCCCGTCGATCACCGTGCGGCCGGCGCCGTCGAAGGCGACGCGCTTGCCTCGGGAGGAGGGTGTGAGGCCGTCGCCGGCCCGCAAGACGCCGGCTTTCGTCAGTTCGTCGTTGTAGCGGCCCATCGCCTCGAGCATCGCGTTCGTCTCGGCGGTGGGGAAGAAGCCCTTTTCGCTGTCTTCGGTGGCTTTCACGAGCACCATCACGCGCATCGTCCTTCTCCATGTTCGAGCCGATCCCATCGGCCTGACACTGGAACGACGAACGACGCCCGCGGGGACCGACATCGCCCCGCGAAGATCGGGATGGGTCGTTTACTTCGCCGCGCTGGCGGCCCGCAGGGCGATCTCTTCGCGCTTGCTGGCCAGGCGTTCGCGGGTCTGCTCCATAGCCTCCAGCTCGGCGGTCAGCAGCAGGTTCTCGATCAGCCCGCCCAGGTGGGTCTGCATGGCGGACCGGGCGGCCTTGGGATCGCGAGTGCGCAGGGACTCGATGATGTCTTGGTGCTCGTCGTTCAACGGCCGCTTGCGCACGTGCCGGGCCTTTTCCAGCATCTGCATGCACAGGCGCGACTTGTAGCGCAGGTCCCAGGTGTTCTCGACCACGCGGACGATGGCGCTGTTGCGGGTGGCTTGGGCGATGGTGATGTGGAACTGGCGGTCGGCCAGCTCGGACTGTTCCTTGGTCGACTTCTCGCTGTTCATCTCGGCGACCAGGGTCTCGAGATAGGTCAGCTCCTCGTCGGTGATCAGGGTGGCGGCCAGGGCGGCGGCTTCGCCCTCGAACAGGCGGCGGGCCTCGGCCTGGTCGAAGGCCCCGATGTCCAGGTCGCGCGGCGGAGGCGGCGGCTGGCCCCCGGCGCGGACATAGACGCCCGAGCCCTGCCGGGCCTCCAGCAGGCCGCGCATCTCCAGGGCGATCACGGCGCGGCGGATGGTGGGACGGCTGACGCCGAACTCCTCGGCCAGGTCGCGTTCGGAGGCCAGGCGCTGGCCGGGCTGGTGACGGCCGTCGGCGATTTCGACAAGCTCAGGATGAGGTCTTCTGTTGCCCGACCCGTGAAATGGTCCTCATCCTGAGCTTGTCGAAGGACGAGGACCACGCACGGCGCTAAGCATTGACTGGCCTTAGTCGGCCGGGGGAGGCCCGCCGCTGCTCATCGCCTTGTTGGTCATCCAGACCAGGGGGATCAGCAAGACCGCCAGCCAGGCCGAGGCGCGGAAGAAGTCGATGGTCGACAACAGATAGGCCTGGTTGACCACCTGGCTGGTCACCGCGCCCACGGCCTGGGCGTGGCTCAGGCCCGCGGCCTGAAGGCGTTCGAGGGCCGTCAGCCAGATCGGGTCGTTGGAGGCCATCGACTCGGCGAGGCGGTTCTGGTGCAGGCTCTCGCCTCGGTCCCAGATCGTCGTGGTCAACGAAGCCGCGAAGCTGCCGGCGGTGATCCGCGAGAAGTTCGACAGGCCCGAGGCCGAGGGCAGTTGATGGGGCGGCACGCCGTTCAGCGAGATGGTCACCATCGACAGGAAGAAGGTGCTCATCGCCACGCCCTGAACCAGCATGGGCCAGACTAGGGCGCTGAAGTCGGCGTCGGAGTTGAAGCCCGAGCGCATGAAGAACGACAGGCCGAACGCGGCCAGCGACAGGGTGGCGGCCCAGCGGGCGTCGACCTTCTGCATGATGCGGGCGGCGAACGGGGTCAGCAGCACGGCCACCACGCCGCTGGGGGCGGCGACCAGGCCGGCCCAGGTGGCGATGTAGTGCATCTGGGTCTGCAGCCACAGCGGCTGCAGCAGGTTGCTGCCGAAGAACACCGCGTAGCCCAGGCAGAAGGCGACGGTGCCCAGGGCGAAGTTCTTGGACTTGAACAGCGACAGGTCGACGATCGGGTGCTTCTCGTTCAGCTCCCAGATCACCCAGGCGATGAAGCCGACGATGGCCACCAGGGTCTCGACGACGATGGCCGGCGAGTTGAACCAGTCGGCGTCCTTGCCGGTGTCCAGCATCACCTGCAGGGCCCCGACCCAGACCAGCAGCAGCATGAAGCCGGTGGTGTCGATCGGCACCTTGCGGGTCGGGGTCTCGCGGTTGCTCATCCCGCGCCAGCACAGGAAGGCGCAGAGCAGGCCGACGGGCACGTTGATCAGGAAGATCCACGGCCAGGCGAAGTTGTCGGAAATGTAGCCGCCGAGGATAGGTCCGCAGATCGGCGCCACCAGGGTGGTCATCGACCAGATGGCCAGGGCCGTCCCGCGCTTGTGCGCCGGGAAGATCATGATCAGCAGGGCTTGCGAGCCGGGGATCATCGGCCCCGAGACCAGGCCTTGCAGGATGCGGAAGCCGATCAGCGACGGCAGGTTCCAGGACACGCCGCACAGGAACGAGGCCAGGGTGAACAACAGCACCGAGGCGACGAAGGTCTTGACCACGCCATAGCGACCCATCAGCCAGCCGGTCAGCGGCACCGACACGCCGTTGGCCACGGCGAACGAGGTGATCACCCAGGTGCCCTGGCTGGTGCTGACGCCCAGATTGCCGGCGATGGTCGGGATCGAGACGTTGGCGATGGTGCTGTCCAGCACCTGCATGAAGGTGCCTAGCGCCAGGGCGATCGAGGTGACCGCCAGCATCATGCCGGCCATCGGCGCGGGGCCGGCGGCGGCCGGTGCGGCGGCGGGTGAGGAATCCTGGTCGGCCATGCGGCGCTTCCTTGGAGGGGCTTTTAAGGGCGCGGACTACTTGGAGATGTCGATGGCGGCCTTCATCGACAGGCCGACCCGCAGCGGGTGTTCCTTCAGCTCGGCCGGGTCCAGCTGGATGCGGACCGGAAGACGCTGGACCACCTTGATCCAGTTACCGGAGGCGTTCTGGGCGGGGATCAGCGAGAAGGCCGAACCGGTGCCGCCCGACAGGCCCTTCACCCGGCCGTGGAACTTCACGCTCCCGCCGTAGAGGTCCGAAGTCAGGGTCACCGGCTGGCCGATGCGGACCTTGTCCAGCTGCACTTCCTTGAAGTTGGCGTCGACGAAGGCGTCGGTGGTCGGGACGATGGCCATCAGCGGCGCGCCGATGGTGACCTGCTGGCCGACCTGGACGTTCTTCTTGGACACCACGCCGGCCAGGGGCGCGCGCAGCACGGTGCGGTCCAGGGACAGCTGGGCGCTCGCGAGACGCGCCTCGGCCGCCGCGATTTCCGGGTTCTTGTTGGCGGGCAGGCCCGAGATCAGGGCGGTGTTGACCTCGCGGTTGCCTTCGGCGGCGACGCGGCTGGCCTTGGCCTGCGCCAGGGCGGCGCGGGCTTCGGTCACGGCCGACTGGGCGTTGGTGAACTGGCTCTGGGCGATGGTCAGCTCCTCGCCGGAGACCGCGCCGGAGTCCGACAGGGCCTTGCGGCGCGACAGCTCCAGCCGGGCGCGCTCGAGGCTGGCCTGGGCGCCCGTCACGGCGGCGGCGGCGCGGGCGATGTCGGCGTCGCGGGCCGCGACCTGTCCGGCCAGGGCGTCGTCGCTGGCGAAGTAGCCGTTGACCTTGCGCTGGGCCTGGCCGAGGGCGGCCTGGGCGGAGAGAACTGCGATCCTGGCGTCGGCGTCGTCGATCACCACCAGCGGCTGGCCGGCGGCGACGACCTGGGTCTCGGAGACCAGCACCTTGGCGACCGGCCCGCTGATCAGCGGCGTCACCTGGGCGACCTCGGCCCCGACATAGGCGTTGTCGGTCTCGACGTGGCGAGAGCCGATGAAGACGGCGTAGAGCACCCAGAGCACGACGCCGACCACGACCACGGCGGCGAGGCCGGTCAGCAGTTGTCTGCGGTTTCCATTGGGCTTGCCCGTGGGCTGGGCGGAGGAGGCGGTGTCGGCCATGGGGGGAGGTCCTGGAGGCGCGAAAAGCGAAGGGGCGAAGAAGGGTTCAGACTGAAATCAGACCGGGGCGAAGCCGCCGCCCAAGGCGCGCACCAGGGCGACGTCCAGGGTCAGGGCGCGGCTTTCCAGGTCGGCGACATTCCGGCGTTGGGCCAGAACCGCCAGCTCGGCGATCAGCACGTTCTGATAGGTGGAAAGGCCGCCCTGGTAGCGGAGGCGGGCGATGCGGAAGCCGTCCTCGTTGGCGGCCAGGGCGGCGCGGCTCTCGGCCAGCCGGGTGTTCAGGGCCCGCTCGCTGGCGGCCACGTCGGCCACGTCGCGGAGGGCCTGGGTGACGGCGGAGTCGTAGGCGGCCACGGCGCCGTCGCGGTCGGCCTCGGCGGCGCGGAGGTTGGCCTTCAGCCGTCCGCCTTCGAAGATCGGCAGGCTGACGGCGGGGCCGACGCTGCCGACGTCCGAACCACTGTCGAACAGCTTGTCCAGGTGCAGCGACTGCACGCCGATGGCGGCGGCCAGGTTGACGTTCGGATAGAAGGCCGCCTTGGCCTGGCCGATCCGCTTGTTGCTGGCCTCGGCCCGCCACTTGGCGGCGACCACGTCGGGTCGGCGGCCGATCAGATCGGCGGCGAGATTGGCGGGCAGGCCGAACGGCTTGAGGTTGGCGACCGAGGGACGGGCGATGGCCAGGCCGCGGTCCGGACCCGCGCCCAGCAGGGCGGCCAGGCCGTTGCGGGTCTGGGCGATCTGCTCGTCGATGGCGGCCAGTTCGGCGCGGGCGTTGGGCGGTCCGGCCTCGGCCTGACGCAGCTCGCCGCGGGTGTCGAGGCCGTTGGCCACCCGGTCGCTGACCAGGCTCAAGGTCTCCAGCCGCAGGGCCACGGAGCGTTCGGCCACGTCGCGCTCGGCGTAGAGCCGGGCCAGGTCGGCGTAGGACGCGGCGACCGAGGTGGCCAGCATCAGCCGGGCCTGGGCGGCGTCGGCCTGGGCGGCCCGGGCTTCCGAGGTGGCGGCGGCGACGGCCGCGCGGTTCTTGCCCCAGAAGTCCAGCTCCCAGCTGAAGTCCAGGCTCAGCCGGCCGTAGTCGTTGTAGCCCTGGGGCACGAAGTCGGCGGGGATGCCGTTGTTGTAGCTCTGCTTGGCGCGCTCGACGCCGCCGTTGGCGCCGACGCTGGGCAGTTGGGCGGCCTTGGCCTGGCTGGCCAGGGCCTGGGCGCGGCGCAGGCGGGCCTCGGCCTGGGCGAGGGTGGGGGAGCCGGTCAGGGCCTCGTCGACCAGGGCGTCCAGCTGGGTGTCGCCATAGGCCTTCCACCAGGCGTCGGCCGGCCAGGCGGCGGCCTCGGCGGTGGTCAGGGTCTGGGCCGCGGCGTAGGCCTCGGGGGCCTTGGCGACCCGGGCCGGCGTCGGGGCGGGCATGGTGGCGCAGGCGCTGGTCAAAAGGGCGGCCAGCAGGATCGAAACGGTGACGCCGACCTCGCGAGACCTTGGCGACCCTGAAGCGGTTGGAGAGGCGATGGGCTTGTCCAGGGCGTTGGTAGTCATGAGCGCCGACCTTGAATTGACCGTACTGTACGGTCATATGATGGCGCTGATATAACCGTGAGCTTGACGGGATCAAGGGGGACCCCGAAGGAAAAGAAATGATGCAGGACGTGAAACCGCGTCTCGACCGAGACGCCCGCCGTGAAGCCATCCTGGACGTCGCCAGCGACGTGTTCCTGGAGGAGGGCTATGCCAATGCATCCATGTCGACGATCGCGGCGCGGGTCGGCGGCTCCAAGGGCACGCTCTACAACTACTTCAAGAACAAGGAAGAGCTGTTCGCCGCCTATGTGGTGCGCCACTGCGCCTGGCAGCGCGACGCCATGTTCGAGATCGAGTCCGAACTGGGCGACATCCGCGAAGCCCTGATCAAGACGGGGCGCATCTATCTGTCGATCGTGCTGAGCGACTTCAGCATGGCCAATTTCCGGGTGATCGTCGCCGAGGC
The DNA here is from genome assembly GCF_056406095.1 of Caulobacter sp. P1_D6. NCBI lineage: Bacteria > Pseudomonadati > Pseudomonadota > Alphaproteobacteria > Caulobacterales > Caulobacteraceae > Caulobacter > Caulobacter sp. P1_D6. The sequence continues at coordinate 19,721 of NZ_JBFUAW010000047.1, read as the reverse complement.
CCAGCGCACGCCCGAGATCGGCCTGGCGTTCTACGAGGCCGGTCCCCGGAGCGGATCGAAGCGGCTGGGCGCGGTCCTGCAGAAGGCGGTCGACGGCGGCCAGCTGAAGATCGACGACCCGGTCCACGCCGCCCGGCAATTCATCGGCATGTGCCAGAACCACCTGCTGAAGGCGCGGCTGTGCAACGCCATGGCCGCGCCGACGTCCGAGGAGATCGACCGCGAGGTGCTGCCGGCGGTCAACATGTTCCTGGCCGCCTACGGAACCGGCCGCTAGGCGATTTCCGCTTGGCGTTGGGGGCTTAAGGCGGCACTTGGTCCGGCGAGGGGACGCGGCTGTCCGGCGTCCCGCAAGAGGAAAGCCCGGCCATGCAAGGCGTCACCATCGTCGACCACCCGCTGGTCCGCCACAAGCTGACCCGGATGCGCGACAAGCAGACCTCGACCAAGACCTTCCGCGCCCTGATGCGCGAGACGGCGACCTTGCTCTGCTACGAGGTCACCCGCGCCCTGCCGACCCACACCGTCGAGATCGAGACGCCGGTGGCGCCGACCCAGGCCGAGGAGATCTCCGGCAAGAAGCTGGTCTTCGCCCCCATCCTGCGGGCGGGCCTGGGCATGGCCGAGGGCATGCTGGACCTGGTGCCCTCGGCGCGGGTGGCGCACATCGGCCTGTTCCGCGACCCGGCGTCGCTGGAGGCGGTGGAGTACTACTACAAGACGCCCGAGGACATCGCCGACCGTCTGGTCATCGTGGTCGACCCGATGCTGGCCACGGGCCATACGGCGGTAGCGGCCCTGAACCTGCTGAAACGCTCGGGCGTCACCGACCTGCGCTTCGTCTGCCTGGTGGCGTCGGTCCAGGGCGTCGAAACCCTGCGCGCCGCCCATCCCGACGTGCCGATCTGGACGGCGGCCGTGGACGCCGAGCTGAACGACCACGGCTACATCGTGCCCGGCCTGGGCGACGCCGGTGACCGGACTTTCGGCACGCGCTGACGAAAGTCCGGCGGTGGTCTTCCGCTGGCCAAGCTTGGGCGTTAAGGCTTTCGCATGCTGTTCGCGCCGCCCCTGATCTTCGTCGCCGACGATGATCCCGTCACGCTGGAGGTGATCCAGATCACGCTCGAGCGCGAGGGGTTCGCCGTGCGTGTCTTCGGAGCGGCGGAACCGCTGATCGCGGCCCTCGCCAGCGAGACTCCCGTCCTTGTGCTGCTGGACGTGCGCATGCCCGGGCAGAGCGGTCTGGACGGCCTCAAGGCGATCAAGGAAGCGTCCAACGATCCGGCGCCGCCTGTCCTGATGCTGACCGGCGACGGCCGCCTGGACCGCATCGTCCAGGCCATGCAGCTGGGCGCGGCTGGCTACGTGATGAAACCGTTCGAACCGCGCCACCTGGCGGCCAAGGTGCGCGAGACCCTGGCCGCGCTCTAGTCCGCGTTCTACGCGTCCAGGGTGATGTCGATCTTCATCTGATCGTCGCCCGGATTGCCGACCACCTTGATGCTGACGCCGGACCATTTCGAACGCGGCATGTTCAGCGCCGGCTTAGTCTTGCGGCCCAGCTCGGCGTTGCCCAGCGAGGGGTAGAGGTCGTTGGAGTCGCCGCGATTGCCCTGGCCGAAGATCTTGGCCAGGTCGCGCCGGTTGTCGGCCTGCATCAGCTCGATGGCCAGGCGGCCCTCGTCGTTGACGTCCTCGACCGCCTCGTCGACCACATAGACCGCCACGCCCTGGTCGGGGAGGAAGGCGTCCTGGCTGCGCTTTCGTCGGTACTCCACCAGCAGATACTGGCTGTCGGTCATGAAGGCCGAGTTGCGGATCACCACCGGCGCGCCGCCCTCGGCGGCCGGTTTCAGCACCACGCCCTTCTTGCTTTCCATGATGATCTGCGGCTCGACCCAGCCGTGGAACATCCGCAACATGCCGTTGGGATAGACCGGCGTCAGGCCTGAATTGCCCCACGACCCGGCCGCCATCAGGCAGTAGTTGCCAAGGCCGTTGGACTGGGTGCTCTGGGTGGCGCCGGTGTCGTAATAGTCGGCCCAGCGCGCGGCCAGGTGGCCCCATTCATGGGCGCAGACGCCCACGCGGCAATCCTCGGGCACGGTCAGGTAGGTGCTGACCGAGATGCCGTGGCCCACCTCGACGCCGTCCGGGATGATCCACTTGTGGCTCCAGATGTCGTTGCGGTCGCCCGTGGTCTCGGCCCCGCCGCCGGCGTGGATCACGAACAGCGCCGTGACGGTCCCTTCGCCCAGGGCGTCGAAGGCCCCGAAGTCGACGCCGGCGAACTTGGCGGCCAGCACCGCGTCGCGGGCCAGGGCCGGCGCGTTGCGCGGGAAGTTGTCGCTCATGCCGGAATTGCCGTCGGCGTAGAAGGTGATCGGGTTGGGCATCCGGAACCAGCCGTGCACCTCGCCGGTGACGTCGATGCCGGGGCCCTCCGCGCCGCTGTCCTTGTTCCAGCCGCTGATCTGCCGGTAGAAGTCGCGCATGCTGCCGGACGGGAACTTCCCGACGCTGAACAGCATCTGCTCGTACATGCCGGGGCTGTGGTCGTCGGCGTGCGGACGATCCGGGAAGTCGACCAGCAGCACCATGGTGCGGATCTCGCCGGCCAGCTTGCGCGCCGGCTGGTCGATCCGCAGGGGGCCCTTGGTCCCGCCCAGCCGCACCTCGCCGTCGTCCAGCCCGACATTGTTGGGACCGCGCCGGCTGGCCCGCCAGACCTTGTAATAGGCTTCGAAGGTCATGTCCTTGTCGAGCCGGCCTTCGGCCAGCAGCGACAGGTACCGCGCGTAGAGCTGGGAGATCAGCCCCGGCGAGGCGGGCACCGCGCACTGGGCCCGCCGGCAGGCGCATCCGGAAAACGGCTTGAACGCATAGCGCATGGAACCCTCCACGAGACGCCCGACGCGGCTCGCACAGTGTCCTAAAAGTGCATGTCAGGCAAACTCAACCATATGGAGATGTTCGCGCTAGAACGGCCACCAGCCGCGCCACCAGTTCACCACGCCGTCCCAGAAGGCCGCCAGCCGGTCCAGAGGGCCAGGCGCGGTCGGCGTCGCGACGGGCTTCGGCGGCGGGGCGGGCACGAACCAACTGGGGGCGGCCGGCGGGGCGCAGTTCATCCGCATGCCCACGCCCTTCAGATAGCCCCGACGAACGGCGCCGGCCTGGATCGCCGCCTGCACCGCCCGGTCGTGCCTGGCCGCGCCGGTCAGCCTGCGCACCCAGCCACGGAAGGGCAGGGCGTGCTGGGTGGTGTTGCGCACCTCGCCTACGCCCGCGCCATAGGCGGCGTCGGCGACCTTCTTGCCGCGCGAGCGGGTGTCGGGCGGCGGGGCCTCGTCCAGGTCCGGCCCCAGGGCCGCGTCCAGCCGGCCGATCTCGCCGGCGACGCCCTCGCAGCGGGTCAGGTCCGTCAGGTCGTACGGACTCTCGACCGCGCGCAGCAGCACGGGAGGGATCGCGGCCCGCTTGAGGTTCAGGTCCTCCAGCGGCGCGGCCACCGCGTCGCGCAGGGTGTCCTTCTGCTGCATCGTGCCGGGGTCCGACGCTCCCAGGGCCGGCGCGGCCGGACCGGCAAGCAGCAGGGCCGTGATCAGGAGCGGAAGGGACGAGCGGCGCATGCCCCGAGATCGCCCGTCTTAGCTTCGCCGTGCAAGGGGAATCGCCTGCTGGGGAGCGGGCGGCCTCAGATCACGCCGGCCCGCAGCAGGTCGTGGACGTGCAGGATGCCGACCGGGCGGCCTTGGTCGACCACGAACAGCACGGTGATGCGCCGCTCGTTCATCACCGCCAGGGCCTCGGCCGCCAGGGCGCCGGGGGTGATGGTCAGCGGGGCGCGGGTCATGACCTCGCCGGCCAGGTGGTCCATCAGCCCGTCCATGTGGCGGCGCAGGTCGCCGTCGGTGATCAGGCCGCTGAGCGTGCCGTCCGGGGCGATCACCCCGACCGCGCCGAAGCGCTTCTCGCTCATCTCCAGCAGCGCCTCGGGCATCGGGGCGTCCTCGCGGGTCAGGGGCAGTTCGCCCTCGCCATGCATCAGGTCGCCGACCGTGCGCAGCATGGCGCCCAGCTTGCCGCCGGGGTGGAACACCCGGAAGTCGCTGGCGGTGAAGCCGCGGCGCTCCAGCAGGGCCACGGCCAGGGCGTCGCCCAGGGCGATCTGCAGGGTGGTCGAGGTGGTCGGGGCGTTGACTTCCGCCGTGGCCTCGGGCGCGTCGGGCAGCAGCAGAAGGATGTCGGCGGCCCGGCCCAGCTGGCTGTCGGCGACGGCGGTGATGGCGATCAGCGGGATCGAGAACCGCTTGGCGTAGGCCAGGCTGTCGGACAGCTCGCGGGCCTCGCCGGACTTGGACAGGGCCAGCACCACGTCGCCCTGGCCGATCATGCCGAGGTCGCCGTGGCTGGCCTCGGCGGCGTGCACGAACATGGCCGGCGAGCCGGTCGAGGCCAGGGTCGCGGCGATCTTGCGCGCCACGTGACCCGACTTGCCGATGCCGGTGCAGACCACGCGGCCCTTGGCGTCGAACAGGGCCTCGACGGCGCGCACGAACGATTCGTCGAGGGACGCCGACAGCAGCGCCAGGGCCTCGGCCTCGGCGTTCAGGACCCGCTGGCCGACGAGGATGGCGTCGAAGGCGCTCATGGCCCGGTCGACGCCGCGGCGCGGGCGTCGCTCACCTGCTGGCGGGCCTGTTGATCGCGCAGGGCCGCGGCGTCCTTTTCGCGCTGGATCTTGACCCGCATCTCCGGCGTCTGCTGGATCGGAACCGTGCCGAACGGGGCCGGCGAACGGGCGCCGTAGCCCTGCGGCCAGACAAGCGAAAACGCGATCAGGGCCAGGCCGATGAGCGCCAGGAAGGGCATGAGGATGCGATCGGGCATGGCCTGCCTATAGCATGCCCCCCAAAGGAGAGAAGGGCGAGAGAACGGCAATGCAAGGGCAGGGCGCTTGACGCGGGGGCGGCCGGGGCTTAGCCCGCCCTCCGACACATCTTGGAGGTCCGATGCCCGTTCTCGTCCTGCTCCGCCACGGCCAGAGCCAATGGAATCTCGAAAACCGCTTCACCGGCTGGGTGGACGTCGACCTGACCGCCGAGGGCGAGGCCCAGGCCCGCAAGGGCGGCGAGCTGATCAAGGCCGCCGGCATCGACATCGACGAGGCCTTCACCTCGGTCCAGACCCGGGCCATCCGCACCTGCAACCTGGCGCTGGACGCGGCCAGCCAGAGCTTCGTCCCCGTGACCAAGGACTGGCGGCTGAACGAGCGCCACTACGGCGGCCTGACCGGTCTGAACAAGGCCGAGACCGCCGAGAAGCACGGCGAGGAGCAGGTCACGATCTGGCGCCGGTCCTACGACATCCCGCCGCCGGAACTGGCCCCGGGCGGCGAGTACGACTTCGCCAAGGACCGCCGCTACGCCGGCAAGGACCTGCCCAGCACCGAAAGCCTGAAGACCACCCTGGTGCGCGTGCTGCCGTACTGGGAAGCGGCCATCGCGCCCAAGCTGGCGGCCGGCGAAACGATCCTGGTGGCCGCGCACGGCAACTCGCTGCGCGCCATCGTCAAGCACCTGTTCGACGTGCCCGACGCCGACATCGTCCATGTCGAGATCCCCACCGGCAATCCGCTGGTCATCGATCTGGACGCGGCCCTCAAGCCGACCGGCGCGCGTTATCTGGATGAAAGCCGCGCCCAGCCGCTGCCGGCGCGCTGATCCAGCGTTCGGGACACTCGGGCAAGCTGCGCCCCGGTGTCCCGAAATGCTTGGAAACGCAGCGTTAATCCGGCTCGGCGCATTGTGCGGGTCTAGCCCTTCGGGGAGCCGATACGAGCCGTCATGAACGCCCCTCCCGCGGCAGGCCAAGAGCACAAGCGCCTGACGCAGCACGACGTAGACGTGATCTGCGCCAAGCATGACCGTCTGTGGTCGGCTCGGATGGGAGGCGCACGCGCCGTCTTCGCCTTCTGCGATCTCTCGGGCCTGTCGGTCACCGGCCGCAATCTCTGCGACGCCGACTTCACCGGCGCCCTGTTGGTCGGCTGCGACATGCGGCGCACCAAGCTCGACAACGCCACCCTGTACGGCGCGGACCTGCACGGCTCGGACCTGACCGACGCCTCGATGCGGCGCTGCGACCTGCGCGGCTCCAGCCTGCGCGGCGCCAACCTGACCGGCGCCGACCTGTTCGAGGCCGACCTTCGCGAAGGTCAGATCGCCGCCGCCGACCGCAAGGAAGGCTATCGCGTCATCGAGCCGGTGCAGCGCGAAGCCCAGGCCCACGGCGCTATCCTAGCGGGCGCCAACCTCGAACGCTCGCGCTTGTCCGGCATCATCGCCACCAAGGCCGACTTCAGCGACGCGATCCTCAAGGACGCCAAGCTGGTGCGGGCCAACCTCAAGCAGGCCAATTTCAACGGGGCCAACCTGGCCGGGGCCGACCTGTCGGGCGCCAACCTGTTCGGGGCCGATCTGCGCAACGCGGTCCTGGTCGGCGCCAAGACCATGTCCTGGAACATCAACGACACCAACATGGACGGCGCCCTGACCGACAAGGCGTCGGGCAAGGACGTGTCCGACATGCCCTACGAGCAGATGATCGCCGACCACGCCAAGTGGTGCGAGACGGGCGGCGCCGAGGGCAAGCCCTCGGTGTTCGACAAGGCCGACCTGCGCAACCTGAAATCCGTGCGCGGCTTCAACCTGACGGCCCTGTCGGCCAAGGGGGCGGTGTTCTACGGCCTGGACATGGAGAGCGTGCAGATGCAGGGCGCGCAGCTGGAGGGCGCCGACCTGCGCTCATGCAACCTGCGTCGGGCCGACCTTCGCGGGGCGCGTCTCAAGGGGGCCAAGCTGGCCGGGTCGGACCTGCGCGAGGCCCAGCTGGGGCCGCTGCTGATCGGCCGCGACCGCCTGCTGCCCAGCGACCTGACCGGGGCCCTGCTGACCAATGCGGACCTGGCCCGGGCCGACCTGCGCCAAGCCTGCCTGAGCGGCGCCGACCTGTCGCGCGCCAACTTCACCAACGCCCTGCTCAAGGACGTCGACATCACCGGCGCCATCCGTCAGGGCGCTCGCGGCCTGGACGACGTGATCTAGGGCTTGGGTGATCTGGCGCCTGGTAACGCTAACCACGAATTTTCGACACCACCTCGCGAAAGTTGCGGCAAAACGGCGCGGCCTTAACGGTTCGCTTGTCGATCGCCGTTATTCCTGAGCGGGATCAATGGGTTTCTCGGGGGAGAAGCGTAGGACATGAGCGCGGCGCAGAGCATTGCGGGACGGCGGCGACTTAGCCAGGCCGAGCTCGACATGATCGTGTCGGCGCACGAGAAATTCGTCACGGGCAAGCAGGGCGGCAAGCGGGCTTCGCTGCGCTTCATGAACCTGTCGGGCCTGGACCTGTCCTTCCGCAATCTGGCCGACGCCGATTTCTCGGCCTCCATCCTCGACGGCTGCCGCATGGTCCGCACGCGGCTGGAGCGGGCCAATCTGTTCGGCGCCGACCTGCGCAAGGCCGACTTGCGCCAGGCGGTGCTGGTGCGCGCCGACCTGCGCGGCGCCTGTCTGCGCGGCGCGAACCTGTCGCAGGCCGACCTGACCCAGGCCGACTTCCGGGAAGGCCAGGTGGCCATCCCGCATCCTCGCAAGGGCCTGGAGACCGTCCGCCACGAGACCCGCAACGGCGAGGTCGACGAGGTCAACTTCTCGGGCGCGACGCTGGACGGTTCGCAGTTCACCGGCGTCTCGGCCTTCAAGGCCGACTTCAGCGACTGCTCGCTGCGCGGCGCCAAGCTGGCGGGGGCCAACCTCAAGGAAGCCAATCTGAGCGGGGCCATCATGGACGGCGCCGACGTCAAGGGCGCGAACCTGGAAGGCGCCAACTTCACCGGCGCGGTGATGGCGGGGGTCGACACCTCCACCGCCCGCACCAGCGGCGCGGCGATGCAGGGCTGCCTGGCGGCCTCGACCGAACGGGCCCTGTCGCGCGTCGAGGAAATCCACCAGCGCTGCCTGGCCAACCAGGCCTGGTGCAAGACCGGCGGCAAGGAGGGCGAGCCCGCCCGGCTGGACGGCGAAGACCTGCGTCCGCTCGGCGATCGGCTCAAGGGGCTGAGGCTGACGGCTATGAGCGCGGCCGGCGCCTGCATGGTCGGGATCGACCTGTCCGGAACCCAGCTCCAGGGCGCCGACCTGCGCAACGCCGACCTGCGCATGGCCAATCTGCGCGGCGCGGACCTGCGCGGCGCCAAGCTGTCTGGCGCCAACCTGACCAAGGCCGACCTGCGCCAGGCGTTCCTCTCGCCGCTGCCCCTGGGTCCCGAGCGCAAGACCCTGGTCAATCTGAAGGCCGCCCGGATGCGTTACGCCCTGTTGCAGGCGGCCGACCTCAGCGAAGCGGTGCTCGACGGCGCCGACCTGCGGGGCGCCGACTTCACCGGCGCTCGGCTGAGCAAGACCAGCCTGCGCGACTGCGATCTGACCCAGGTGCAGGGGCTGGATTTCGCGCCGGCTTAGGCCGGCGGCGATCCGGAGGATCGGCCGCGTCCATGAGCGCGCCATTCCGGCCAGAAAAAAGGGCGACGCCTGATGGCGTCGCCCTGAAAGTCATAGAGGGGAGATACAGTAACGCGCGAAGGTGGTGTTAGGCTGCCTTCTCGCCTTCGACCTTGTCGCCTTCGATCAGGGGCGCGGCCGACTTGATCTCGATCGTGCGGGGCTTGAGGGCCTCGGGCAGCTCGCGCTTCAGCGAGATCGACAGCAGGCCGTCCGACAGGGCGGCGTCGGTCACCACCACGTAGTCGGCCAGCTGGAAGCGGCGCTCGAAGTTGCGCTCGGCCAGGCCGCGGTGGAGATAGCGCTTGGCCTCGTCATTGGCCGGCTTGCGGCCGGTGACGGTGAGAAGGTTCTCCTTCACCTCGATGCCAAGCTCTTCCGACTTGAAGCCGGCGACGGCGATCTCGATGCGGTACGCGTTCTCGGCGGTGCGCTCGATGTTGTAGGGGGGATAGCCCGACGCGGCTTCGTTCGAGGCGGCGGCGTCCAGCAGGGCGGCCAGGCGGTCGAATCCGACGACGGAGCGATACAGGGGGGACAGGTCGATCGTACGCATGATGACATCCTTCTTTCAAAGCAAGGTTGTTCAATAGATTCAGACCCTTGGCGACCCGAAATGGCGTCGCCGGCGGTCCGGAAGGCCCGGGTTTCCAGCGCCTTCGAGACCAAGGTGGTGAGCCGAAATTCGACTTCAAGGGGTTGAATGAGCGACTTGGCGGTGAATCGCTTGATCGCCGTTCGGTCACGGCTAAGGTCGGCTCGCCCGGTCCCCCGGCCCACCTTGGAGAGCTCCGACGATGACCTGCCGCCGCCATCTCCTCCTTGTCGCCGCCGCGACGCTTTGTCTTTCCGCCTCGCCCGTGTTCGCCGCCGACGCGGCGTTGCAGGCGGCCGTCGCCTCGCCCGACCGGACGCCGGCCAACGTGGCCCGCGACGGCGCTCGCCATCCCTACGAGAGCCTGACCTTCTGGGGGCTGAAGCCCAAGCAGACCGTGGTCGAGGTGTCGCCGGGCGGCGGTTACTGGACCGAGATCCTGGCGCCCTACGCCAAGGCCACCGGCGGAACCTACGTCGCCGGTCTCGCCGACCTGGCCAATCCGAAGATCTCGGACGGGGCTCGAAAGGGCAGGGCGAACTTCGAGATGCGCTTCCTGGATCCCGCCAAGTACGGGACCGTGCGGTTCGTGAACTTCGGGCCGGTCGCCGGACCCCTGGGCGCGGCGGGCTCCGCCGACCTGGTCCTGACCGCCCGCAACGTCCACAACTGGACCGGCCAACCGGGCGTGGCCGACAAGATTTTCAAGGACTTCTTCGACGTGCTGAAGCCGGGCGGCATCCTGGCGGTCGAGGACCATCGCGCCGATCCCAAGTCCGAGACCGACAAGGGCGCGGACGGTTATCTGGCGACGGCCACGGTGGTGGCGCTGGCGGAAAAGGCCGGCTTCAAGCTCGACGCCAAGTCCGAGATCAACGCCAACCCCAAGGACACCAAGGACCATCCGTTCGGCGTCTGGACCTTGCCGCCGGTCAGGCAGACCGCGCCCAGCGGCCAGCCGGCCGATCCGACCTTCGACCGCACGAAGTACGACGCCATCGGCGAGAGCGACCGCATGACGCTGCGCTTCCGCAAGCCGAGCTGAACCTTGCCAAGCTGAAAACTGGGCTGATCCGGGCGAAGTTTCGCCAAGGTCGGGTGCATGATCGGGGGCTGTGAATTGATGGTGGGTGGCGGCATGGGTTCAGGACTTCGATGGTCGCGGCGGGGGCTGCTCACCGGCGTCGCCGCGCTGAGCCTGGCGGGCTGCGGCCGCAAGCCGGCCAAGCCGGACACCGAGGCTGGCGCGGGCAAGCCGGCGGACAAGGTCGGAACCATGACCCTGAAGGCCGCGACCGAGGGCGACTGGCGCTCGCCGGCCGACAAGGCCCGCGACGCTTCGCGTCATCCCGTCGAGAGCCTCGAGTTCTGGGGCCTCAAGCCGGGGCAGACCGTGGTCGAGTTCTGGCCCGGCTCCGGCTGGTACACCGACATCCTCGCCCCCTATCTGGCGGCGACCGGCGGCAAGCTCTACGCCGCCTCGCTGCAGACCGACCTGCCGGATGAGCCCAGCGCCAAGGCGTCCGTCGAGGCCTACCAGCGCAAGCTGGCCGACAAGAAGAAGCTCTATGGCGAGGTCGTCGTCACGGCGTTCGGACCGTCCAGCGGCCCGGTGGCTCCGGCCGGGTCGGCCGATCTGGTGCTGTTCCTGCGCAACCTGCACAACTGGATGGCCGCGGGCCTGGCCGAGAAGGCCTTCCGGGAAGCCCTGACCGCGCTCAAGCCGGGCGGCGTGCTCGGGGTCGAGGAACATCGCGGCGAACCCGGGCGCGTACAGGACGTCCTGGCCGCCGACGGCTACGTGCAGCAGGCCTATGTGATCGAGATGGCCAAGGAGGCCGGCTTCGTCCTGGCGGGCGAAAGCGAGATCAACGCCAATCCCAAGGACACCAAGGATCATCCGTTCGGCGTCTGGACCCTGCCGCCGACCCGACTGTCGGCCCCGCGCGGCGAGCCGGCCGAGCCCGGCTTCGACCACGCCAAGTACGACGCCATCGGCGAGAGCGACCGCATGACCCTGAAGTTCGTGAAACCGAAATGAGCCTGGACCGGCGCGCCGTCGCCTCGGCCCTTATGACCCTGGCGCTAGCGGCCACGATCCCTTCGACGGCGCGCGCCGAGGCGGGCAAGTTCGCGCCCGCCACCAAGGTCTTCTCGTTCCTGGAGGCCTTTCTGAAAGTGCCGGCCGCCGAGCGGTCCAGGATCAAGGTCACCTACGCCCTGATGCGCGAGGGCAAACGGGCGGCCGGCGTCAAGGCGACCCTGATCGAGGCCAACGGCGTCCGCACCCCGCTGCCGATCGACGGCGAGGGGCGTTTCGAGCGCACGCCCACCCTGGCCCAACTTCAGGCCAAGGCGCAGGTCAGTTTCGACGTTCCCGCCGACACCAAGCTGGGTTCGACCATGCTGCTCGATCCCGTGCTCAAGCCGGCCGCCGAGTACGATGCGCGAGAGTTGGTCGCCACGGTCGAGGACTCCAACAAGGCCATCCGCAAGGCCGCCGGCCCCATGGCCCTGATGGCGCCGCAGATGGACGGCCTGAAGTTCCTGACGGTCGATTCCGGCGTGGCGATCTTCCCCAACGGAAGCTCCAGGCCGCTGCCGGTCATCGCCGGAGGCGTTGTCTTCGAACCCGGCCAGTTCAAGGGCGCGTCCCGCGTCCGTTTGGCCAAAACCCCGTCGGCGGTGGACTATTACGTCACGAAGAAATAGCCGCCGGCGCGTCTGAACAGTGTTTACTCGCCGCGATCCAGCGGCCAGTCTGCCGCCCAGAATCCACGCGCCACAGAGGGAGACGCGCTAATGGCTACGTTGCAGGAAATCACCGATCGTATCAAAGGCGCCGTAGGCGACGACAGCGGCCTGGGCAAGAGCCTGAAGTTCGACCTGAAGGAAACCGGCGTCATCCACATCGACGGTGGTTCGGTCACCAACGAAGACAAGCCGGCCGACCTGACCATGACCCTCTCGCTGGACGACCTGCTGGCCATCGGCGCCGGCTCGCTCGACCCGACCATGGCGGTGATGACCGGCAAGCTGAAGCTGTCGGACATGGGCACGGCCATGGCCCTGCAGTCGAAGATGGCGGCCCTCTTCGCGAAGATGCGCTGATCCATGGGGGATGCGGCGCCGCTGGTCTCGATTCCCGAGGCGCCCGTCCCCGACCATGGCAAGGCAGAGTGGTTCAGCGGCGCGGACGGGGCGACCCTCCGCGCCGCTTTCTTTGCGCCGGAAGGTTCGCCGCGCGGCTCGGTGGTGGTCAGCCCCGGCCGCAGCGAGCCGATCGAGAAGTATTTCGAGGTCGTGCAGGATCTGCTGGACCGCGGCTTCGTGGTTCTGGTCCATGATTGGCGAGGGCAGGGGCTATCGCACCGCGCCTTGCCGGATCGCCTGAAGGGCCACGCGGCCGGGTTCAAGGAATTCCTCGGCGACTACCAGGCGCTGCTGGCCGCGTTCGAGGCGCGGCTGCCCAAGCCCTGGATCGCCCTGGGGCACTCGATGGGCGGCTGCCTGACCATGCTGGCCCTGGCCACGGGCGAGAGCCGCTTCGCCGCCGCCGTGCTGTCCGCCCCGATGCTGGGCCTCAACACCGGCGGCAAGCCCGCCGGCGGAGCGCGGGCCTTGGCCTGGCTGATGAGCCGCTCGCGCTACAAGGGCGACTACGTGCTGGGCGACGCCGGCGACCCGTTCGTCCAGAGCTTTCCCAAGGACGCCCTGACCCACGACGCGGCCCGCTACGCTAGCCATCGGGCCCAGATCCACGCCAATCCCGACATCGCCCTGGGCGGCATCACCTGGGGCTGGACCGACTTCGCGTTCTCGGCCTGCGCCTTCCTGCGCCGGACCAAGGGCGTCGAGGCCGTGTCGATCCCGGTGACCATCGTCGCGGCGGGCCAGGACAGCCGGGTGCTGATCGCCGACGAGAAGTCGACCGCCGCCCGCATGCCGAAGGGCCGCTACGTCGAGATCCCCGACGCCTTCCACGAGATCCTGATCGAGACCAACGACCGCCGGGCGGTGTTCTGGAAGGCGTTCGACGAGACGGTGGACGGGGTCGCGCCCTTGCGCGACGGCGGGTCCGAATGAGTTTCTGGACCTGGCTGAAATCGCTGGGCGGCCTGGCTCCGGAGCGCCGAGCCGAACCCGAGACTGAATACGTCATGTTGCTCATCGACGAGGTCATCGCGGTCCGAGATCCTGATGGTCAGGAGCATCGGTTGGCGATCTCGGATCTTCGCGGCGTCATTGTCGAGACCGACGACTCCGGTCCCTGGGGAGCGGACCTTTGGTGGTTGCTGTTCGGCTTGGACGACCGCGTCGCCGTCGCGTTTCCAGGCGGCGCCGCCAACGAGCAGATCGTTATCGATCGCCTGATGGCCCTGCCCGGCTTTGACTTTGAGGCCATGACCAGGGCCATGGGGTCAACCGATGTAGCGGTGTTTCCGTTGTGGCGCGCCTAGGCGCCGGCTACTTCGCCGACCGGCGCAGCGACACCAGCGCCTCATCCAGGCAGCGGCGGTCGCCGGAGATCACCATCTGGCCGCCGTCGGGGCCGATCGGTTCGCCGCGCCAGTCGGTGACGATCCCGCCGGCGCCTTGGATCAGGGGAATGGCCGCCTCGACGTCCCAGGACTTCAGGCCGGCCTCGATGACCATGTCCATCTTGCCCATGGCGACCATGGCGTAGGCGTAGGCGTCGCAGCCCAGGCGCGCCAGCTTGGCGGCGGCGCGCACCTGCAGCCAGGCGCCGCGCTCGGCACCGTCGAAGCAGGCGTCGGGGTCGGTGGTGGCGATGATCGCGTCGGTCAGCTTGGGGCACTCGCGCACCCGGATCGCCCGCTCGGCGCCCCGCGACAGCAGACGCGATCCAGCGGCCGAGCCGATGAAGATCTCGCCCGTATAGGGCTGGCCGATCGAGCCCAGCACGGAACGTCCCTGATGGCGCAGGCCGATCAGGGTGGTCCACAACGGCAGGCCCGAGATGAAGGCGCGCGTGCCGTCGATCGGGTCCAGAACCCAGACGAACTCGGCGTCGGGGCGGTCTTCGCCGTACTCCTCGCCGATCACCCCGTGCTCGGGATAACGTTCGGCGATCAGCTTGCGGATCGCGGCCTCGGCGCCGCGATCGGCTTCGGTCACCGGATCGAAGGCGGCGTGGCTGTCGCGCGGCAGGTTCTTGCCGGCGCCCTTGTCTTCCAACCCGTGGTCGGCGCGGAACAGCGGCAGGATCGCCGCGGCCGAGGCGCGATTGAGGTCAACGACGAAGGCGTCGAGCTGAGCGAGGTGATCGGAAGCGAGGGTCATGGGGCGAGGATTAGCCCGCCCTTCGACTCGACGCCACCGTTCGCGATCCCCAAACTCAGGCTTCGATCGCCTCGCCGCCGTTCAGCGACTTGGCCAGATCCAGCAAGCGACGACGCGGACGCTCGCCCAGCAGGTAGTAGGCGCGGACCAGGTCCAGCGTCTCCTTGCGGGCGAACATCTCGCCGCCTTCGGCTTCGGTGGTGGTTTCCTTCAGCGCACGGTCCGACAGGCCGTCGTAGAAGTAACCGACCGGAACCTCCAGCGCCTCGGACAGCTGCCAGAGGCGAGCGGCCGAGATGCGGTTGGCGCCGCATTCGTACTTCTGGATCTGCTGGAAGCGCACCCCGACGGTGCCGGCCAGCTGTTGTTGAGTCAGGCCCAGCAGACGGCGACGACGCCGCAATCGCTTGCCCAGATAAACATCAATGTCGTTGCCCATGATGACGCCCCGATTTCATGTTCCCGTCCCGAAACGGAACGGTCTGGGCTGGCAGCCGCAAGTCGCGTGCCGGGCGAACCACGCGAGTCGACACACGCTCCGAGTCCCACTCGTCCACGAAGCAGGCTACTAAGGGTTCATGTCGGATAAGCGTCGGCCCTTGGGCCAGGATCTCCTGTGGCGCGCGGAAGCGCTGGGCTTTGACCTCTTCATAGGCGTGGTGCGCCTGCTGGGCGTCGACGCCGCTTCAGCGTTCGGCGGCTGGCTGGGCCGCACGGTCGGACCGTTGAGCGGCGCGCACAAGGTGGCGACCCGCAATCTCAAGCTGGCCTTTCCGGACAAGGACGAAGCCTGGCGCGCGGCCATGCTCAAGGCGCAGTGGGACGGCCTGGGCCGTACCTTCGCCGAGTTCCCGCTGATGGACAAAATCCTGCCGTCCACCGGGCGGGTCGAGGTGGTCAACCAGCAGCGGCTGTTCCAGATCGCCGCAGAGAAGACGCCCGTGGTCTTCGTTTCGGGACACTTGTCGAACTGGGAGGTGATGCCCGCGGCGATCGTGGATTCCGGGGTCGTCTGCGAGATGACCTATCGCGCGGCCAACAATCCGTATGTCGACGAGCGCATCAAGGCCAGCCGCTTCCGCTACGGTGTGCGGCTGTTCGCGCCCAAGGGCGGCGACGGGGCTCGAGAGCTGCTGGAAGGCATGAAGCAGGGCAAGTCCGTTGCGCTGATGAACGACCAGAAGTTCAACAACGGCGTCGAGGGGCTGTTCTTCGGCCATCCGGTGCGCACGGCGCCGGGGCCGTCGCGCCTCGCGATCCGTTTCGGCACGGTGCTGCAGCCGATGTCGGTGCAGCGCACCGAGGGGGCGCATTTCCGGGCGGTGGTCCACGATCCGATCCATCTGCCCGACACCGGCGACCGCTCCGCCGACATCGAGGCGGGCGTGAAGCTGATCAACGCCTTCATGGAAGACCGCATCCGCGAGCGGCCCGAGGAATGGTTCTGGGTCCACCGGCGGTGGCCGAACGAGGTCTATGCCGAGCTGGCGGCCCGGGGCGAGTGAGCTAGAGCTCCAGCATCCGCTCGTTGCCGCGCCGGCGGGGCCCGTCGTACTTGGGGTCGTCGCGGCGACGGCGGCAGGGCCCGAAATAGTCCTCGGTGCGGATGAACGGCCGGGGCTTGAAGATCACCGCATCGATGCGGTCCAGCAGCGAGCGGGCGGTGACCGGCTTGACGACGATCTCGGTGACTCCGGCGTCGCGGGCCTCAAGCACCCGATGCCGCTCGGCGAAGCCGGTCAGCATGATGATCGGCAGGAACGGGTCCGGACTGTCGGGCGACTGGCGGACCAGCTGGGTGAACTGCACGCCGTCCAGGGGCGCCATCCGGAAGTCGACGATGGCGATGTCGATCTGGTGGTCGCGGACGACCTGCAGGGCTTCGGCGCCGTCCATGGCCTCGAACACGTGCCGCACGCCGACGCCCTTGAGGATCGTCGAGACGATCGCCCGCATGTGATGGTTGTCGTCCACCAGCAGAAAGCGCAGCTGATCGAGCGTCGCGGACATGCGGGACAAGACCTCCATCACGGCAAGGGGGATGGCGGGCATACTGTAGAGCTAACGGGCTGTCGATCCCCTGGCAGGGGAATTGAGCTAACAAAGTTCTCCCTACGCGTGTGGTTGCGGCTTGCCGGCCATCAGGCCGACCATCAGGGACGGGTCGAGGTTCTGGTCGCGCCACTTCATGCGCCAGCACAGGTGCGGGCCGGTGGCGCGGCCTTCCTGGCCGACCGCGCCGATCCGCTGGCCCTGGGCCACCGACTGGCCGGCGGCGACGTCGACGCGCGACAGGTGCAGATAGGCGGTGATCAGGCCCTGGCCGTGGTCGATCAGGATCAGCCCGCCTTCGAAGTGCAGGCCGGTCTCGGCGAAGCTGACCACGCCGGCGGCTGGAGCCACCACGGGCGTCCCGATCGGGGCGGCCAGGTCGACGCCGTAGTGCGGGCGCTTGGGCTCGCCGTTCAGGATGCGCTGGCCGCCGAAGCTGGACGAGCGGCGCGTGGCCTGGACGGGCCAGATGAAGCCGGTGCGGAACCAGTCGCCGTCCACTCGGCTGGCGAAACCCGCCGATTTGCGCGCGCCCTCGGCGGCGATGCGGGCCAGCAGGGCGGGATCGCTGGGCGCGACCTGGTCCTGGGCCAGGCCGTCGATGCGTTGGATGTCGAAGACGCCCGGCGCGATGGTCGCCTGGTGGCTGGCCGAGCCGTCGGCGGTCTCGACCTTGATCAGGGCCGGGGGCGGGGCGTCGCGATCGAAGCCGATCACGAACCAGCCGTCGGCCGAGGCCTGGGCGGCCGGCGCGCCGTTCAGCAGCACGGTGGCGCGCGGCGCGGTATGGCCGACGACCATGCCGCCCTGGACGAAGCGGCCCGACAGGGTCAGGCCGGGCGCGGCGGCGCGGGCGAGGGTCGGGAAGCCCAGGGCGAGCGTCAGGCTACCGAGCGTCAGGCCGGCAAGCGCCCCCCGCCGGTTCAGCCCCGGCTCTCCCGCCAGCGCTTCAGGGCCTCGGTGGGGCCGGCATAGGCCTCCTGCAGCTCCGGGCTCCAGTAGCGCAGGTTCTCCAGCGACACCTTGGCGCCGGTGACCGCGCACAGCACGTATTGGCCTGGGCTCATGATGGCGAACTCGCCGTCGCCGTAGTGCAGGGTGGCCGGGCCGCCGGATTTGCCGAGATTGGGATCGAACGCGTTCATGAGGCTCTTTTACGCCAGTTGAGGTCGGGGGAACAGGTGGGCGGGCGGAAGCCGGATCAAAAGAGGCTGCCCTGATCCGTGGGCGGCGGTGGGGCCTTGGGCTTGGGCGCCGGACGCGGCGCGGCGACCGGCGCGGGGGGGACCGGCGTCGAACCCTCGCCGTCGATCACCGCGTCGCGCTCGCCGGCCTTGAACTTCAGGCTGACGCGCTCGCCGCTGGTCAGTTCGGCGGCCGAGCGGGCGATCGAGCCGTCGGCCCTGTGCACCAGGGCGAAGCCCAGCTCCAGCGGCCGTTCGGGATTGAGCGACAGCCGCAGCTTGTCCAGGCTGGTCAGGCGGTCGGTCTCGCGCTCCAGCCGTCGCCGGGCCACCGCGTTCAGCCGTTCCTGAAGGGCGGGCAGCCGGGCGTGCTGGGCCACCCGTTCCGGGACCCGACGGGCCGCCAGGTCCAGCCGTCGGCCCAGGTCCTCGACCCGGCGGCCGCAGTCGGCGCGCTGGCGGTGCAGGGTCTCGGGCGACAGGCGGGGGGTGACTTTCAGCAGGTCGCGGGCGTGGATGTCGGTGTTGCGCTGCAGGGCCGCGTCCAGGCGGGCGGCGACCTCCTTGAAGCGGCGTTCGGCCGGGGCGGTCAGGTCGTCGAGACGCGGCAGGCCGCGCACCGCCAGGTCCAGGCGCTGCTGGGCCAGGGCCAGCAGGTCGGCGGGCCGGGGCAGGCCGCGGGCGGCGCTGATCAGGCGGGTGCGCCGCTCCTCGATCACCCGGCCGCCGCAGGTGTTCAGGCGGCGATCGTAGTCGCTGACCAGGGCCCGCAGCTCGGCCAGCACCGGCGTGGCCATCTCGGCGGCGGCGGTCGGGGTCGGGGCGCGACGGTCGGAGACGAAGTCGATCAGGGTGGTGTCGGTCTCGTGGCCGACGGCCGAGATCAGCGGGATCGTCCCCTCGGCCACCGTGCGGGCCAGGCCCTCGTCGTTGAAGGCCCACAGGTCCTCGACCGAGCCGCCGCCCCGGGCGACGATGATGATGTCGGGGCGCGGTACGGGACCACCCGGCGCGATGGCGTTGAAGCCACGGATCGCCGCGCTGACCTGGCCGGCGGCGGCGTCGCCCTGGACCACGCAGGGCCAGACCAGCACCTGGCAGGGCCAGCGGTCGCGGATGCGGTGCAGGATGTCGCGGATCACCGCCCCGGTCGGGCTGGTGATCACCCCGACCACGGCCGGCATCGAGGGCAGGGGGCGCTTGCGCTCCGGCGCGAACAGGCCCTCGGCGTGCAGCTTGGCCTTGAGGCGTTCCAGTTGGGCCAGCAGGGCGCCGACCCCGGCGGCCTCCATGGTCTCGATGACGATCTGGTAGCGCGACCCGGCCGGATAGGTGGTGATCTTGCCGGTGACGATGACCTCCAGCCCGTGTTCGGGCCGGATCTGCAGCTGGCGGACATTGCCCTTCCAGACCACGCCGTCGATCGCGGCCTTGTCGTCCTTGATGGTCAGGTAGACGTGGCCGTTGGAGTGGTGGGTGACCTTCGACAGCTCGCCGCGCAGCCGCACGAAGCTGTACCGGTCTTCCAGCGTGCGCTTCAGGGCGAAGGCCAGTTCCGAGACGGAATAGGCCTGGGCGTTGGAATCGGGGGCGGCGACGTCGGTCATGGGGTTCTAGATAGGACGGAAGCTGGATTGGGTGAAATGGGATGCTCCGTGCGGCGACCACTTGCCCCCTACGGACCGCTTCGCGGTCGTCTTCCCCCCAGGGGGAAGAGGCGCGTCCTCCGCCCCCTGTGGGGGCGGACAGGCGGCGAAGCCGCCAGGTGGGGGCAAGTGTTAGCGGGCACGGCGCTGCAAGCTCACGCCTTCGGCTGTGAGAGGGAATGGAAAGGGTCGCGGAGCGCCGGACGACGTCCGGAGATCTTTGAATGAATACCGTTTCGACGAAGCCGATCGCTCCGCGCCATCGTTATCCGCCAGCATCCGGTGGGCAGCCCTGTTGAGGCTTAGCCGGACCCGGTCTCGATCCCTTTCGGGAGAAACCGGCCGCCGAGGGCGCGGGCCAATGGGTGGG
>NZ_JBFUAW010000046.1:0-29553 GCF_056406095.1 Caulobacter sp. P1_D6 | reverse complement strand
TCCGTCGGCTTCGCCGACACCTCCCCCAAAGGGGGAGGGCCTAGGCAGCGCCTAGTACAGCACCCCCAGCGCTGACCGCTCGAAGCTCTTCAGCTCATCCTCGCGGCCGTCGCGGATCTTCACGACCCACTCCGGGTCCTGCAGGATCGCGCGGCCGACGCCGACCAGGTCGAACTCGTCGCGCTCCAGGCGCTCCAGCAGGCCGTCGATCGAGGCGGGCTGGCTGCCCTCGCCGCCGAAGGCCGCGATGAATTCGCCCGACAGGCCCACCGAGCCGACGGTGATGGTCGGGGCGCCGGTCAGCTTCTTGGCCCAGCCGGCGAAGTTCAGGTCGCTGCCCTCGAACTCCGGCTCCCAGAACCGGCGTTGCGAGCAGTGGAAGATGTCGGCGCCGGCGTCGGCCAGCGGCTGCAGCCAGGCCTCCAGCAGTTGCGGGGTCTCGGCGTTCTTGACCGCGTAGTCCTGCTGCTTCCACTGCGACAGGCGGATGATCACCGGATAGTCCGGGCCGACGGCGGCGCGGACGGCCTTGAGGATTTCGGCGGCGAAGTTGGCGCGCTCGGCGATGGTCGGACCGCCGAACACGTCGTCGCGGACATTGGTGCCGTTCCAGAAAAACTGGTCGATCAGGTAGCCGTGGGCGCCGTGCAGCTCGATGGCGTCGAAGCCCAGCAGCTTGGCGTTGGCGGCGGCGCTGGCGAAGGCGGCGATGGTGTCGGCGACCTCCTCGTCGGTCATCGGCTCGGTGAAGGGCGAGCCGCCCGGCTTGGAGATGCCCGAGGGGCTGTCGATCTTGCCCAGCACGTCCTTGCCCTTGGCCGACCCCACATGCCACAGCTGCGGGGCGATCAGACCGCCGGCGGCGTGCACCTCGTCGACCACCTTCTTCCAGGCCGCCAGCTCCTTCTCGCCATGGAAGCGCGGGATGTTGGCGTCGTTCAGCGAGGCCGGTCGGGCCACGCCCGTGCCTTCGGTGACGATCAGCCCGACCTGGTTCTCGGCGCGGCGGCGGTAATAGGCGGCCACGTCGTCGGTGGCCACGCCGCCGGGCGAGAACGACCGGGTCATCGGGGCCATCACCACCCGGTTGGGCAGCTTCAGCGACTTGAATTCGAACGGCTTGAACAGGGCGTCGAGGGCCATGAGGCGGCTCCGGAGAAACAGTTGTTTGAAAACTTATGCAGTGGGTTGCGTTTCAGAACCACCCAGAAAAACTGAAACGGGAGCGGCGTCCCATGAAGTCGCTGGACGACGTCAGAGCCCCAGCACCAGCTTGGTGATGATGTTCTTCTGGATCTCGCTGGAGCCCGCATAGATCGTGGTCTTGCGGTAGCTGAAATAGGCCGGGGCGACCGGGCCGGCGTAGTCGGGACCGGCGCGGCCGTCGTTGGTCGGGGCCCAGGTGTCGCGCACGAACGGCGCGGCGTAGGTTCCCACCGCCTCCAGGGCCAGTTCGGTGATCGCCTGCTGGGTTTCCGAGCCCGCCAGCTTCAGCATCGACGAGGCCGGTCCCACCGCCTTGCCCGCCCCGCGCCCGGAGAAGATCCGCAGCTCGGTGGCGTTCAGCGACTCCACGGTGATCTCGAGCTCCGCGATCCTGCGGCGGAAGTCCGGGTCCTCGATCAGCGCCCCGCCGTCGTCGGCCCGCTCCAGGGCCGCGATCTTCTTCACCTTGCGCAGCATGTGCATCAGGCCGGGCGCATAAGCGTTGCCGCGCTCGAACTCCAGCAGGTACTTGGCGTAGGTCCAGCCCTTGTTCTCCTCGCCGATGCGGTTGGCGACCGGCACGCGGACATTGTCGAAGAAGACCTGGTTGATCTCCTGCTCGCCCTCGGCCGGACCGTCCAGGGTGGGCAGCGGCTTGATCTGGATGCCCGGCAGGGTCATCGGCAGCAGCAGGAAGCTGATGCCCTCCTGCGGCTTGCCCTGGGTCGAGGTGCGCACCAGGCAGAACATCCAGTCGGCCCACTGGGCGTGGGTGGTCCAGATCTTCGAGCCGTTCAGCACGTAGTCGTCGCCGTCTCGCTCGGCCTTCATCTGCAGGCTGGCCAGGTCCGAGCCCGAACCGGGTTCGGAATAGCCCTGGCACCACCAGATGTCGGACGACAGGATCGGCGGCAGGTGCTGGGCCTTCTGCTCCTCCGTGCCGAACGCCATGACCACCGGCGCGCACATCTTCAGTCCCATCGGCGAGGGATTGGGCGTGCCGGCCTGGGCCAGCTCCATGTTGAAGATGTAGCGCTGCGACGGCGTGAAGCCGGCCCCGCCCAGTTCGACCGGCCAGTCGGGGGCCGCCCAACCGCGCTCGAACAGCTTCTTCTGCCATTTCACCTGGCCGGCCTTGTCCAGATAGCCGTTCTTCGACTGGGCCACCTTGCGGCGCAGGTCGTCGTCAAAGGCCGCGGCGATCCAGTCGCGGACCTCCCGCTGGAAGGCCAGGTCCTGCGGCGAAAAGGCGAGATCCAAGGCCCCTACTCCACCGCGTCGAGATATTCGATCTCGGGGCGGCCGGCCATGAACGGCCCCATCGCCGCGCCGGCGGCCTTGAAGTAGTCGGTCCCGCCGTGATGCTTGAGGGCGTCCTCGGAGGCGTAGAGCTCCAGCACCTTGTAGATCCCGGCGTCGGTCTTGCTCTTGGTCAGTTGGTAGACCAGGCAGCCAGGCTCGTTGGCCTTCACCTTGTTCTGGAGGTCGAGGAACACCTTCTCGAAGTCGCCCGCCTTGTCCGGCTGAACCTTCAGCACCGCCACCACGCCGATCATGTCGTCCTCCCGAGGCCTTGCCGGCCAAACACTTGTTTGAAGGCAGTGTCGGGGAAGCGGAGGCGAAGGGCAAGGGGTCCCGAGCGCGGGGCTCGGGATGACAGCGATCTTGTGAATTGAAGGCGGCTGGTTAGCGCCGCTCGTTCCAGCCGTAGGCCACCCACGAGTGGCCGCCCATGTGGCGGGCTTCGATCAGGCCGGGGTCGCCACTGGGAGCGGCGGCGGTCGCGGTGCGGCCGCGCAGGGCGAAGGCGGCGAGGCCGAGAAGGGCCGTGGCCATGAAGCCGATGACGACCAGGGTGGCGGCGAACACCACCGCGATCACGGCGGCGACGGCGACAGCGATGGAGGTCGCGACGGCGCCGGCCAAGGTGGCCAGGCTGCGCCAGGCGATACCGGTAGCCTTAGCTGTCTCCATCGTCGTCCTCGCAGGCGTGCCCCGCCCATGGATTCAAGATGGGGCGCCAGTTCTGAACGTCAACTGAACACCCGGCGGATCGTTCCGTAAAATGAATTCCACGCTAACCACCGCGAATTGGCCGTCTAGCCCGCGGCGAGACCCGCCAATTCGCGACGCTCGCGCATCACCGTGCTGAACGCGGCGTTGATCGCGGCCGACTTGGCCTCGGCCACCTCGATGAACTCCAGCGGCAGGCCGCGGGCCCGGGCGCGGTCGGGGTGGGCCTCCGACATCGCCGCGCGCCAGGCCGAGTGCACCACCGCGTCGTCGGCGTCGGCCGGCACGTCGAGGATGCGATAGGGATCGTCCGGCCCGGTCCCGACGTGGGTGGCGGTCAGGCGGCGGAACGACAGCGGCGACATGCCGAACAGGTCGGCCACGCGCTCCAGATAGCTGAGCTCGTCCTGGGTCACCGCCCCGTCGGCCTTGGCGATGTGGAACAGGCCGTCCAGCACGTCCTCGAGGATCTGCGGGCAGGTGCGGTAGCGCTTGGCCAACCGCTTGGCGTAGCTCTCGAAGCCGTGGGTCGTCTGGCGCGCCAGGTCGTACAGGCGATGGATGTTGTTTTCCGACTCGGGGTCGGGGTGGAACACCTCGGCGAAGGCGGCGTATTCGTCGCCGTCGGCCGAGCCGTCGGCCCGCGCCAACTTCGCGCCCAGCGCCGTGACCGCCGTCGAGAAGGCGGGATCCTGCCCCGGCAGACCCGGCGGACATTCCTGGCATTCCGCCATGTCCAACCGCCGCGCGGCGAGAGTTGCGATGTTACGCCAGAAGGTCATGGCTGCGACGAAAGTCCAGAAGCGTGGCGGAGGTATGACGACCGGAGATGCGTCGCCCGCCCCAACGGATCACGCTCCCGTTTTGCCTTCTAGCATAAAAAAGTCGCGTCCCCACCCGGTCCTTGCTGCGGCGCACATTGAAACTTTGTAACGTACGGAAGAGCACGGGATGTTCGCAACGCGCGGCTGCGCACAGGAATCTTTGTCAGAAGCGGGAGCGTTTGGCCGATCCGTTCGTTATGGTGCCGCTTGACCGACCGCGGTGCAAAACACCTCGGCGCCATGCTCCGGTCCCAATGCGACCGGAAATGCTCTATTCGAACGCGACCGACTCTCTGAGCGACGCCCTACAAGAGGACTTCCGCCCGCATGGCGACCGCCTTCCTTCTCGCCCTGGCCCTGATCGCCCAGGACGCTCCCGTCTCCACCGCGCCGACCGCTTCCGCTCCCCCTGCTCGCACCACGCCGGCCAACACCCCGCCGACCGACGACTACGGTTATGTCGGCTGGTGCTACGGCGCGCTGGGCGGCTATGCCGAGTTGTACGACAAGGTGATGCCCGAGGTCACCCGCATCGAGAAGGCGTTTCCTGGTCCCGACGGCTTCAACGCCGCCATGAAGGAATATCCGGCGCTGCGCGACCAGGCCAAGAAGGACATGGTGGTCTACCGCTCGGCGATCGTCGCGGCCGAGAAGGCCAGCCCTCGCCCGATCTCGGAATACGGCGCGGCGGCGATCAAGAAGGGCCGCTCGGTCTGGAGCGGCTCGGACCAGGTCGACAAGGCGCGTCTGGCCCAGGTGTGGATGAGCTGGAGCCCGCCCGGCGACTGCGAGACCCGCGCCAAGACCCTGGAGACCAAGTCCAACCTGTTCGGCCAGGCCCTGAACTTCAACGTCAAGAAGGGCGAAGCGCCCGCCCCCGCCCCCGCTGCAGCGCCTTCCGAGCCGACGCCGACGCCGACGCCGGCTCCGGAAGCCGCCCCGCCGGCCGCCGAGCCCGAGGCGCCGGCTCCGGCCGCCCCCGTGGCCGAGGCGCCTGTCGCCGAAGCGCCGGTCAAGGCCGCGACCAAGACCACCGCCAAGAAGCCGGCCGACCTGCCGCCGATCGGCGCCAAGCCCGCGGCCATGCCGATCGCCGCCAAGGGCGAGGTCATCATCGATCCCGCCAATCCCCAACCCTGCGCCGGCAGCCTGGTCCCCGCCAAGCGCGGCGGCAAGAACGTGCTGATCTGCAAGGCGGACTAGTCGCCTGATCACGACCGGGGACACGTGCATGCGCGTGTCCCCGACCGCGCCTAGGCGGGCGGCAGCAGCCCCGTCGTCGCCACCTGCTTGAACCACTCGTACGACGCCTTGGGCGTGCGCACGCCGGTCGTCCGGTCCATCGCCACCAAGCCGAACTTGGAGGTGTAGCCGATGTCCCATTCCCAGTTGTCGATCAGGGTCCAGGTGAAGTAGCCGCCGATCCGCGAGCCGGCCTCCATGGCGCTCTTCACCGCCTCGAGGTGGCGGCGCAGGTACTGGCTGCGGAAACCGTCGTCGATCACGCCGGGACCATTGCCGAACGGGTCCGAGCAGCCGTTCTCGGTGATCATCACCGGCGGGTTGCCGTAGTCGCGGCGGACCATCTCCAGCACCTCGACCAGGCCTGACGGATCGATCTGCCGGCCGAAGGCGTCCAGTTCGGCGCCCTTCGGCGGCGCGCCGGGGGCGATGTGGCTGGGGCTGGCGAGGTCCAGCTTCACATAGGCCGGGGCGTAGTAGTTGACCCCCAGGAAGTCGATCGGCTGGTGGATGGTCGCAAGATCGCCGTCGCGGACGTGGCCCTTGAGGAAGTCGTCCATCAGCCCCGGATAGGTCCCCTTCAGCAGCGGATCCAGCCAGGCCCTGTTCCACAGGGCGTCCAGCCCGTCGGCGGCCGGACGGTTCCAGAAGGCCAGCGATCCGCCTGACGGCCGGCACGGCTGCAGCGCCTGGGTCGTGCCGATCCGCAGGTCGCCCCGGGCCGCGCGCAGGGCCTGGATCGCCAGGCCCTGCGCCAGGTTCATGTGGTGGGTGGTCGGCCCCAGCAGGGCGATGTCCTTCAGCCCCGGGGCGTGTTCGCCCAGCACGTGGCCGAACACGGTGTGCACGGCCGGCTCGTTGAGGGTGATGATGTGCTTGAGCCGGTCGCCCAGCCGTCCGGCCACGGCGGCGGCGTAGTCGGCGAAGCTCCTGGCGGTGTCGCGCGCGCTCCACCCGCCCTTGTCCTGCAGGGCCTGGGGCAGGTCCCAGTGGAACAGGGTGGCGTAGGGCGTGACGCCCTTGGCCAGGCACGCGTCGACCAGGCGCTCGTAGTGGTCCAGGCCGGCGGCGTTGACGGTGCCCGCGCCGGTGGGCAGCACCCGCGACCAGGCGATCGAGAAGCGGAAGGCCTTCAGCCCCGCCCCGGCGATCAGGTCGACGTCCTCGGCGTAGCGGCGGTAGCTGTCGGTGGCCAGGTCGGCGTTCGAGCCGTCCTTGATCCGGCCCGGCTGCTTCTCGAAAGTGTCCCAGATGGTGGGGCCGCGCCCGTCGGCAGTGGGCGAACCCTCGGTCTGGAAGGCCGCCGTGGCGACGCCCCAGACGAAGTCGTTCGGGAATTGCCGCGACTTGATCGTCGCCTCGGTCGGTCCGACGCGGTCGCAGCCGCTTAGGCCCACGCTGGCCACGCTTCCCGCCGCGAGCGCTCCCAGCGCTCTGCGGCTGATGCCGTTGTCGCTCATCTTCGCCCCCTGCCCCGCCGGGGATCGACGTCCCCGTGCGCGGTCAGGATGAACGCAAAGCGCGAGCTTTGGCTAGTCTGCCCGTCGTATCAGGCCCGCCGCCCCTTCACATAGGTGTCGATCACGCCCTCCAGCTCGGTCAGCGGGACGTTGCCGCCCATCACCACCGCGTCGTCGAAGGTGCGCAGGTCGAAGCGTCCGCCCAGCGCGGCCTGAGCCTTGCTCCGCAGTCGGACGATCTCGCTGTGACCGACCTTGTAGCCGCAGGCCTGGCCCGGCCAGGCGCAGTAGCGGTCGACCTCGCCCTGCACTTCCTCGCGGGTCGAGCCGTTGGTGGTCACGAACCAGTCGATGGCCTGGTCGCGGGTCCAGCGCTTGGCGTGGATGCCGGTGTCGACCACCAGGCGGCAGGCCCGGAAGGCGATGGACTGCAGATAACCCAGCTGGCCCAGCGGATCGCTGTCATAGGCGCCCAACTCGTCGGCCAACTGTTCCGCGTAGAGGGCCCAGCCTTCCGAATAGGCGTTGAAGGCCAGCAGCGAGCGGACCAGCGGCAGCTTGTAGGTGTACTCGCCCTGCCAGATGTGGCCCGGCAGGCCCTCGTGATAGGTCAGGGTCGGCAGGCCGTAGCGCGGCCACATGCCCGTGTCGCGCAGGTTGATGTAGTAGTTCCCCGGCACCGTGCCGTCGATCGAGCCGGCCGCCGCATAGCCGCCCGGCGCGCCGTCCTGGATCTCGACCGGCACCCGCTTGATCAGCAGATTGCCCGGCACCATCGTCGCGAAGGCGCGCGGCAGGCGGGTGCGGATGTCGGCCACCCGGCCGTTCAGATAGGCCAGGATCTGGGCCCGGCCCTCGTCGGTGTTGGGGAACAGGTTCTTGGGGTCCTCGCCCAGCGCCTTCATCCGCGCGCCGACGCTGCCTTGGGTCAGGCCCTGGGCCTTCAGCAGGGTGTCCATGCGCGACGACAGCGCCTTCAGCTCTTCCTGGCCCATCTGGTGGACCTCGTCGGGCGTCAGGCGGCTGGTGGTGCCGGCCCGCAGCGCCCAGGCGTAATAGGCCTCGCCGTTCGGCAGCTTCCAGGCGCCGGCGTCGGACGTGGCCTTGGCGCGATGAGCGGTCAGTTCGGCGATCTGGCGGTCCATGGCCGGGGCGACCTTGCCCTCGACGATGGCGGCGGCGCGGCGCGCGTGGTCGCCCGGGATGTCCTTGGCCTTCTTGGCCAGCGACGTGACCAGGCCCCAGTCTGCGATCGGCTGGGCGCGGGCGCCCTTCTGCTGTTTCAGCGTCTTGTCGAGCAGGAAGTCCGGCGCGATCACGCCCATCGCGCCGTCATGCTTCAGCCGCGCCGTCTCGCCGTCCAACTGGGCGGCGTAGAGCTCCAGGCGGGCGAGGTAGGACTCGACGTCGGCGGCGTTGCTTACGCCGTGCAGGCTGTCCAGGAAGTCCGGCGTCTCGACGAAGGCCCCGGTGTTCTGGGCCACGACGTAGGGCGCGTTGCGGTAGGACCATTGCGACGACAGGCCGATGGCGTCGCCATAGGGGAAGTCGAAGCCCTCGACGGCCAGTTCGTGGGCGGTCTGGACGACGCCCAGGTCGAGCGCGGCGGCGGGGCTCAGGCCCTTGCGGTCGACCGCCTTCATCTTCGAGACCCGCGCCTTGGCGGCGGCGGCCAGCTTGCCGCGGCCTTCCAACGAGCGGTCTGTCAGGCTGGATTTCAGGGCGGCCCGCTTGTCCTTGTCCAGACCCAGCGCCGAGGCGTTCTCGGGATATTCCCGCATCAGGTCTTCGGCGACCGAGGACAGCAGGGCCTCAGCGGCGGCGTCGCCCGGCGCGGCGGCCTGGGCGACGCTCCCAAGGGCCTGCCCGCCGAACGCGGCGGCGGCCGCGCCGAGGGCTAGGACGTCACGTCGATTGAACTGGCTCACGCTGGATCTCCCCGGATTCGAGGAGAGTCCTAGCGCATAAGACGGGGACACACACTCCGGGGGCGTGAGCGCGTGTCCCCTCGCTGCTTACGCCGCCAAGCGTTCGATCTCGGCGTGGGCGCCTTCGACCGACTTCGTGCGCTGGTCGTCGCCCAGGGCCACGCCCTCGGCGCGGATGAAGCGGATGTCGGTGACGCCGAAGAAGCTGAACACGCCCTTCAGATAGGTCTCCTGGTGGTCGAGGAACGCGATCGGCGTGCCCTCGCCGTAGAAGCCGCCGCGCGACGAGGCGATGATCACGGTCTTGCCGCCCGCCAGACCCTCGACGCCCTTTTCGGTGTAGCGGAAGGTGCGGCCGGCGACGGCCAGGCGGTCGATCCAGGCCTTCAACTGGGTGGGGATCGAGAAGTTGTACATCGGCGCTCCGACCACGACGATGTCGGCGGCCAGGAAGGCGTCGAGCAGGGCCGCGCCGTCGGCGACGTCGGCGGCCAGCGCCGCGTCTTCCGGCACCGCGCCTTGGCCGGCGGCCAGGTGGGCGCCCGACAGGTGGCCGACGGGCTGGGCGGCCAGGTCGCGATAGCTGACGTCCAGACCCGGGTGTTGCGCCTGCTGCGCGGCGACGATGGCCGACGACAGGGTGCGGCTCACCGAGCCGGCGCCCAGGATGCTGGAATCGATGTGAAGCAGTTTCATAGCCTTGGAACTCCGAAGCGCCCTTTGGCGCGACCGGTGATTTAGGCCTTTCGAACCCAGCGCAGGAGCCTATATGATTGGATAACATCCATCGTCAGGACAGATACATGCTGGACGGCGTCACCCTCGACCAGATGCGCACCTTCCTGGCCGCCGCCGACGAGGGCAGCTTCTCGGCGGCCGGCCGCAAGCTGGGTCGCGCCCAGTCGGTGGTCAGCCAGACCCTGGCCAATCTGGAGGGCCAGATCGGCGTGCGCCTGTTCGACCGCGCCGCCCGCTTGCCGGTGCTGACCGAGGCCGGCCGCGCCCTGGTCGTCGAGGCGCGCGAGGTGGCCGGCCGCATGGACGCCTTCAAGGCCCGCGCCGCCAGCCTGGCCGGCGGGCTGGAGCCCGAGGTCTCGATCGTCGTCGACGTGCTGTTCCCGATGGTGGTGCTGACCCACGCCATCGGCGACTTCCAGCACCATTTCCCCGACACCACCCTACGCATCCACGTCGAGGCCCTGGGCGCGGTGCTTCAGCCGGTGCTGGACGGCCGCTGCGCGTTCGGGGTGATGGGCTCGCTGCCCGACTCTCCGCCGGAGTTGGTGCGCGAGCGGCTGATCACGCTGCGCATGGTGCAGGTGGCGGCCGCCGGCCATCCCCTGACCGCCCTGACCGGCCCGCTGAGCCCCGAGGACGTGGCGGGCCACGTCCAGCTGGTGCTGACCGACCGCTCACCCCTGACCCAGGGCCGCGAGTTCGGGGTGTTCTCGACCCGCACCTGGCGGCTGGCCGACCTGGGCGCCAAGCACGCCTTCCTGCTGGCCGGCCTGGGCTGGGGCGGCATGCCCTGGGACCGGGTCGAGGACGATCTCGCCACCGGGCGCCTGGTCGAACTGACGATGCGCGACGCCCCGACCGGCGGCTTCATGATGCCGATGTACGCCGCCCACCGCGCCGACACCCCGCCGGGCCCGGCCGGGCGCTGGCTGATCGAACGACTGAAGGATACGGCCGAGCGATGTCCAAGCCAGGAGATCGCCGCCTAGGATCGATTGGGGACAGGCGCATGCGCCTGTCCCCAGCTGTATCCGCGGAGGCTAAGCCGCCGCCTCCCGCGCCTTGGCGCCGGGGTCGTAGTTGAGGATCGGCGACAGCCACTTCTCGGCCTTGGCCAGGTCCCAGCCCTTGCGGCGAGCATAGTCCTCGACTTGGTCGAGATCGACCTTGCCGACGCCGAAATAGTGGCTCTGCGGGTGGCTGAAATAGAAGCCCGACACCGCCGCGCCGGGGCTCATGGCGTAGCTCTCGGTCAGGATCATGCCGGTGGCGGCTTCCGCGTCCAGCAGCTTGAACAGCGTGCCCTTCTCGGTGTGGTCGGGCTGGGCCGGATAGCCGGGCGCCGGGCGGATGCCCTGGTACTTCTCGGCGATCATCACGTCGGTGTCGGCGGACTCGTCGGGGGCGTAGCCCCACAGCTCGACGCGGGCCTTGTAGTGCAGCCACTCGGCGAAGGCTTCGGCCAGGCGGTCGGCCAGGGCCGAGGCCATGATCGCCGAATAGTCGTCGCCGGCGTCCTTGAACTTCTTGACGATCTCGTCCTCGCCGTGGCCGGCGGTGACGGCGAAGCCGCCCATGTAGTCGCCGCCCTGCCCGATCGGCGCGACGAAGTCGGCCAGGGCCAGGTTGGCCTTGCCCTCGGACTTGTCCATCTGCTGGCGCAGGGTGAACAGCCGGGCCAGCTCGGTCGAGCGGGTTTCGTCCGCATAGAGAACGATGTCGTCGCCGTCGGCCTGGGCCGGCCAGAAGCCGACCACGCCCTTGGCCCCGAACCACTTCTCGGCCACGACCTTGTCGAGCATCTCGCGGGCTTCGCGATAGAGGTCCGTCGCGGCCTCGCCGACCACGTCGTCCTCCAGGATCTGCGGGAAGCGGCCGATCAGCTCCCAGCTGGCGAAGAACGGCGACCAGTCGATGAACGGGACCAGCTCTTCCAGCGAGGGTTCGAACGTGCGCGCGCCGATGAAGCTGGGCTTGGGCGGCGTGTAGCCCTTCCAGTCGATGTCGAACTTGCGCTTGCGGGCCTCAGTGATCTTGGTGCGCGCCTTGGCCGTCTGGCCCCGCGCGTACTGCTCGCGGATGCGGACATATTCGGCCCGCGTCTCGGCTTGCAGGCGATCGCGTTCGCCGGCCGACAGCAGGCCCGAGACCACGCCCACGGCGCGGCTGGCGTCCAGCACATAGGTGGTCGAGCCCTTGTGGTAGGCCGGCTCGATCTTGACCGCGGTGTGGGTGCGGCTTGTGGTGGCGCCGCCGATCAGCAGCGGCATGGTGAAGCCCTGGCGCTCCATTTCGGACGCCACGAACACCATCTCGTCCAGCGACGGGGTGATCAGGCCCGACAGGCCGATCATGTCGACGTTGTGCTTCTTGGCCTCTTCCAGGATGCGATCGGCCGGGACCATCACGCCCAGGTCGATGACCTCGTAGTTGTTGCACTGGAGCACGACGCCGACGATGTTCTTGCCGATGTCGTGGACGTCGCCCTTGACGGTGGCCATCAGGATGCGGCCGGCCTGCTCGCGCGGCTTGCCGGCCTTCTCGGCCTCCATGAACGGCTCCAGCCAAGCCACGGCCTGCTTCATCACGCGGGCCGATTTCACCACCTGCGGCAGGAACATCTTGCCCGAGCCGAACAGGTCGCCGACCACGTTCATGCCGTCCATCAGGTGGCCTTCGATCACGTGCAGCGGCCGCTCGACCGACAGGCGCGCTTCTTCCGTATCGGCGTCGATGAACTCGGTGATGCCGTTGACCAGGGCGTGGGTGATGCGCTCGTTGACCGTGCCCTTGCGCCATTCGAGGTTGGCGGTCTGGACCTGGCTCTTGTCGCCCTTGTAACGCGGCGCCATGTCGACCAGGCGCTCGGTGTTGGAGACGTTGGTGCGCTGCGGGCGGTTGAGGATCACGTCCTCGACGGCCTCGCGCAGTTCGGCGTCCAGGGTGTCGTAGACCGGCAGGTCGCCGGCGTTGACGATGCCCATGTCCATGCCCGCCTCGATGGCGTGGTACAGGAACACCGAGTGGATGGCCCGGCGCACGGGCTCGTTGCCGCGGAAGCTGAACGAGACGTTCGACACCCCGCCCGAGATGCGGGCGTAGGGGCAGCGCTTCTTGATCTCGCGCGTGCCCTCGATGAAGTCGACGGCGTAGTTGTCGTGCTCCTCGATCCCGGTCGCCACGGCGAAGATGTTGGGGTCGAAGATGATGTCTTCCGGCGGGAAGCTCACCTTGTCGACCAGGATGCGGTAGGCCTTTTCGCAGATCTCGATCTTGCGGGCGGCGGTGTCGGCCTGGCCGACCTCGTCGAAGGCCATGACCACCACGGCCGCGCCGTAGCGCAGGCACAGCTGGGCCTGCTCGATGAACTTGGCCTCGCCTTCCTTCATCGAGATCGAGTTGACGATGGCCTTGCCCTGCACGCACTTCAGGCCGGCCTCGATCACCTCCCACTTGGAGCTGTCGATCATCACCGGCACCCGCGCGATGTCGGGCTCGGCCGCCATCAGGTTCAGGAAGGTGATCATGGCCTGCTTGGAGTCCAGCAGGCCCTCGTCCATGTTGACGTCGATGACCTGGGCGCCGGCCTCGACCTGCTGTCGGGCCACCGACAGGGCGGCCGGATAGTCGCCCTCGATCACCAGCTTCTTGAACTTGGCCGAGCCGGTGACGTTGGTGCGCTCACCGATGTTGACGAAGACGGGTCTCATTTGGCGGCGCTCAAGGTCGTTTGCAGGGCGGCGATCTGGGTGAGCCACGCGTCGTGCTCGTCACCCTCCTGCCAGAGTTCGTCGAGTTCGGAGGCCGGGGCGACCACCCGGGCCAGGGCCGAGCGGGCCAGCGCGACGGCGCCTTCCGGCGGCGCGCCGAGGGCGGCTTTCAGCTCGCGATGATTGTCGGGCAGGATGGTCACGTCGCCGACGGCGGCCGCGACGATCGCGGCGGCGGCCACGGCGATCTGCCCTTCCGGCGCTTCCAGATAGCCCGCCTGCTTGGTGACGTAGTCGAGCGCCTGCACGACGGTGCGCCAGTCGGGCGCTTCGGCCAGGTCGTCGATGAAGTCCAAGGCGTCGTCGTTGTCGAACAGTCCGCTGGTCCAGGCGCTCATCTTAGACCGCCTCGGCTTTGGCGCGGGCGACCGCCAGGGCGATCTGGCCGTCCAGGAAGTCGCGGAACGCGATGCCCTGGGCCTTCAGCGACTTGGGATACAGCGACGCGGCGGTCATGCCCGGCAGGGTGTTGATCTCCAGGAAGATCGGGCCTTTCGGGGTGACGATGAAGTCGCTGCGCGAATAACCGCCCGCGCCCACGGTCTTGTGGGCCTTGAGGGCGGCCTCCTGCATGGCGGCGTTGACGTCGGCTGCGAAGGTGGCCGGGCAGATCTCTTCCGTGGTCTTGGCCAGGTATTTGCCGACATAGTCGAACGCGCCATCGGCCGGGCGGATCTCGACTGGCGGCAGGGCGAAGACCTTGCCGTCCTGCTCCAGCACCCCGCAGGTGGCCTCGGCGCCGGCCACGAAGGGCTCGATCACATAGGCTTCGCGGGCCGCGGCGGCCTTCAGGGTCTCCAGGTCGGCCGCTTCGGTGACGAAGATCAGGCCGTAGCTCGAGCCGTCGGCCACCGGCTTGGCGACCAGCTTGCCGTACTTCGCCAGCGCGCTTTCGGCGTCGGCCAGTTCGACCGTCGAGGGCGCGACGACGCCGGCCTTGGCCACGGCGGTCTTGGTGGCGATCTTGTCGAAGGCCAGGCGGCTGGACTTGGAGTCCGAGCCCGTGAAGGCCACGCCGCGCGCCTCGCAGAGAGCCGCAAGGTCGCCATTCTCGGCCGCGCCGCCGTGCATGCCCAGGACCAGCACGCGGTCCTCGGCCTTGGCCCTGTCGAGCGCCGCTTCGATGCCGCCGATCGGCGCGCCCTCGGTGGGCAGGTCGATCTCGAAGGGACGCTCATGGGCCTGCAGCACGGCGTCGCTGGCCACATAGACCTGGTCGTCCGGCGCCCAGAACCACAGGTCGGCGCCCGGCAACGCCGTAGACAGAGCCTTGGCGCTGGCGACCGAGACAAGACGTTCGCGGCTCATTCCGCCGAAAAGAAGGGTCGTACGCATCGAAATTCCTAAGCCAGCTCGAACGGTTCCAGGCCCGCCAGGCGCATGGCCTTCGGGCGCTCGGGGATGGCGCGGGGCGTCAGGCCGCGCACTTCGTCGGCCACGTGCTTGATGTGGTCCGGCGTGGTGCCGCAGCAACCGCCCAGGATGTTGACGATGCCGTCCTTGGCCCACTCGTGCAGCTGGTGGCCGGTCTGGTGCGGCTCCTCGTCGTACTCGCCCATGGCGTTGGGCAGGCCGGCGTTGGGATAGGCCGCGACCAGGGTGTCGGCGATGCGGGCCATCTCGGCGATGTGCGGACGCATCAGGTCGGCGCCCAGGGCGCAGTTGAAGCCCACGGCGAACGGCTTGCAGTGCTTGATCGAGTTCCAGAAGGCTTCGGCCGTCTGGCCCGACAGGGTGCGGCCCGAGCGGTCGGTGATGGTGCCGCTGATCCAGATCGGCAGTTCCTCGTAGCCCTCGTCTACCAAGTCCATGATCGCCTTGATCGCGGCCTTGCAGTTGAGGGTGTCGGTGATGGTCTCGATCAGGAACAGGTCGACGCCGCCGTCGTGCAGCGCCGCCACCTGCTCGCGATAGGCCTGATAGACCTGGTCGAAGGTCACCTTGCGCGCGCCCGGATCGTTCACGTCCGACGACATAGACAGCATCACGTTCAGCGGACCGATCGAGCCGGCCACGAAGCGCGGCTTTTCCGGTTCCTTGGCCAGCCACTCGTCGGCCACCGAGCGGGCGATGCGCGCGCCCTCGTAGTTGATGTCGCGCACCACGTCGGTTCCGAGGCGATAGTCGGCCTGGGCGATGGTGGTGCCCGAGAAGGTGTTGGTCTCGGAGATGTCGGCGCCGGCCGCGAAATACTGGTGATGCAGGTCGGCGACGATGTCCGGCCGGGTCAGGCACAGGATGTCGTTGTTGCCCTTCATCTGGCCGTCGTAGTCGGCGAAGCGCTCGGCGCGGTAGTCGGCCTCGGAGAGCTTGCGCTTCTGGAACATCACGCCCCACGAGCCGTCGAGGATCAGGATGCGTTCCTTGGCGGCGGCCTTGAGGGCTTTGATGCGCCCCGCGCGGGTGGTGAGATCGGTCATGGTCGGCTCCTGCCGGAGGATCGGGCTCCGGCCGTTCGGGTCTTTCTAGCGCTTCGCGGGGAAGCGGGACTCAATTCTGCTGGCTGGGGGCCAGCGTCACGGTTTGCGCGCGCTCTGCTGGCGCGCCAGTTCCTTGTCGAACGCTTCCTCCGAGGCGGTGGCGTAGCGGGCGAGTTCGGTCGGGTCGATGAAGGCGTTGATGTCGCCGGCCAGCATCTTCTTGCGCTTGGCCAGCAGGCCGCCCTGCTCCTCGTGGCTGGGCAGCATCACGTCCGTGGGCAAGACCTTGAGCGCGGCGAAGGTGGCGCGGTAGTCGGCGACGATGGTCTTGTAGGTCTTGTTGCCGACCAGCACGTTGCCAGCCACCGAGGTCGAGCAGTTGAAGGTGACGTTCAGCGGCCGGCCGCGGTCGACCACCTGGGTGGTCCAGGTGGTGCAGCCGATCGTGTGGCCCGGCGTCAGGTGGGCGATCAGGACGTTCTCGCCCAGCTTCAGCTTCTGGCCGTCGCCGAACGCCTTGTCGACCTTGACCGCCGCGAACGGCGTCAGGCCGTTGTCGTTGTCGCCGAAGTGCTGGCCCTTCTTCAGAGCCGGCTCGTCCGCGCGCGAGGCCCAGACCTTGGCGCCGGTGTCGGCTTTCAGCTGGGCCAGTCCGCCGGCGTGGTCGAAGTGGGCGTGGGTGTTGATCAGGACCTTCACGTCCGAGAGCTTGAAGCCCAGAGCCTGGATGTTGGTCTCGATCAGCTTGGCCCCGGCCGGCGAAGGCCCGCTGTCCAGCAGCACATGGCCTTCCGACGACGAGATCAGCCAGGCCGACAGCCCTTCGGAGCCGACATAGTAGATGTTGCCGATCACCCGATACGGGCGGATCGGCTTGGACCAGTTGGCCGGATCGTCGGCGAACGCCGTCGCCCCCGGGATCACGGTCGCCAGGGCGAAGGCCGCCAGAAGGATCGACGCCGACCGTTTCACGCCGCGGCCTCCGCCGAGATCGGGGACGGCGCGGTCTCGCGCACGCCCAGCACGCGGCAGATCGCGTAGACCAGATCGGCCCGGTTCAGGGTGTAGAAGTGGAAGTCGCTGAAGCCCTGTTCCTGCAGCTTGGCGCACATCTCGGCGGCCACCGAGCAGGCCAGCAGGCGGCGGGTGTCGGCGTCCTCGTCCAGGCCGTCGAAGATGTTGGCCAGCCAGGCCGGCACCGCTGTCTGGCAGGCGGCCGACATCTTCACCAGGCCCTTGAAGTTGGTCACCGGCATGATGCCCGGCACGATCGGAATGGTGATCCCGGCCGACCGCACCTTGTCGACGAACCGCAGGAAGGCGTCGGTGTCGAAGAAGAACTGGCTGATGGCCAGGGTGGCGCCGGCGTCGACCTTGGCCTTCAGCACCTCGATGTCGTGCTCGATCGACGGGCTCTCGGGATGCTTTTCCGGATAGACGCCGACCAGCACGTTGAACGGCGCGATCGAGGTCAGGGCCGCGGTCAGTTCGGTGGCGTTCCTGTAGCCGTCCTCGCGGGGCACGTAGACGCCGCCGATGCCGCCCTCGCCGGGAGGCGGGTCGCCCCGCAGCGACACCACGTGGCGCACGCCGGTCTCCCAGTATTCGCGGATCACCTCGTCCACCTCGGCGCGGCTGGCGCCGACGCAGGTCAGGTGGGCGGCGGGCTTGAGGCTGGTCTCCTCGAGGATGCGCTTGACCGTGCGGTGAGTGCGCTCGCGCGTCGAGCCGCCGGCCCCGTAGGTGACCGAGACGAAGGCCGGGTCCAGCGGGGCCAGGCGCTTGATCGCCGCCCACAGGTTCTCTTCCATCTGCTCGGTCTTGGGCGGGAAGAACTCGAACGAGACGCGCGGACGGTTGGTGCGCTCGCCGGCGCGGGCGACGGGACCGAGGACGCGGCGGGGAGCCAAGGGGCTGGCGGGAACGGTCGTCATGCTGCGCTTCTTTCGGCGTTTCGAACGGCTGCCCTGTCGCTTGGGCGTCGAGCCGTCCAGATCTTGACGGTGAGCCCCTCGTCGGAATGCGACGGCAGGGCGATGTTGGCGTCCAGGACCAGGCCGGCGGCCTCGATCCAGGGGGCGATCTCGGCGTCGGCGAAGCCGAGGCGGCGGTGCTGGTGGTTCTCGCGCAGGAACTCGTGATCGTGCGGCGCGAAGTCGGCGATCAGCAGCACGCCGCCGTCGGCCACCAGCCGCGCGGCCTCGGCCACGGCCGCGGCCGGGTCGCCCAGATAGTGCAGCACCTGATGGACGGTCACCAGATCGGCGCAGCCGCTCGGCAGGCCGGTGGCGAAGATGTCGCCGTGGCGCAGTTCGCACTGGACGAGGCCGGCCTTGGCCACCTCGTCGCGGGCGATGTTGAGCATCTGCTGGGACAGGTCCAGGCCCAGGGCGGCTCCCGCGCGCTTGCCCAGCAAGGTCAGCATGCGGCCCGACCCGGCGCCCAGGTCGACCATCTCGTCGAAGGGCCCCTCGCCGGCCGCCTGCAGGATGGCGGCCTCGACCTCGGCCTCGTCGACGTACAGCGAGCGGATCTCGTTCCAGCGCGCGGCGTTGCGGGCGAAATAGGACTGGGCGCCGGCCGTGCGTTCGGCGCGCACCAGGGCCAGCCGCTCGGCGTCGCCCAGGGCGACGGGGTCCTGCGGATCGATCAGGTCCAGGGCCTGGTCGATCACCGCGCGACCGGGCGACTTCAGGGCCAGACGGTAGAACACCCAGGCGCCGTCGGGAAAGCGCTCGACCAGCCCGGCCTCGGCCAGCAGCTTCAGATGGCGTGAGACCCGGGGCTGGCTCTGGTCCAGAATCCGGCACAGCTCCAGCACCGACAGCTCTTCGGCCGCGAGCAGGGCCAGCACGCGCAGGCGGGTCGACTCCCCCGCCGCGCGCAGCAGATCCACGACCTGTTCGGATGACACTTTCATAAGGACATAAAGATATCTTTATGTCCGATTTGGCAAGCTAAATCCGTAGCCGCCCCGCTCGCGAACGATCCCGTTCAAGCGGGCCGGCGCGGTAAACTATGCCTCGGAAGATACCTTGGAAGGCTCCCAAAGCTCAATCTTCACCCCGGCCGGGTCGATCAGCCAGGCGAACCGCCCCATGTCCTCGTCCTGGCGCCCGGTCGGCTCGACCCCCTCGGCGGCCGCCTTGGCCAACACGCCGTCCAGATCGTCGACGATATAGTTGATCATGAACGGCGCTTGCGACGGTTCGAAGTAGCGGGTGTCGGCGGCGAACGGCGACCAGTTGGCGACACCGACCTTCGGATGCTTGAAGATCACGCCGCCCCAGTCGGACACGTCGAAGCCCAGCACCCGGGCGTACCAGGCGCGGACCGCGTCGGGGTCCTCCGCCTTGAAGAACACCCCGCCCAAGCCCAGCACCTTGGCCATCTAGATCTCCCTCGTCCCGGCGCACGGATCGTGCGCGCCCAGATCCTCGGCCCAAGCTTGCGACCAGGCCTGCAACGGCGCAAGGGCGTCCAGCAGCTGGGCTCCGCGCGGGGTCAGGCGATAGCCGCCGGCCTGGTCGACCACCCCGGCCGCCCGCAGCTCGCCCAGGCGGGCGTTCAACGTGCCCGGCGGCAGCTCGGCCGCCGCC
The DNA here is from genome assembly GCF_056406095.1 of Caulobacter sp. P1_D6. Lineage (NCBI taxonomy): Bacteria > Pseudomonadati > Pseudomonadota > Alphaproteobacteria > Caulobacterales > Caulobacteraceae > Caulobacter > Caulobacter sp. P1_D6. The sequence continues at coordinate 10,353 of NZ_JBFUAW010000046.1, read as the reverse complement.
TGCAAGGCGCGAAAGGTCAGGACCGCGCCGTCGCGCAGTTCCCAGAGGATCCGCAACGCCCCGCGCCGCCCCATCAGGTCCAGCGCCGCCATGACCGGCCGACCGGTCGTCGAGCCGCGCACCGGCGCGCCCGGCAACGGCGCGGTGACGGACGCTTCAATTTCTGTAGCGGACTCGGATTTCGCCATGATACAGATTCTGTAGCACGCCCTCGTGCGTTCAGGGAGACCGCCATGTCCGCCCGTATCACGCCCGCCAAACCGCCCTACCCCGCCGCCGTCCAGGAAACCCTCGACCACCTGAAGACGCCTGGCGACCAGCCGCTGTCGCTGTTCCGCACTCTGGCCCGCGACGCGCGACTGTTCGCCCGTTTCACCGGCGGCGGTCTGCTCGACGAGGGCCATCTCGGCCTGGCCGAGCGCGAGATCGTCATCCACCGGATCTGCGCCCTGAACGGCGCGGCCTACGAGTGGGGCGTGCACGCGGCGATCTTCGCCGAGGCGGCGGGACTGGACACCGAGCGGCTGGAGGCCACCACGACGCCGGGCGTGGCCGCCTGCTGGACGCCGCGCGAGGCGCTGCTGATCGCCTTCTGCGACGCGGTCAACGCCAGGGCCGACATCGACGACGCCCTGTGGGCCCGCCTGTCGGAGGCCTTCGACGAAGAGGCGCGGATCGAGCTGATGATGCTGGCCGGCTTCTACCGGACGGTCAGCCTGCTGACGAACGGTCTGCGGTTGGCGCCGGAGCCGTTCGCGGCGGCCTTTCCAGCCTAAGCGTCGACCGGTGAAGCCAGGCCCTCGCCCTTGAAGAACCGGCGCAGGTTCTCGACCGTCAGCCCGACCATGGCCGGGATGCTGTCCAGCGTGGCGCCGGCCGTGTGGGGGGTCAGCACGGTGTGCGGCACGCCCGCCCAGCGCGCGGCGGGCGTCGGCTCGTGGTCGAACACGTCCAGCCCGGCCATGCCCAGCCGGCCGTCCTTGAGGGCGGCGATCAGGGCGTCCTCGTCGACCAGCGAGCCGCGCGCCACATTGACCAGCAGGCCCTGCGGCCCCAGCGCCTCGATGACCGCCTGGTTGATCATGTGGCGGTTGGCGGCGTCCGGACGCGCGCAGACCACCAGGATGTCGCTGTCCTTGGCCAGCTCGAGCAGGCTCTTGGCGCGTGGACGCTCGGTCTCCTTGGGACGCGGCGCCCACCACGACACCTTCAGCTCGAAGGCCTCCAGGCGCTGGGCCACCGCCTCGCCGATATGGCCCAGGCCGACGATGCCGGCCTTGCGGCCACGCAGGCCGTGGCGGGGGCTCATCCGCTCCATGCTGGTCCAGTGGCCGCTGCGCAGCTTCTGGTCGCCCTCGACGATGCCGCGCCAGGCGGCCAGCACCAGGCCCACGGCATGGTCGGCGACGTCGGCGGCGTTCAGGCCGGTCGAATGGGTGACGGCGATGCCGTGCTGCTTGCACCACGGCACGTCGACGCCGTCATAGCCGACGCTGACGCAGGCGATCAGGCCCAGCCGGGGCATCTCGACCAGCAGGTCCTTGGTCAGCACCATTTCGCCCGCGTGGACGATGGCCCGCACCTGTCGCCCCGGCCCGTCCAGGAACGCCAGGCGGTCGGGATAGTCCCACAGCCGGTGCACCTGGTACGCCCCTTCGAGAAGCGGCTGCAGCGGCATCAGCATCTCGTGCGAAAGGACGATGTGGGGCTTCTCGACGGGCGTTTGGGGCATGCTTTTCTCCATCCCGGACAACGCGCGCGGCCAACGCAGGCCACGCATCCGCGATCTGTTCCTGAAAGATCGGGATCAGTTTCGCCAGATCAAGCTACTCCAGTTCCTGGCGAACGCCATTGCCCGCCAGGTCCCGGAATAGTGATCGCGGGCAGGGAACCGGTCTGCGAAACCCATAGCGCGCGCCCAAGGTTCCGCACGTCGCGAAGGCCAAGCTGTGAACTGCGGTCACGCTGGGGGGTTTTGCTAAGCGACGCGATCAGTGTGGACGCGCCAGTTCTGGAGAGAATCCCATGATGATCAGAACGCTCGCCGCCGGCGCCGCGCTGGCCATGCTTGTCGCCGGCGGCGCTTCCGCCGGTACGCACAAGGGCTCGACGGCCTCGACCAGCCCCAAGCAGCCGATCCCCTACGCCCAGCTCGACGCCTATCTGAAGGCCTCGCCCAAGGAACGGGCCAGCAAGGACTGGTGGAGCGGCTCGGCCTCGACCGGCATGTCGGCCGACACCTCGGCCACGACGTCGACCACGACCACCACCACGACCACCCCGGCTCCCGACACCTCGGTGAACCCGCCGGCTTCGACCAGCATGCCCTCGGACTCCTCGACCAGCATGCCGTCCACGCCGCCGACCATGCCGGAATCCTCGCCCCCGGCCCCGGGCTCGAACCTCCCCGGTTCCACCGAAACGCCCGGCGCGCCGACCGAACCGAAGTAGGACTAACGAAAACGGGGCGGCCCTCGCAGGCCGCCCCGTTGATATCCGGTGATCGATCCGCGTACTAGCGGGCGAACTTCTGGAACTTGATGCGCTTGGGGATCAGGCTGTCGGCGCCCAGGCGGCGCTTCTTGTCTTCCTCGTACATCTCGAAGTTGCCTTCGAACCATTCGACGTGGCTGTCGCCCTCGAAGGCCAGGATGTGGGTCGCCAGACGGTCCAGGAACCAGCGATCGTGGCTGATGACCACGGCGCAGCCGGCGAACTCTTCCAGGGCCTCTTCCAGGGCCTGCAAGGTTTCGATGTCCAGGTCGTTGGTCGGTTCGTCGAGCAGCAGCAGGTTGCCGCCGGTGGCCAGGGTCTTGGCCAGGTGGACGCGGTTGCGCTCACCGCCCGACAGCAGGCCGACCTTCTTCTGCTGGTCGGCGCCCTTGAAGTTGAAGCTGCCGACATAGGCGCGGCTGTTGATCTCGCGCTTGCCGACGACCATCACGTCGGTGCCGCCCGAGACTTCCTGCCAGATGGTCTTGTTCGGATCCAGGGCGTCGCGGCTCTGGTCGACATACGACAGCTTGACGGTTTCGCCGACCTTGACCGTGCCCTGGTCGGGCTGCTCGCGGCCGGTGATCAGCTTGAACAGCGTCGACTTGCCGGCGCCGTTCGGGCCGATGACGCCGACGATGCCGTTGGGCGGCAGCTTGAACGACAGGTCCTTGAACAGCACCTTGTCGCCGTACTCCTTCTCCAGGCCGGTGACTTCCAGCACCAGGTTGCCCAGGCGCGGGCCGGGCGGGATCTGGATGTGGGCCTGGGTCTGGGCGGCGCGGGCGTTCTCCTGCGCCGAAACCATTTCCTCGTAGCTCGCCAGGCGGGCCTTGGACTTGGACTGACGGGCCTTGGGCGAGCTGCGGACCCACTCCAGTTCGCGGGTCAGCGCGCGCTGGCGGCTGTCGGACTCCGACTGCTCCTGCACGACGCGCTTGGTCTTCTGCTCCAGCCAGCCGGAATAGTTGCCTTCGTAGGGGATGCCCTTGCCGCGATCGAGCTCGAGCGTCCACTTGGTGACCTGATCCAGGAAGTAGCGATCGTGGGTGACCAGGATCACGCAGCCCGGGAAGTTTTCCAGATGGTGCTGCAGCCAGGCCACCGACTCGGCGTCCAGGTGGTTGGTCGGTTCGTCCAGCAGCATGATGTCGGGCTTGCTGAGCAGCAGGCGCGCCAGGGCGATGCGGCGCTTCTCACCGCCCGACAGGCTGTCGATGTTGGCGTCGTTGGGCGGGCAGCGCAGCGCGTCGATGGCCATCTCGACCTTGGAGTCGATGTCCCACAGGTCGCGGGCGTCGATGATCTCCTGGAGCTTGGTCATCTCCTCCATCAGCTCGTCGGAATATTCCTCGCCGAGCTTGTTGGCGGCCGCGTTGTAGCGGTCGAAGATCTGCTTGTCCTCGCAGTCGGCGATGACGTTGCCCCAGACGTCGAGCGTCGGGTCCAGCACCGGCTCCTGCGGGAGGTAGCCGCGACGGATACCGTCGGCGGCCTTGGCCTCGCCCGAGAATTCCTTGTCGATCCCGGCCATCACCTTCAGCAGGGTCGACTTGCCCGAGCCGTTGACGCCCACGACGCCGATCTTGGCGTCGGAGTAGAACGACAGCCAGATGTTCTCGAAGACCTTCTTGCCGCCGGGATAGGCCTTGGTCAGGCCTTGCATCTGGAAAATATATTGCTGAGCCATGGGGGGCGTTGGTTCTCGCTGGTCAGATCGGGGAAGATCTTGGGGATCAGGGGTCGGGCGCTCAGATAGCCTTCGGGGCGGGATTCCGCAATGCGCAGGGGGCTCGCGGCGGTGCGACAGCCTGTCATCCGGCCGTCGCCGGACCGTCCGCAACCTGACATGGAACTGTCGGAACTCTGTCGCCGAGCACTGTTACCGCAGATCACTAAGCCGGCGCCGCTCCCCCTGAGCGCCGGCGTGGGGATTCAAATCATGAAACGACACCTGATGCTGGGCGGGGCCTTGTGCGCCCTGCTGTCGGCCACGCCGCTCCTGGCCCTGGCCGCCGAAACCGCGCCCGCCCCAGCCCCCGCCGCCGCCGCTCCGGCGGACGCCAACGAAGTCGACGCCATCATCGTGCTGGGCCAGGGCCAGAGCCGCCAGGTCCAGACGATCACCACCACCCAGATCGAAGTCCTGGCCGCCGGTTCCAGCCCGCTGCGCGCGATCGAGAAGCTGCCAGGCGTCAGCTTCCAGTCGGCCGACGCGTTCGGCGCCTACGAGTGGTCGACCCGCGTCGCCATCCGCGGCTTCGACCAGAGCCGCCTGGGCTTCACGCTGGACGGCGTGCCGCTGGGCGACATGAGCTACGGCAACTACAACGGCCTGCACATCAGCCGCGCCGTCACCAGCGAAGACCTGGGCAAGGTCGAGCTGGCCCAGGGCGCCGGCTCGCTGTCGACCGCCTCGACCTCGAACCTGGGCGGCACGCTGCAGTTCTTCACCCGCGACCCGTCGCGCGAGTTCCACGTCCAGACCAACGCCACGGTCGGTTCGGACTCGATGTACCGGGTGTTCGGCCGCATCGACACCGGCGCGATCGAAAGCCTGGGCGGCCTGCGCGCCTACATCTCGGGCGTCGACCAGAAGGCCGACAAGTGGAAAGGCGGCAGCGAGCAGAAGCAGCGCCAGTTCGACGCCAAGGTCGTGCTGCCCCTGGGCGAGACCGGCTCGCTGACCGCGTTCTATAACCACTCCGAGCGCCGCGAGCAGGACTACCAGGACATGTCGTTCGACATGATCAAGCGCCTGGGCCGCGACTGGGACAACTTCCAGCCCGACTGGAACAAGGCCGTCGGCGTCGCCACGGTGCTGAACAACCCGGCCAACTACGCCGGTCCCAACCCGATCCTGAACGGCGGCTACTGGACCGGCGTGGGGACCAACCCGTACGCCCAGTACGGCGTGGCCACGCCTGACGACGCCTACTACGCCGGCGCCGGCATCCGCGACGACGACATCTACGCCGTCACGCTGAAGCACGACCTGGGCGAAATGGCCCGCTTCGACCTGACCGGCTACGGCCACAAGAACGAAGGCCAGGGCCTGTGGTACACGCCCTACACGGTCAGCCCCGGCTATGGCGCGGCCGGTTCGAACGCCGCCCCGCTGTCGATCCGCACCACCGAGTACGACATCGACCGCAAGGGTCTGATCGGCAATGTCTATGTCGACCTGGGCGGCCACGCGATCAGCGCCGGCTTCTGGACCGAGGACAACGATTTCCACCAGGCTCGCCGGTTCTACGCCGAGACCCTGGCGGCCCCGTCGCGCGACCCGCTGGACTTCCAGTCCAACCCCTTCGCCACCTCGTGGGAATACAAGTTCAACACCAAGACCACGACCGGCTACATCCAGGACGTCTGGACCGTGACCGACGCCCTGAAGGTCAATTTCGGCTTCAAGGCCCTGAAGGTCGAGAACGAGGTCAAGTCGATCGTCGGCGCCGTGAACGGCAAGATCGAGTCCAAGGACAGCTTCCTGCCCCAGGTCGGCGCCGTCTATAGCCTGAACAACGGCGTGGAGTTCTTCGCCGGCTACACCGAGAACATGGCCGCCTTCGTGTCGGCCGCGACCTCGGGTCCGTTCGCCTCGCAGAACCAGACCGTCGTCGACTACATTCGCGACAACCTCGAGCCCGAGACCTCCAAGACCTTCGAAGGCGGCGTCCGCCTCAAGACCGACCGCTTCCAAGGCGTGGCGGCGGTCTATCACGTCGACTTCGAGAACCGCCTGGACAGCGCCAGCACGGCTCCGCCGATCCTGGGCCTGCCGGCCGTTCTGTCGAACGTCGGCGCGGTCGAGACCAAGGGGATCGAGCTGGCCGGCCAGTACCGCCTGACCGACGCCTGGTCGCTGTACGGCTCCTATGCCTACAACGACTCCGTCTACCAGGACGACGTCCCCGGCGCCGGCGGCGCGGTAGCGATGCACACCAAGGACAAGGACGTGGTCTTCACGCCCAAGCACCTGTTCAAGGCCGTCCTGGGCTACGACAACGGCCCGGGCCTCTTCGCCAATCTCGGCGTCAGCTACACCAGCTCGCGCTGGTACACGTTCGAGAACGACGGCGGCAACGTCGAGGGCTTCACGGTGGCCGACCTGACGGTGGGCTACCGCTTCGACGGCGGCGACAACGCCTGGCTGCGCGGCCTGGAGGTTCAGGCCAACATCACCAACCTGACCGACGAGGACTACATCTCGACGGTGGGTTCGGGCGGCGCGGCCAAGGCCGACCCGGGCGGCACGGCCATGACCCTGCTGCCGGGCGCCCCGCGCCAGGGCTACGTGACGATCCGCAAGCGGTTCTAGGACCGCGGCGTCACTGACGAAACGAAGGGCCGGAGGGAAACCTCCGGCCTTTTTTCATGCGCTCCGCCAGGGTCGCGCCCAAAAAGAAAGCCCGGCCAAAAAGACCGGGCTTGAAGTCATTAGGGAGGAAACGCCCAGGAAGGGCAGAGGCGCTCGGCGCCTCACGGACGAGCTGTTACCGCTAACACCGGTGTCATTGCAAGCGATTCCATCGAGGCGCGGCGAGCTGACGCACCTGCGGCCACGACAAGGGCGAGCCAAACTTCCCTGCTGACAACAGTCACGCTCGCCGATAGCGTCCCGCGCCATGATCAGACCCTCGCTCCTGGCCATCGCGGCCTGCCTCGCCCTGTCGTCGCCTGTCTTGGCGGAAAAACTGACCCCGGAGCGGATCTTCGCCGACCCGGCCCTGAACGGTCCCACCGCCAAGGGCGTGGCCCTGTCGCCGGACGGCAAGCGCGTCACCTATCTGAAGGGCAAGGCCGAGGCGGCCAACGTCCAGGACCTGTGGGCGGCCGACATCAAGGGGGGCGAGCCCTATCGCCTGATCGACTCGGCGGCCCTGTCGTCGGGCGGCAAGGAGCTGTCGGAAGCCGAGAAGGCCCGCCGTGAACGCGCCCGCGTCTCGGCCCGCGGCATCGTCGAATACAGCTGGGACAAGGAAGGCCGCTTCATCCTGGTGCCGCTGGACGGCGACCTCTATCTGGACAGCGTCGCCGACGGCAAGGTCAGCCGCCTGACCCAGACCCCCGGCGACGAGGTCGACGCCAAGGTCTCGCCCAAGGGCGGCTTCGTCTCCTACGTCCGCGACCAGAACCTCTACATCAAGCCCCTAAATGGGGGAGCGACCGGCGGCGCCGAGAAGGCCCTGACCACCGAGGGCAAGGACGCCCTGTCGTTCGGCACGGCCGAGTTCGTCGCCCAGGAGGAAATGGACCGCTTCACCGGCTACTGGTGGAACCCCGCCGAAACCAGCATCGCCTACACCCGCGTCGACGAGAGCACCGTCGACGTGATCCCGCGCGCCGACATCGGTCCGGGCGGCGCCACGGTGGTCGAGCAGCGCTATCCGCGCGCCGGCCGCCCGAACGCCGTGGTCGACCTGTTCGTCCAGGACCTGGCCACCGGCAAGGTCGTGCAGATCGACCTGGGCCCCAACAAGGACATCTATGTCGCCCGCGTCGACTGGTCGGCCGACGGCAAGACCCTGTACGTCCAGCGCCAGACCCGCGACCAGAAGACCGTCGAGTTGATCGCCTACGACCCAACCAAGGGCTCCAATCAGATGGTTGGGGGCAAGACGATCCTGACCGAGACCGACGCCCACTGGATCGAGCTGAACGACGACTTCCATCCGCTGAAGGACGGCAGCTTCCTGTGGTCGTCCGAGAAGTCGGGCTACAACCACCTCTACCACTACGCCGCCGGCGGCAAGCTGATCGCCCAGGTCACCCAGGGCGACTGGCCGATCACCGCGCTGGAAGGCGTCGACGAAGCCCGCAAGGTCGCGATCTTCTCCGCCTCGATCGACACCCCGCTGGAACGCCGAATCTACGAGGTCAGCTACGCCAAACCCGGCAAGCCCAAGGCCCTGACCCCGGCCGGCGGCTGGTGGACGGCCAAGGTCGCCGAGGCGGGCAACGCCTTCACGGCCGGCTACAGCGATCCCAAGACCCCGCCCCAGACCGCGCTCTATGACGCCACGGGCAAGCGCGTGCGCTGGATCGAGGAGAACAAGCTCGACGCTGGCCACCCCTACGGCCCCTACGCCGCCACCCTGCCCGTTCCGGAGTACGGCACGCTGAAGGCGTCCGACGGCGAGGTGCTGAACTACGAGATCCTCAAGCCGGTCGGCTTCGACCCGGCCAAGAAGTATCCGGCCATCGTCTCGGTCTATGGCGGCCCGCACGCCCAGACCGTCAGCCGGTCGTGGCAGAAGGTCGGCGAACGGCCCTATCTCGAGGACGGCTACGTCATCTTCAAGCTGGACAATCGCGGCAGCAGCAACCGCTCGGCCAAGTTCAAGCGGGCTCTCGACCGCCGCATGGGCACCGTCGAGGTCGAGGACCAGCTGGCCGGCGCCAAGTTCCTGGCGGGCCTGCCCTATGTCGACGCCGACAAGCTGGGCGTGATGGGCTGGTCGTACGGCGGGTTCATGACCCTGATGCTGCTGACCGCGCCGGACACCCCGTTCAAGGCGGGCGCGGCCGGCGCGCCGCCGACCGAGTGGGGCCTCTACGACACCCACTACACCGAGCAGTTCATGGGCAAGCCGGACGAGAACAAGGAAGGCTACGCCAATTCCGACGCGCTCAACCGCCTGAAGAACCTGAAGCCGGGCAGCCTGCTGCTGCTGCACGGCATGGCCGACGACAACGTCATCTTCGAAAACAGCACCCGCCTGATCGCGGCGATGCAGAAGAACGCCATCCCGTTCGAGGGATGAGGACCATTACGCAGGCCTCGGCAGTAGAAAACCTCATCCTGAGCTTGTCGAAGGACGAGGTTTTCGCTTCTGAATGCTTGCCGATCCGCCCTGGATTTCCAGAGTCTTCAGCAGGACGTCGGCGCGCGCGGCGACGTCGATCTTGGGCAGGATCGAGACCGCGTAGCCCAGCGCCGCATAGGCCTCCAGCAACCGCCCATACTCCGCCCGCGCCGCCTCGAACCCGTGGGGCCGCTCGGGGTCGTTGACATAGATCTCCGGCCAGGGCGGCGTCAGGAACACCTGCCGGTGATAGCGATGGGCGCGGCCCAGCCGCTCCAGCACGGCCTCGCCCGTCGCATGCTCCAGGGCGGCCGCCGCGTCGACCAGGCCCCGGTCGAAGAACACCCAGCCATCCAGGCGCTCGGCCTCGTCCCGATCAGCCAGCGCCATAGCCACGGCTCGCTGCGCGAACGCCGCCGCGTCCACCCATGGCAAGGCCGCGCCGTCGCCGGTCAGTTCCGCCCGCACGATCCGCCGGCCGGGCTCCTCGACCACGGCGAGGCCGCGCCGCTTCAGCTCGTCCAGCAGGGTAGACTTGCCGCCGCTGGAGCAGCCGGAGATCACGACGAAACGATTCAAGTTCGAACTCCTGCGCTGTTGTGTCTACGTCGTCCCTTGCGAGCCGGGGCGATGGAACGCCCTCCTTTCACCCTCTCCCGGAGGGGAGAGGGAGGGGCCCGCGCTGGAAGCGTGGGAGGGAGAGGGGTGACGCCGTGTCCGGCTTCACGCAATGCCCCCAAAGCCTCGTCATCCTCGGACTGTTCCGAGGATGACGGTGGAAAGGTGGAGCGAGGCGGCGGGCTCTGTGCTCGGCGTTCAGCGAACAAACCCTCGCGATTTCAACGCCCTGAACTTTCTCGACCCGATTTGGTCCTCACCCTCCAGACCGCCCGTATCCTGATCCCACCTCGTCGCAGGGAAAGGGCGCAAGGCCAGCGACCGATGCGGCGGCGGGGGGCGATCGAGCGGGACTGGGCTGGAGGGGGTTACTCCAGCGTGTCCGGGGACTCCTGTCGTTGGGGAGCCCGCCCGCCGTCGGCGTCGAACGGGG
>NZ_JBFUAW010000045.1:0-29808 GCF_056406095.1 Caulobacter sp. P1_D6 | reverse complement strand
GGCCGCGCCGCACCGCGCCGGCGACGGTGAAGGTGGCGGCCCGCGCGCCGGGCGCGCTGCGGGCGGCCACGGCGGCCAGGATCTCCTCGCGCCACATGGCCGGGTTCAGGGCCGGGGAGAAGCCGTCCAGGAACCAGGCGTCGGCCACGCCGTCCCAGGCGGCCAGGGCCTCCTCGACGTCCATCACCGCCAGGTCGAAGGTGGCGTCGAAGCCGGGCAGGTCGATGCGATGAAAGCCGCGCGCCTGGCCCGGCCAGTGGTCGAGCAGCACCTGGGCCGCCTCGCCCAGCTCGGGCCAGACCGCCAGGGCCCGGGCCGCCTCGTCGCGGGTAATCGGGTGGGCCTCGATCGAGAAGAGGTGCAGGCGCTGCCCTGAAGTCTTCTCACGACGCCACAGGTCCAGCAGGGCGGCGATGTTCAGGCCGGTGCCGAAGCCCAGTTCGCCGACGGTGTAATGGTCGCGGCCCCGCCAGGCGGCGGGCAGGTCGCAGCCGGTCAGGAACACCGCGCGGGTCTCGGCCAGGCCATCGGCGCTGGAGAAGTAGACGTCGCCGTACAGCGCCGACTGGGGCATGCCGTCGTCGCGCCAGATCAGCGGCGAGGCCGGCGGGGAGTCGGGAGAAGGCGCGGCGGGATCGCTCATGCGCCGCTTATAGGACCGCCGCCCCCTCTAAAAGAAGGGCGCCGATAGAAGAAGGGCCGCCCTCGCGGACGGCCCTTCCGATGGTCTCGAGGACGATGGGCGCCTTAGTGGGCGGGCGCCGGCTCGACCTTCTTTTCGGTGGTGGTCGTGGTGGTGGTCGTGCCGGGCGCTTCGGCGGCGGTGGTGGCGTCGGCGGCGGCCGGAGCGGCGGCGGCGTCAGCGGCGGCCTTGTTGGCGTCGGCGGCGGCGGTCGCGGCGTTGGCGGACGCGTCCTGAGCCGTGCTGGCCGAAGCGGCGGCGTCCTGGGCGGCCTTCGAGGAGGCGTCGGCCGCGGTTTCCGACTTCTGGCCGCAGGCGGCGAGCGACAGGGCCGAGACGGCCACGCCGGCGATCAGGATCGAGCGGAGAATCTTGGTGGTCATAGGGGCTTCCCTTGCGACTGCTTGTCTGGCGACTGCGGCCCGTTTGAGCCGCGTCACAAGGTCACAGAACATCAGTTCGATGGCAGGGGCAAGACAAATGTTCACGGATCCGTGATCGGTCCGTGATCGCCTGGATCAGGTCTCGTTCGGGATCGCCTGCAGGGCTTCTTCCAGTTCCAGGAAGCTGGGCTGGGCCTCGCTCGGGACGCTGCCGCGGCCGATCTCGACGCTGATCTGGGCGGCGTTGCCATGCAGGTGGGCGACAAGGACCGACTGGATGATCTTGTAGAACGAGCCCTCTTCGTCGACCACGGCGGTCAGGCGCGTGGCGAACGGTCCGACCAGGCCATAGGCCAGGAACACGCCGAGGAAGGTGCCGACCAGGGCGCCGCCGATCATCGCACCCAGCACGGCCGGCGGCTCGGTGATCGAGCCCATGGTCTTGATGACGCCCAGCACGGCGGCGACGATGCCCAGGGCGGGCAGGGCGTCGGCCAGGCTCTGCAGGGCGTGGGCCGGGGCCAGGCCTTCGTGATGGTGCTTTTCGAGCTGCTTCTCCATCGCGTCCTCGACCTGGTGGGGATCCTCCAGGTTCATGGTCATCATCCGCAGGGTGTCGCAGATGAAGTCGACGGCGAAGTGGTCCTTCATGATCTTCGGATAGCGCAGGAAGATTCCGCTCTCGTGCGGACGTTCGATGTGGCTTTCCAGGGCGATGACGCCCTTGGACTTCATCGTCTTGGTCAGCAGGAACAGCAGGCCCAGCAGGTCGCGGTAGTCCGCGGTCTTCCATTTGGGGCCCGCGAAGATCTTGCCGAAGCCGCCGCCGGTGGCCTTGATCACGGTCATCGAGTTCGAGACCAGGAACGAGGCGATGCCCGCGCCGAGGATGCACATCAGTTCGTGCGGGGCGGCTTCGATGATCACGTCCATCTTGCCGCCGGACATGATGAAGCTGCCGAACACGAGCACGAACAGCAGGATGATGCCGACGATCTGGAACATGACGAAGAGAGCCCCGGGTAACTTCAGCCGGGATCATGGCCGTTAATGCTTAATCCAAGGTGAGCGGGGTTTTTCGGGCCTGTTGCGCCTTTCGCCGCACCCGCCTAACAGATGTTTGACGCCATAGGCCGGGGGCAACCGGCGGCGCGTCTCGGAGGGGAAGCATGAGCGCAGCCAGCCCGGATGTCCGCCTGGACGACAAGGCCAAGGGCCGCGCCTTCGCCATCCTGTTCGCCGTCCTGCTGTCCAGCGCCGCCGGCAACACCGCCCTGCAGACCGTGCTGCCGGCCATCGGGCGTCAGGTCGGCATTCCCGATGTGCTGATCAGCTCGATCTTCTCGCTGTCGGCCCTGCTGTGGGGCGTGATGTCGCCGGTCTGGGCGCGGATGTCCGACAAGCGCGGCCGCAAGCCGATGGTGATCCTGGGCATGGCCGGCTTCGCGGTGTCGATGCTGGGCTTCGGCTTCTTCATCCTGATGGGGCTGAAGGGCCTGATGGTCCCGCTGGCGGTGTTCGCCGGGGCGGCCCTGTCGCGGGCGATCTTCGGCCTGGTCGGCAGCGCCTCGAACCCGGCCGCCCAGGCCTATGTCGCCGACCGCACCGCGCCCGCCGACCGCACCAACGCCCTGGCCACCATGGCCTCGGCCAGCGGCCTGGGCACGATCCTGGGTCCGGCTGTCGCGCCGTTCCTGGTGTTCCCGCTGCTGACCCTGTCGGGGCCGATGTTCGCGTTCGCGGTCATCGCCGGCGTGGTTCTGATCCTGGTGCTGCGCGGCCTGCCCGAAACCCCGGACGAGATCCCCGATCGGGCGGACGAAACCGCCAGGAAGACCCGGGCCCGCGTGCGCTGGAACGACCGGCGGATCATGCCCTTCATCGTCTACGGCTTCCTGCTGGCCAGCGCCCAGACGGTGAACCAGCAGACCCTGGGCTTCATGGTCATCGACAAGCTGCACATCTCGCCGGCCAAGGCGGCGGCCTTCGCGGGCGTGGCGATGATGGCCGGCGCGGTGGCCAGCCTGCTGGCCCAGTGGGGCCTGATCCGCATGCTGCGCCTGACCCCGCGCCAGCTGCTGTGGCTGGGCGCGGGCTGCGCGGGCGTCGGCAACCTGATCGTCGCCTTCTCGCCGGACTATCACACCCTGGTCGTCGGCTTCGCCCTGTGCAGCCTGGGCTACGGTTTCGCCCGGCCCGGCTTCACGGCCGGCGCCTCGCTGTCGGTGGGCCACGAGGAGCAGGGGGCGGTGGCCGGAGCGATCAGCGCCATCAACGGCGCCTCGGTGATCATCGCCCCGGTGCTGGGCGTGGCGCTCTACAAGTGGGCCCACCCCTCGCCCTACCTGATGAACGTCGTGGTGCTGGCGGGTCTGGTCGCCTACGCCCTGATCGATCCGGTCATGCGCCGGGTCGGCGACGCGCAGGCCCCGCGCGAGGCCCGCGACGAGGCCCAGGTGGTGGACGCCAGCTCGATCGACGCCACCGGCCCGCATTAACGTTCTAGGTCGGCGGCGCGGTCGGCATCTTCACGCTCAGCGGCACGGTCAGGCCCAGCCAGAACGAGTCGCCCTCCATGCGGTTGGTGGCGTTGAACTCGGTGAAGGCCCGGGCCCGCAGGGTGGCGGGCATGTGGCCGATCTTGAAGTTGTAGGCCGCCGTGGCGCCGACGCCGGTGACCTCGCCCTGGAACGGACCCAGCTTGGCGCCCGGGCCGCTGTCGGCGCTGACCTGCTTGAAATAGTAGCCCTGCAGACCGGCCGACCACTTGGGGGAGAAGGTCTTCTCGACCGCCGCCTCCAGGTGCATCTCGGTTCCGGTCTTGTAGTCGGTGTAGGGGTTCTCGCCGTTCAGGGTCAGGCCGGCCTTGCCGCTGACGTCCCAGCCGCTCTTGGGGTCGTGCCAGCTGACCGCGAACGAGGAGTCCATCGCCCAACGGTGGAAGGCCAGGTTGGCCAGCTCGTCCTTGCGATAGTCGCCGATCGGGATGTTGAGCATGCTCGAGAGCTGGAAGTGCACGTCGCCCTTCTTCCAGCCCAGCATGGCGGTGGCGATCGGGTCGCCGACCACGAAGGCCGAGTCGCTGGCCGACACCCCGACCTGATTGCCGCGCGGACCGGTGATCACGACGTCGACGCCGACATCGGGCTCGCCGAACGGCAGGGCGGCGCCCAGCGCCACCGTCACGCCGCCCAGATCGGTGGTCGGCACCCACAGCACGGTGGCGAAGTCGGCGAGGATCTTGGCGTCCAGACCCGCCACGACATTGCCGCCGATGGGGAACGGCTTCCCGCCGCTGCTGCTGCCCTTGTAGTAATAGACCTCGTTGTCGAAGAAGACGCCCTTCAGCGGCGGCATGATCGCGTTGCCGGGGCCGCCGGTGCCGAGCAGGTAGAGGCTGGCCCCGCCCTCGGACGCCTGGGCCTGGTGGGCTCCGGCGGCCAGGGCGATGACGAGGCCGGCGCCCAGCGCCTGGCCAAGGCGTCTCAAGGCTGCGCGGGGCGCGGCGGATCGGATGTTCGGCTCAAGGCCCATGACCCAGGTCTCCGTGGCGTAGGCCTCGAAGAGTGGTCGGGCGCGATCCCAGCGGCCATAGGGCGGATTGCTGAGTCGTCCTTGCGGCGCGACGGTAATCCGCGCTGGGGAATGTCCCAGGAATGCGGCGGGGTCGCTAGCTGATGCCGGCCTGCGCCTTGAGCCGGGCCACCATGTCGGACGACAGATAGCCGTCGGCGGGCAGCTTGCGGTCGGCCTGCCAGGCGCGCAGGGCCTTGCGGGTGCCGGCCCCGATCACGCCGTCGGCCGGGCCGGGGTCGAAGCCCAGGCGGCCGAGCGCGATCTGGGCGGCCATGCGGTCGGCCAGTCCCAGCGGCGTCTCGACTGGCCAGGCCGTGACCAGCGGTCCGCCGCCGGCGAACCGGTCGGCCAGCATGCCGATGCCCAGGGCATAGGACGTCGAGTTGTTGTAGGTGCGGATCGCATAGTGGTTGGGCAGGGCCAGGAAGGCCGGGCCGGACCAGCCGGCGGGCAGGATCAGGCCGGCCGGCGAGGCGGCGTCGGCGGGCGTCCAGGGCAGGCCGTCGGCGCGGCGCACGCCTTTGGCTTCCCACCACGACGGGATCTCGCGCGGACCCTCGGCCAGGCCGTAGTCGAAGCCGGCCGGCAGGATCACTTCCTTGGCCCAGCCGACGCCGGGCTTCCAATTGCCCTTCTTCAGCAGGTTGGCGGCCGAGGCCAGGCTGTCGCTGTCGCTGCCCCAGATGTCGCGGCGGCCGTCGCCGTCGAAATCCACGGCGGTCGACAGGTAGTTCGAAGGCAGGAACTGGGTCTGGCCCATGGCCCCGGCCCACGAGCCCTTCAGCTGCTCGCGCGTGTCCTCGCCCGAGGCGATGATCTTCAACGCGGCGATCAGCTCGCCCTCGGCCCAATTGCGGCGGCGGCCGTCGAACGCCAGGCTGGCCATCGAGCGCACCACGTCGAAGTCGCCCTGGATCTTGCCGAACGCCGATTCCATGGCCCAGACGGCCAGAAGGATGTCGCGCGGCACGCCGTAGCGGGACTCGATGGCCGGCAGGAAGGTCAGACTGTCGCGCTTGGCGCGGCCCACGGCCACGCGGTCCTCGCCGACCACGCCCCTGATGTAGTCGCCGACCGGCTTGGAGAACTCGGGCTGACGGCCGTCCAGCGAGATGACCTTGGGATTGGGCGTCACGCCGTCCAGTTCGCGGTCCAGCAGCTGCTGGGTCAGGCCGGCGGCCAGGGCCTTCTGCTTGAAGGCGGCCAGCCAGGTGTCGAAGCCCACGACCTGGCCGGCGGCCGGCGGAGCGGCGACCGACGGCGTGGAGCCGGGCGGCGGCGCGGCCGGAGTCGGCGGCGCGACCGACGGCGCCAGGGGCGCGTTGGTCGAGGTGTCGGCGCAACCGGCCAGCAGCAGAACGAGGAAAACGCGTCTATCCATGGTGGCAGGCTACCGGCGTTTGGTTGAAGGCTTCAATCACAAGGGCGACAGAGCGGTGAAGTTCCCGCCAAGACACGTCTAAACTGTGGAGCTTTTGATCTTCTCGAAGGCCAGAAGCGTCCAGGTCACACCGGCCAGGCGGTTGGCGGCCTGGATCGAGCCTCGCTCCTCCCGCAGCCGCGGGCTCAAGCCTTCCGCCCGCGCCAGTCCGATGGTCTCGTCCGCCGAGACCTCGAACATCCGCCGGCCGGGCGGGACGGGGCCGTGGCGCAGGGACAGAATCAGCACCCCGCCGTCCGCCAGCAGGGCCGCGACGTTCGGCATGGCGCGCTCGCGCTGGGCCGCGTCCAGGTGCATCCAGACCGCCGACATCACGATCAGGTCGAAGGTCTCGCCGCGCGCCCGCACGGCGGCCAGATCGGGCAGGCCGTCGCCCAGCCAGGCGATGGCGGGGTGGGCGTGGCGGGCGATCGCGCCGGCCAGCAGGACCGGCGTCGGCTCGACCGCCAGCACCGTGTGCCCCATGGCGGCGAAATCGGCCGCGTCCTTGCCCGATCCGGCCCCGATATCGAGGATTCTGGACGGGTCGGCGGGCATCAGATGCAGGACGGCGGCGTACTTGTCGGCGAAGGCGACGCCGTCGGCGCGTTCGAAAAACGCCTCGACATCCTGGTCGTAGCCCTCGGTCCCTGGAATACTGGCGGTGGTCATGATGAAGCTCCCAGGCGACAAGGCGGGCGCGAAGCCCCGTCGGCGCGCGCTTTCAGGCCAAGGCGCGCATTGACTCCCGCGCCTGTCCTGCTTATACGCACGCCCTCCGAAACATCCCGGATGTTCCTTTCGCCCTCATGGCGGCCGCGAACCTCTCCGCTGAGTATAGAGACGGTCATGAAGGTTCGTAGCTCGCTGAAGTCGCTGAAGTCGCGTCACCGCGACTGCAAGATGGTTCGCCGCAAGGGCGTCATCTACATCATCAACAAGACCGACCCGCGCTTCAAAGCCAAGCAAGGCTAATGACGCCCGCGCGGCCTCCCAGGGCGCTGCTCTGGGACGTCGGCAACGTCATCGTGCGCTGGAATCCGCGCACGCTCTACGCGAAGATCTTCAAGGAACCGGCCGATCTCGACCGGTTCCTTTCGCATGTCGGGACCCTGGATTGGCACGCGGCGACCGACCGCGGCGTGACCTTCGCCGACAACATCGCCGCCCTGAGCGCCGAGCACCCCCACCACGCCGAGCACATCGCCGCCTGGTGGGACCGCTGGGACGAGATGTTCTCCGGGACGATCCCCGAGACCGAATCCGTCATCGAGGAGCTGGCCGCGCGCGGCGTGCCGCAGTTCGGCCTGACCAACATGTCCCACGAGACCTGGGACGACGTGCGGGCCATGAGCCCGGCCTTCCGCCATTTCCGGGACACCGTGGTCTCGGGCCGCGAACGGGTGATCAAGCCCGAGCACCGCATCTACGAAATCGCGCTGGAGCGCACGGGGTTGGAGCCGGCCGACCTGCTGTTCGTCGACGACAGCCGCGCCAATGTCGAGGCCGCGGCCGCCCTGGGCTTCCACGTCCACCACTTCGTCGATCCGGCGACGCTGCGGCCGGTCGTGGAAAAGCACGGCCTTCTCTGACCCTTCTCCCCTTGCGGGAGAAGGTGGCGCGAAGCGCCGGATGAGGGGTTGAAGAAAGCTTCCGCCGCGACCAGTTGAACGGTCACGCTGGGCGTCCGACGCCTGTCGACCCCTCATCCGTCGGCTGTGCCGACACCTTCTCCCGCAAGGGGAGAAGGGGCTTCAGGAGCCTGCTCATGCACATCGGTTTCATCGGTCTGGGGGCCATGGGCGCGGCGATGGCCGCCAATCTGCTGGACAAGGGCCACGCCGTGACGGTGTGGAACCGCTCGCCCGGTCCTGTCGCCGAGCTGGTCGCCTTGGGCGCCAGGGCGGCCGAGACGATCGAGGACGCGCTGCAAGGCGATGTCGTCCTGTCGATCCTGGCGCATGACAAGGCGATCCGCGACGTCCTGCTGGACGCCTTGCCGCGCGCCCGTTCCGGCCTGGTCCACGTCAACCTCGCCACCATCTCCACCGCCTTCGCGCGCGAGCTTGCCGAGACGCATGCCGTGCTGGGCCTGGGCTATGTGGCCGCGCCGGTGTTCGGCCGTCCGCCGGTGGCCCGGGCCGGGGGGCTGAGCGTGCTGGCGGCGGGCGCGCCCGACGCGGTGGCCAAGGCCATGCCGGTGCTGGAGGCCCTGGCGACCAAGGTCTGGCCGATGGGCGAGGATCCGGTCCGCGCCAACGCCGTCAAGATCGCCGGCAACCTGATGATCGTCTCGGCCGTCGAGGCCATGGGCGAGGCCACGGCCCTGGGCGCGGCCCACGGCGTGCCGGCCGCCGACCTGCTGGACATGCTGACCAGCACGATCTTCGCCGCCCCGATCTACAAGATCTACGGCGCCATGATCGCCGAGGGCCGCTACCACCCGCCGGGCTTCGCCGCCGATCTCGCCCTCAAGGATGTCCGCCTGGCCCTGGCCGCCGGCGACGAGAAGGGGCTGGCCCTGCCGCTGGCCGATCTGGTCGAGAACGGCCTGGAGGCCCTGCTGGCCGGCGAGGGCGCAACCCCCGACCTGGCCGCTCTGGCGGAAGTCTCGCGCGGACGTGTGGAGGGGCGCTGAATCGGCCTTCCACTCGGAGCCCGTTGCCACTAGGTTCCGCGCCTCTCATTTCCCGCCTTCGCGAGACATCTCATGGCCGACGACGCCGCCCCGCACGCCGACGTGCTCAACTCCACCGCTCAAGGCCAGCTCAAGAGCATCATCGACCGGGTCGAGCGCCTCGAGGTCGAAAAGACCGAGATCGCCGAGCAGATCAAGGAAGTCTACGCCGAGGCCAAGGGCAACGGCTTCGACGTCAAGATCCTGCGCAAGGTGGTCCGCCTGCGTAAGACCGACCGCGCCAAGCGCCAGGAAGAGGACGCGATCCTGGACCTGTACCTGTCGGCCATCGGCGAGATCTAGGACGCTGAGAGCTCACCCTCTCCCAGCGGGAGAGGGCGGGGCCCGCCGCGCAGCGGTGGGAGGGTGAGGGGTTGCACCCTCACCGTTTTCTACGAGCGCCCTGCCGGCACGCCGGTCGACGTTTTACCCCCTCTCCCTCCCACGCCTGCGGCGCGGGTCCCTCCCTCTCCCCATGGGAGAGGGTTTGAGACGGTGATTTTTCCGCGTGCGTCCCGCCCTCGACGCCCGCTAGTCTGCCCTCATGCGCGCCAAGAAGCCGCCCGATCCCCGTGCTCAAGCGCGCAAGGCCGCCCTGAACGCGCTCAAGCGCGCCAAGCGCACGGCCGATCTCGCCGGCGTCGAGTTGTCGGAGTGGGAAGGCGAGTTCCTGGGTTCGGTCGCCCAGCGCATCGAGACCTACGGCCGGGCGTTCGGCGATCCCGAAAAGGGCGGCGCCGGTCAGGCCATGTCGGTCAACCAGACCATCAAGCTCAAGGAGATCGCCGCCAAGGCGAAGGGTGAACGCAAGCCGATGTCTCGCGGAAAGGGATTCGGCCGTCGCGATTCTCTGCGTTCAGGGCGGACGGCCAAGGTTCCGAGCGAAGACCCCGAAAATGAATAATCAACCTATAGTAAATCTTGACTTGGGGTAAAACCCGGAGCAGTTACGCTGAAATACCCGAGGTTTGCGAAAATGGTCCCCGTTTCTCACCAAACAATGGTGTTCAGAGAACGCTGTTAGGTTTTCGGTAACGAAACGGGCGGACATTTGAAGCTCGCGTAAGGTATTGCTTTTAATCGATTTTGTCGTCCGTCTGCGCCGTAGAAAATGGCTGCGACTGACGCCGCGACAGCGTGACCGCGGTGGGGAGTCTCACGCCTTTGGACAGCCGAAAATGGCGACCACGATCTACGACTATCTGTTGAGACGGAAGGCCGATCTCGAAGCGCGAATGCTGGAAGCCCAGCGCCGCGCCCAGGCTCCTTTCGAGGATGAACTGCGGGCGCTCAGCCTGGCGCTGGGCGCGATCGAGCGCGGCGGCCTGGCCGCTGCCGCCGAAGGAGGGGTGGACGCCGAGCCCGCCAGCTTCACGCAGGGCGCGACGTCCAAGCGCGGCCGCAAGCCGCGCTCGGCCCGCGAGATGATCCTGATGGTGCTGGGCAGCGGCGACGCGGCGGTCGCGGCGTCCGAGATCTCGCGCAAGCTGACGCGGCGGTGGGGGCGCGCCATCCCGCTGGCGGCGGTGATGCTGGAGCTGCAGGGCCTGGAACAGGAAGGTCAGGTCCGCCGGTCCGACGCCGGATGGGTCCGGGCCGACGAGCCGGCCGAGGCCGAAGCCGAGACCTCGCCTCCGATGGCGATCAGCGCCTGATCAAGACAGCCCCTTACGAGGCTTCCTTGAAGTCGACCTCGATGCCTTGCTCGCGGACCTTGCGGTAGAGGGTCGAGCGGCCGATGCCCAGGCGGCGGGCCACCTCCGACATGTGACCGGCATAGACCTCGATGGCGTGCTGGATCAGGTCGCGCTCGATCTCTTCCAGGGTCCGCAGGTGACCGCGGTCGTCGAGGATGCGCACGGGCGCTTCCTGGGCCGGGGCGCGGGCCATGGCGGCGTGGGCGGCCTGCAGCACGGACGGCAGGTCCGGCTTGGCGCCGCCCGAGGCGACGGGCTCGGGAAGGGGCGCCACGATCCCCGAGATGGCCGGGAAGTCGTAGGGCTGCAGATAGGGGGCGTCGGCCAGGATGATGGCGCGATAGACCGCGTTCTCCAACTGGCGCACGTTGCCGGGCCAGTCGAAGCCGGTGAGAACCTGCAGGGTCTCCGGCGCGGCGCCGACCACCCGCTTGCCTTCTTCGACGTTGAAGCGGCGGATGAAGGCCTCGACCAGGGCCGGGATGTCGTCGCGGCGCTCGCGCAGGGATGGGGCCTCGATCGGGAAGACGTTCAGGCGGTAGTACAGGTCCTCGCGGAACCGGCCCTGCTCGACGGCGTGGGCCACGTCGCGGTTGGTGGCCGAGACGATGCGCACGTCCACCTTCTGTGAGCGCTTGGAGCCGATTGGATCGATCTCGCCTTCCTGCAGCGCGCGCAGCAGCTTGACCTGCATGTCCAGCGGCAGTTCGCCGACCTCGTCCAGGAACAGGGTGCCGCCGTCGGCCTCCTTGAACTTGCCCAGGTGCTTGTCGGTGGCGCCGGTGAAGCTGCCCTTCTCGTGGCCGAACAGGATCGACTCGACCAGGTTCTCCGGGATGGCGCCGCAGTTGACGGCCACGAACGGCTTGCCGGCGCGGTCGGACCCGCCGTGCACGGCGCGGGCGATCAGCTCCTTGCCGACCCCGCTCTCGCCGGTGATCAGGATGGGGATCGACGACTTGGCCGCGCGCTCGCCCATGCGCTTGACCAGGGTCATGGCGGGCGAGGTTCCGATCAGGTCGGCGAAGGTGGTGCGGTTGCCGGCGCGCTTGGTCAGGCGCTCGACCTCGCCCTTCAGGTCGCCCATCGACAGGGCGTTGCGGATCGACACGGTGATCCGCTCGGGGGACGCCGGCTTGATGAAGAAGTCGGTGGCGCCGGCCTGCATGGCCTTGACCACGGTGTCGACGCCGCCCGAGGCGGTCAGGACGATCACGGGCTGGACGAAGCCGCGGGCGCGCATTTCCTTCAGGGTGTCCTGGCCCGACAGGCCCGGCATCACCAGGTCCAGCAGCACGACGTCGACCGGCGCGCCGCTGGCCAGATGGGCCATGGCCGCGTCGCCGTTCTCGGCGTGCGAGACCGAGAAGCTTTCGCGCTCGAGGACGGCCTGGATCAGCCGCCGTTGAGTCGGATCGTCGTCGACGACGAGAACCGTCTTGGTCATTTGCAGACACCCGTTGAACCGGCCGCGTCCGACATGGGACAGGGCTCTTGTTGGTTCAGAGTGATACAGGCACGGGGTAAAGACCGGGTTTCGGAGACGTGAGTCAGGCGTTAACGGTCGCCCTTAACGAGGTGTGACGATCGGGCGCGGTCGGGCTCGAAACGGAGGAGGACGGCGCGTGAGTTCGGAAGCACAAGACTTGGCCGAGTGGTGCCGGAATCAACGGACCGAGGCCCTTCGCCAGATGGAGATGTTCGACGCGGGCGGCGTGAAGGCCGTGCTGCAGATGCCGGATGGGTCCACGATGGACATCACCTCGGGCGTCCTTAGCCATCAGGCGGAAAACGTGGCGATGTTCGAGCGGATCGTTTCGGCGCTGGAAGCGACCGAGAATCCCTAGCCCGCGATCTTGCCCGCCGGAACGCGGCGGACCACGCCGCCGCCGGCCTGGCTGACCAGGCGCGCCTCGATGCGGGTCTCGCCCTCGCGGCCGATATGGCAGACGCCGACGAAGCGGCTCTTGCGCTGGGTCTTCTTCTCGGTGGTGACGGCCTCGAACTGGACGTCCATCGCCCCCGACAGGTCGCCGCCGTTGGCGTCCATGTGGGTGACCTCGATGCCGTTCAGCGGCCCGATCCTGAACTTCTCCTTCAGGCGCTCGGTGCAGCCGTGGAACACCACCACGGTGCGGACGGTCTGGGCCAGCCAGCCCATCTGGCGGGCGGGTTGCGGCCGAGCGGACTGAGGCTGGGCGGATTGGGCCTTGTCCGCGGCCATCGCCGGCGCGGCGGCGAGGCTCACGGCCAGAGCGACGGAAACGGCCGGCTTGATCATTCGATTGCCCTCGTCGCCAGCCCCTTTGGCGACCGGCGATATCCTACGGCGCGACTCGCCCGCGCGCCTTTTAATTCGCGGTAATGCGGCGACTGTTCAGGCGCGGCGATCCGACCTAGCCTCCACCCAAGCGTGCGTGGAGGGGATGATGTTCGTTGGCCATTACGCGGCCGCCCTGGCGGCCAAGGCCGTCCAGCCCAAGGCGCCGTTCTGGACCTATGTGCTGGGCGCCCAGCTGGTGGACGTGGCCTGGGGCGGACTGGTCCTGGCCGGCGTCGAGAAGATGAGCCTGGACCCGCAACTGCCCGGCAACCCGTTGGTGCTGTCGCACATGCCCTACACCCACAGCCTGCCCGCCGCCGTGGCCTGGTCGTTGGCGGCCGGGCTGGCGGCGTTCTTCCTGCTGAAGCTGCCGCGCGCCGCCGCGATCGCCGTGGGGCTGGTGGTGGCCTCGCACTGGGGGCTGGATTTCCTGGTCCATCGGCCCGACCTGCCGCTGGGGTTCGGCGGTCCCAAGGTGGGGCTGGGCTGGTGGAACCACCCCGCGCCAGAACAGGCGCTGGAGATCGGGCTGCTGGCGATCGCCGCGGCGGCCTGGGGCTGGCGGCGCGGCCTGCAGGGCCACAGCGGTTGGAGCGCGCCGCTGTTCGTCGTCTTCCTGATCGGCCTGCAGCTGATCAGCATCCTGCTTCCACCGGCCGGCGGTCCGCCGCAGATGGTGATCGCCTCGCTGTCGGCCTACGGGCTGGCGACGCTGTTCGCCTGGCTGATGGACCAGACGGAACGGCGCGGTCGCTGAAGCGGAAACCCCAAGGCCACGATTGCGCGCGTCTTTCGACGGGGCCATATCCCTTGGCCATGAACGCGCCCTTCAAGACCGACGCCCTGCCCGAGTGGAATCTCGCCGACCTCTATGCCGGTCGCGACGATCCGAAGATCGAGATCGACCTGGCCGCCGCCAAGGCCGCCAACGACGAGCTGGCCTCGCTGGAGGGGCTGTTCCTCCAGGCGCGGGGCGAGCCCGGACGCCTGGGCGTGCTGCTGGATCGCGGGATCAGGCTCTATGAGCAGGCCACCAACGGCCTGTGGGGCGTGGGCGCCTATGCGGGCCTGGCCGCCTCGACCGCCCGCGACGACCCGGCCTGGGCAAAGTTCGAGGCCGACCTGCGGGCCCGTTCCTCGTCGATCGCCGCCGAGAGCCTGTTCTTCTCGCTGGAGCTGAACCAGCTGGAGGACGCCGAGCTGGACGCGGCCTTGAAGGCCCATCCGGCCGCCGTCCGCTGGACGCCGTGGCTGCGCCGCCTGCGCCTGTCGCGTCCGCACGAGCTGACGCCGGACCTGGAGCGCTACATCGTCGATCGCGGCCCGGCCGTGAGCAACTGGGTGCGGCTCTATGACGAGACCCTGGCCAAGCTGACCGCCCAGGTCGGCAAGGAAAGCCTGACCCTGCCCGAGGCCCTGAACCGCCTGTCCGACCCGGACGGCAAGCGCCGCAAGGCCGCCGCCGACGGCCTGGCCAAGGTGCTGGAGGAACGCGCCTCCACGCAAGGCCTGGTCATGAACACCCTGGCCTTCGAAAAGCAGGTCGAGGACCGCTGGCGGCGGTTCGACAGCCCCGCCCAGTCGCGCCACCTGGCCAACGAGGTCGACGCCGACGCGGTGGACGCCCTGGAGCAGGCGGTGGTCGAGGCCTATCCGCGCCTGTCGCACCGCTACTACGCCCTGAAGGCCAAGGTCATGGGCCGCAAGACCCTGGACTACTGGGACCGCAACGCGCCCCTGACCGCCGCGACGCCGAAAAGCTACGACTGGGCGCAGGCGCAGGACATCGTGCTGGAAAGCTTCCAGGCCCTGGCCCCGAAGTTCGCCGACACCGCCCAGACCTTCTTCGACAAGCCGTGGATCGACGCCCGGCCGCGCGCCGGCAAGCAGTCGGGCGCCTATTCGCACCCGGTCACCGCCGAGCGGCACCCCTACGTCTTCATGAACTACATGGGCGAGCGGCGCGACGTGCTGACCCTGGCCCACGAGCTGGGCCACGCCGTGCACCAGACCCTGTGCGCGCCGCTGGGCACCCTGCTGGCCGACACGCCGCTGACCCTGGCCGAGACCGCCTCGATCTTCGGCGAGGGCCTGGTGTTCGACCGCCTGCTGGCCGAGGCCACGCCCAAGGACCGCATGGGCCTGCTGGCGGGGAAGATCGAGGACGGACTCAACACCGTGGTCCGCCAGATCGCCTTCCACCGCTTCGAGCGCCGCTTCCACGAGGCCCGCAAGGACGGCGAGCTGTCGCCCGACCAGATCGGCCGGCTGTGGCTGGAGGTGATGGCCGAGAGCCTGGGCCCGGCCGTGACCCTGAACGAGGGTTACGAGCACTACTGGGCCTATGTCAGCCACTTCGTGCACGCGCCGTTCTACGTCTACGCCTATGCGTTCGGCGACCTGCTGGTGCGCGGCTTGATGGAGAAGCGCCGCGAGGATCCGGAAAGCTTCGCGCCGCTGTACGAGGACCTGCTGGCGGCGGGCGGAACGCGAACCTATGTCGAGGCGCTGAAGCCATTCGGCCTCAACCCGCGCGAAAAGGCCTTCTGGGCCGCGGGTTGCGCCCAGCTGGAACGGCTGGTCGACGAGTTCGAAGCCCTGGTCTGAGAAAGAGCGCGCGATGCCCACCAAGGAACGCCTGGCGGAGTTCATCGCCACGGTCGAACGCAACGAGCACGTCGAGGCGATCGAGCGCTTCTACGCGCCGCACGCCTCGATGCAGGAGAACAATGCCGAACCTCGTGTCGGTCGCGACGTCCTGGTCGCGCACGAGGCGGCCGCCCTGGCGCGGTTGTCCAAGATGGACACCCAGCCGGCGGTCATGGTGCTGCACGACGGCGACAACGTCGTGATCCAGTGGATCTTCCTGATGACCAACAAGGCCGGCGAGACCTTGCGGTTCGAGGAGCTGACCCATCAGGTGTGGGACGGCGACATGATCGTCCGCGAGCGGTTCTTCTACGACTCCCGGCAGTTCGGCTAGGCGATGGCCGACGATCCCCGCGACCCCTCGAAAGACCCCGAACGCAACCGCCTGGCCGGCCGCATGTCGCGCTTCGCCAAGGTCGGCGCCGGTCTCTCCGGCGCGGCGGTCAGCTACGGCGCCAACAGCCTGTTCGGCGGCGACGGGGCCGACGCCCGCAACGCCAAGGCGTTGAGGGCCGCGCTCGGCGGGCTGAAGGGCCCGCTGATGAAGGCGGCCCAGATGTTCGCCACGGTGCCCGACCTGCTGCCGCCCGAGTTCGCCGCGGAGCTGGCCGAGCTGCAGACCAACGCCCCGGCCATGGGCTGGCCGTTCGTCCGCCGGCGGATGGCCGCCGAGCTGGGGCCGGACTGGACGTCGAGGTTCCAGAGCTTCGAGCACGAGGCCGCCGCCGCCGCGTCCCTGGGCCAGGTGCACCGCGCCGTCGCCCCCGACGGCCGCGCCCTGGCGGTGAAGCTGCAATATCCGGACATGCAGAGCGCGGTCGAAAGCGATCTGGGCCAACTGCGCGCCCTGATCGGCCTGTTCAAGCGCATGGACGGCTCGATCGACCCCAGCGAGGCCATCGTCGAGATCGGCGACCGGCTGCGCGAGGAGCTGGACTACGAGCGCGAGGCCAAGCTGATGGCCGTCTATGGCGGCTTCTTCACCGGCCGCGACGACATCCAGGTGCCCCAGCCCGTGGCCGCTCTCTCGACGAAACGCCTGCTCAGCATGACCTGGCTGGAGGGCCGTGGCCTGCTGGCCTTCAAGGACGCCCCGCAGGAAACCCGCGACCGCATCGCCGCCCTGCTGTTCGAAGCCTGGTGGAGCCCGATGACCAAGCTGGGGATCATCCACGGCGATCCCCACCTGGGCAACTACACCTTCGGCGGGCCCGAGGGCGGACAGGAGGCGGCGCACCTGAACCTGCTGGACTTCGGCTGCATCCGCATCTTCCCGCCGCGCTTCGTGGCCGGGGTGGTGCGGCTGTACCGCGCCCTGTCGAACGACGACCGCGCCGAGCAGACCGAGGCCTATCGCAGCTGGGGCTTCGCCAATCTCAACGACGAGCTGGTCGACGTGCTGAACGTCTGGGCCCGCTTCATTTACGGCCCGCTGCTGGACGACCGGGTGCGCAGCGTCGCCGACGACACGCCGCCCGGCGAGTACGGCCGCCGCGAGGCCTTCAAGGTGCGCCAGGCGTTGAAGGAGAAGGGGCCGATCACCATCCCCCGCGAGTTCGTGTTCATGGACCGCGCCGCCATCGGCCTGGGCGCGGCGTTCCTGCACCTGGGCGCGCGGCATAACTGGAAGGCGCTGTTCGACAAGTCGCTGGAGGGCTTCTCGGAGGAGGGCCTGGCCAGGCGGCAGGCGGCGGTGCTGGCGGCGGCCGGAGTGGTTTAGCGGCGGGCTCTCTGCGTGATCCTCGTCCTTCGACAAGCTCAGGATGAGGATCAATTTGTAGGTCACAGCAGTAGGAAACCTCATCCTGAGCTTGTCGAAGGACGAGGTTTCCGGGCCAAGAAAGAATGATCATGACCCCTCGCACCCTCAAGCGCCTCCACCCCGCCCAGCGCGACGACATCGGCGATCTGGTCACCCGGCGGCCGCTGCCTGGACCGGCGATCCCGCAGCTGGATCCGTTCCTGTTCCTCAACCACCACGGGCCGCAGATCTATCCGCCCCGCAACAACGGCCTGCCGTTCGGGCCGCATCCGCATCGCGGCTTCGAGACCGTGACCTTCATTCTGGACGGCGAGCTGTCGCACCTCGACAGCGGCGGCCACGAGAGCGTCATCGGCCCGGGCGGGGTGCAGTGGATGACGGCCGGCAGCGGCCTGGTCCACGCCGAGCTGTCGCCGGCCAGCTTTAAGCAGGCCGGCGGACCGATGGAGATCCTGCAGCTGTGGGTCAACCTGCCCAGCCGGCTGAAGATGACCAAGCCGAACTATCTGGGCCTGCAGGGCGCGGAGATACCCAAGGTCGAGACGGATGGCGCGACCATCGAGATCGTCTCGGGCGAGGTCGCCGGCGTGACCGGCCCGTTCCCGTCGCTGATCGGCATCGAGATGAGCGTCGCGCGGCTGGCGCCCGGCGGGGCGGTGAACGTGCCGGTGGCGCGGGGCAGGGCGGTGTTCCTGTACGTGGTCTCGGGCGAGATCGTGGTCGGCGGCCAGGCCGCCCCGCGCTGGAACCTGGTCGAGCTGAACGACGATGGCGACGCCGTGGCCTTCGACTCCCCGGCCGGCGCGGTGGTCCTGCTGGGCCACGCCGAACCGATCGGCGAACCGGTCTTCGCACACGGGCCGTTCGTGATGAACACCCGCGAGGAGATCATCCAGGCGATCGACGACTACAACGCCGGCAAGTTCGGGAACGTGCCGGGGTAGATAGCGGACGGGGACAGGCGCATGCGCCTGTCCCCAATCCGGACCTACTCCCCATACTCCGCCAGCAACCCCTCCAGCCGCCGCTGTTCCGGCTTCAGCACCTTGAAGAACCGCAGCGCGTTCCAGCCGACGCTGGCGCCGAGGGCCACGCCGAACACCAGCAGCATCTGCCAGAGGTTCCGGTCGGTGGCCTTGCCGACCTCGCCCAGTTGGAACACCCCGACCAGGGTCGGGACGATGAACACCGGCAGGCTCATCAGGAAGATCTTGAAGCCGGTCCGGGCGCGGCGGTTGGCGGTCAGCATGGCCTCCAGGGCCTGGCGCATCGGCGATCCGTCGCGGGGCGGACGCTTGGCCAGCACGCCGGCGATCATCACCGCCGCCAGGACAGCCCAGCAGACCCCCAGCATGGCCAGGGCGCCCCATTCCCGGGAAAGGTCGGTCTGGCCGATCAGGATCGACCGGCCCGCGACCGCCGTGAAGAAAGTCATGGCCGCGACGGGGATCGCGAACAGCAGGATCTCGCCGCGACGGCGGGTTTGCAGCATGTGCATCAGTTGCTCCATCAGATAGGCCTGGGCCTTGGCGTCGGGGGCGTTGGCCTCCGAGCGCCAGGCCTGTTCGAGACGGTCAAAGTCCATCGCCGTCCTCCTTCACCAGGATCGTCAGCCGGGCGCGGATGCGGGTCAGCCGCGCGCCGACATTGGTTTGAGAAAGGCCGTGCAGGGCGGCGATGGCCTCGTAGGCCAGGCCGTCCAGCGACAGCAGGATCAGCGAGCGGTCCACCGGCGGCAGGGTGCGGATCGCCGTGTAGAGGCGCTCCAGCAGGCCCGCCTCGGGCGCCTCCGGACTGTCGAGCCGCAGGGCCAGTTCGGCCGCCACGCCGTCCTGGCGCCGCCGCCGCCGGGTCTCGCCGCGTCGCCAGGTCAGGGCGGCGTTGTGGGCCACGCGGTGGACGAAGGTGGCGTCGGCGCTCTCGCCCCGGAAACGCGGCCGGGCCTTCCACAGCGCCACGGTCAGCTCCTGCATCAGGTCGTGCTGGTCGGCCGGCTCGGCGAAGGCGCGGGCCACCCGGCGCAGGGCGCCCAGGTGCGGCGCCAGCCACGCCGCGAAAGCCTCGTCCTCCTGCCGTCCAGCGCCCATGATCCGCCCCGTTTTCAGAAGGTTAGACGCCGGCGGCGGTCTCGTCGTTACAGGGCGCGCTGAAACTTCGCGCGCGTAATGCTTGCCACGCTTCAAACGCTTGTTAGACTTCCCCCATGTCCGACGATCTCACAGACGCCCAGGCCGCCGCCATTCCCGAGGGCTACAGCCAGCTCAACTGGTCGCGCGGCTTCGGCCGGCAGATCGGGCCGCTGTACGAACAGCGCGCCGGACCAGGCGAGGCGACCCTGGGCTTCCGCGTCGAGGAGCACCACACCAACGGCCTGGGCAATTGCCACGGCGGCATGCTGATGAGCTTCGCCGACATGGCCTGGGGGCGGATCATCTCGCTGCAGAAGTCGTATTCGTGGGTCACGGTCCGGTTGACCTGCGACTTCCTGTCTGGCGCCCAGCTCGGCGACTTCGTGGAGGGCCGGGGCGAGCTGATCTCCGAGCAGGACCTGGTGTTCACCGTGCGCGGCCGCATCTGGGCCGGCGAACGGACCCTGATGACCGGCACCGGCATCTTCAAGGCCCTGTCGCCCCGCGCCCCGCGCCCGGGCGAGGTTGCTTTCCAGGCGGAGGCCTAGGAGATGGCCGACGACCGTCCCGCGCCCACCTCGCTGCTGGGTCCGTTCCAAGGCGAGAAGCCGCCGGCCCCGGCCTGGTTCGAAGCCGCCGTCGCGGTCGAACCCGAACGCTCGCGCATCCCCGTCGAGGGCGCCGAGATCGAGCTGCTGACCTGGGGCCAGGTCGGCAAGCCGGGCCTGGTGTTCCTGCACGGCAACGGCGCCCACGCCGACTGGTGGAGCTTCATCGCGCCGTTCTTCGCCGCTGACTGGCGATGCGCGGCGATCTCGTGGTCGGGCATGGGCGGCTCGAACTGGCGGCCGGCCTATTCGGCGCAATCGTTCGCGGCCGAGATCTTCGCCGCCGTCGAAGCGGCCGGGCTGGAGGCCGGCGGCGTGAAGCCGATCCTGGTCGGCCACTCGTTCGGCGGCTTCCCCACCCTCTATTGCGGCGTCGAGCACGCGGACCGCCTGCGCGGGATCGTCATGGTCGACAGCAGCATCCAGCCACCGGAAAAGCGCTGGAAGGGCCCGCCGTCGCGCCCCGACGCCGCCAATCGGGTGTACGCTTCGCTTGAAGACGCGCTGGCTCGCTTCCGGCTCGCCCCGCCGCAGGGCTGCGAGAACCTCTACATCGCCGACCACATCGCCCGGGGCTCTCTGAAGGAAGTGGAGGGCGGCTGGACCTGGAAGTTCGACCCCGCCATCTGGCAGCGCTTCTCTATGCCGGACCTGGGCCTGCTGCTGCCGCGCATCGCCTGTCCGGCGGCGGTGATGTGGGGCGAACGCTCGGCCCTGATGAGCCAGGAGACCCTGGACTACATGTTCGGCGAGATGCCCGACAGCATCCTGCGCGTCGCCATCCCCGACGCCGACCACCACGTGATGGTGGACCAGCCCCTGGCCTTCGTGGCGGGGCTGCGCGGGCTGCTGGCGGGGTGGAGCTGAGGATTCCCTCTCTCCGCCATCTACCTTTGTCGCGCGTTCGGCGGACAGAGGTTCCGAGCACAAGGCCCGGAATGACGGCTGAAAAGGGAGGGTCGGATGACAATCGCCGGACCGCCCGCTAAGTCCGTTTCATGAGCACCGCCCAGAAAGCCGGCCCCGTCCTCGTCTACGCGCCCGATCGCGGGATCGGCGACCTGATGTGGCACCTGCCGACCTTCCGGGCCATCGCCGCTCAAACGCCCGAGGGGCAAGTGATGCTGGCCGCGCGGCCATCGAGCCGAGCCGCCGAAGTGCTGGCCGTCGAGCCGTCGATCAGCGGCGTGGTCTATGCCCGCCACTTCACCGGATCGCTGAAGGGCGTGAAGGAGGTGCTCGACTTCTGGCGCATCTGCCGCGAGGTGAAGCCCCGCGCCGTGTGGATCCTGGAGAAGATCGGCCGTCCCGCCCAGGCCGCCTGGCTGGCCGGGGTGCCCGAGCGGCGCGGGTTCGGCCTGGGCCACAAGAGCCAGGAGCAGTGGCTGCAGGGGCCGTTCCTGCCCAAGGCCATGCGGCCCGACCATCGGCTGGACAAGCTGGCGGCGTTCGAGGCCCTGCACGGCCTGCAGGTCGACAGCCGCGAGCCCGGCCTGCTGCTCGACCCCAAGGCCATCGCCGCCGTCAAGTCGCGGTTCGGTGGCCGGCCGGGCCCCTGGCTGGTGCTGGGCGTCGGGGCCAGCGAGCCGGCCCGCACCTGGCCCGCCGAGCGCTTCGCCGCCGTATCTCAAGCCGTGGCCGACCTGTTCCCGACCGTGTTCTGGCTGGGCGGCCCCAGCGACGCCGCGCGCATCAAGCCGACGATCGACGTCCAGCCCGTGGCCGGTCGCGACGTCCTGGCCTGCGACCTGCCGCTGGACCAGGCCGCCGCCCTGATCGCCCTGTCGGCCGGGTTCCTGGGCAACGACTCGGGCCCGCTGAACGTCGCCGCCTCGGTCGGCCGCCCGGCCGTCGGCCTGATGGGCACCAGCCCCGTGCCGGCCTACTCGCGCTGGCTCTCCCGCCTCGACGGCGGGGAAGGGCGGATCGCCGATATTTCGGTCGATCAGGCCGTTTTGGCTGTTCGAACGCGGTTCACCGACGAGGCCTGGGCCAACCGCGACATCCCGGCGTCTTGAGCCGGCGCGCCGCACGTTGTAAGCGGCGGGGCGTTTTTTAATTCCACCTAGGAAACTGACATGGCCGGCGACTACCAACGCGGTGAAATGGACATCCACGAACAGTCCGCGACCTTCGAAGCCTTCGGCAAGATGACCAAGTGGGGCTCGCTGGCCATTGCCGTCCTCCTGCTGACCATCACCCTGTGGTTCTGCACCACCGCCGGCTTCATCGGCGGCGTGATCCCCGGAATCGTGCTGGCCGTGCTGGGCGTGGTGTTCCTGCGCGAAAAGCCCGCCTCCGCCCACTGACACCGGTAGACATCGGCATTTTTTTGCTGCTGACGCGAGCGTAAGGCTCGACATCGGGCAAGAACATCCCCTAGAGAGACGCGCAAGCTTGTCTAAGCAAATTGCGCTCTTGGGAGGGGTATGCCGATGGCCGTTATCGCCGTCACGAAAGAGACCCGCGGTGGGGAAACCCGGGTCGCGGCCACGCCCGAGACCGTCAAGAAGCTGGCCGCGGCCGGCTTCTCGGTCGTTGTGCAGGCCGGGGCGGGGATCGCGGCCTCGTATCCGGACGCCGACTACGAGGCGGCCGGGGCTAAGCTGGCCAAGACGGCGAAGGACGCCCTGAAGGACGCCGACGTCCTGTTCAAGGTGCGCGCGCCCGAAGCCGCCGAGATCGCCGCCCTGAAGAAGGGCGCGATCGTCGCGGCCGCGCTCAATCCGCACCAGGACAAGGACACGTTGAACGCCCTGGCCAAGGCCGGCGCCAGCGCCCTGGCCATGGAATTCATCCCGCGCATCACCCGGGCCCAGGTGATGGACATGCTGTCCTCGCAGGCCAACCTCGCCGGCTATCGCGCCGTGATCGAGGCGGCCGAGGCCTACGGCAAGGCCCTGCCGATGATGATGACCGCCGCCGGCACGATCGCCGCGGCCAAGGTCTTCATCATGGGCGTGGGCGTGGCCGGCCTGCAGGCCATCGCCACCGCCCGCCGTCTGGGCGCGGTGGTCACCGCCACCGACGTGCGTCCGGCCACCAAGGAGCAGGTCGAGTCGCTGGGCGCCAAGTTCCTGGCCGTCGAGGACGAAGAGTTCAAGAACGCGCAGACCGCCGGCGGCTACGCCAAGGAAATGTCGAAGGAATACCAGGCCAAGCAGGCCGAGCTGGTCTCCTCGCACATCGCTAAGCAGGACATCGTCATCACCACGGCCCTGATCCCCGGCCGCCCGGCGCCCAAGCTGGTCTCGGCCGAACAGGTCGCCTCGATGAAGCCGGGTTCGGTGATCGTCGACCTGGCCATCGAGGCCGGCGGCAACGTCGTCGGCGCCAAGCTGGGCGAGACGGCGCTCACAGCCAACGGCGTCAAGATCCTGGGCATTCCCAACCTGCCCGGCCGCATCGCCACCGACGCCAGCGCGCTCTACGCCCGCAACCTGTTCGCCCTGTCGAGCCTGTTCCTGAACAAGGAAGGCGCCTTCGCCCCTGACTTCGAGGACGAGATCCTCAAGGCGGCCCTGGTCACCCAGGGCGGCGAAATCGTCCATCCGTCTCTGAAGACCGCCTAACCACCACGACAAGGGAGGCTCCCATGGAAGCCGTCGACCCCACCGTTTTCCGCCTGGCGATCTTCGTGCTCGCCATCTTCGTCGGCTATTACGTCGTCTGGAGCGTGACGCCCGCGCTGCACACCCCGCTGATGGCCGTGACCAACGCCATCTCGTCGGTGATCATCGTCGGCGCGCTCCTAGCTGCCGCTGCGCACGGCGCCGACGCTGGGCTGGATGGCGGCACGGTCGCCGCCTCGACCTGGATTTCCAAGGGGGCCGGCGCGATCGCGGCCGCCTTCGCCGCGGTCAACATCTTCGGCGGCTTCCTGGTCACCCAGCGCATGCTGGCCATGTACAAGAAGAAAGAGAAGAAGTGAGCGCGGTGCGCCCCGATCCGACCATTCTGCTGTTGGGCGCGGTCCTTCCGATCGTTGGCACGGCGTTTATTATTCTGCTCCTCAAGGTCAAAGGCTTCCTGTTCTTTGATCTTGGTCGAGAGGATCGTAAGCGCCCACGGCTACTGGCGGCTCCCATTTTGGTCATCCTGACCTTGGCGATGAGCGCAAACACCTTCTTCCAGAAAGAACCCATCGCTGGCGGCGCATGGCTCGTCCTGTGCGTGGCCGTCATCGCGCTGTCCCTGACGAAGTCGAGCCGGGAGGCCAAGGCCGAGTTGCTGAAGCGTATGCAGGCCGAGCTCGCCAAGCAGGAGGCTCCCCGGTGAGCACTCCCTCAGCCCACGCGCCAGGAACCTGACATGTTCGGCGGCAAGCGCATCGTCAAACAGGCCCAGGTCGCCAACCGCATCGCTTTGCAGCGGTGGTGGGACGATCTGCGGGCCAATGCGCGGGCCCGCGAGCCCGGGCGGCTGATCGCCCATGGCCGCAAGACCTACAGCCAGAACGACGAGGACGGCATGGTCCTCGAGATCTTCAACCGCATCGGCGAGGGCGATCGGCGGTTCATCGAGTTCGGCGTTCAGGCCGGGGTCGAGTGCAACACCGCCCTGCTGCTGATGGCTGGCTGGAGCGGCCTGTGGCTGGACGGCTCGGACAAGTATGTCGAGGCCGCCAAGGGCCACCAGGCCGTGGCCGTGAGCCAGGGCCGGCTGACCGTCCAGAAGGCCTTCGTCACGTCCGAGAACATCGACGGCCTGCTGGGCCCGTGGGCCGGCGGGACCGCCGCCAAGCCCGCGACCATCGACCTCCTGTCGATCGACATCGACGGCAACGACTACTGGATCTGGGAAGCCATCACCGCCGTGCGGCCGCGCGTCGTGATCATCGAATACAACGCCGCCTATCCGCCGCCCGTCGCCTTCGTCGCCGAGTACAAGGCCGACCGGGTCTGGGACGGGGGCAACTATCACAGCGCCAGCCTGACCAGCCTCGAAGCCCTGGGCCGCGCCAAGGGCTACGCCCTGGTCGCGTGCAATCTCTCCGGCGCCAACGCCTTCTTCGTGCGCGAGGAAGAGTTGGTCGGCCCTGACGGGCAGTCTCGCTTCGCCGCGCCCTACACGGCGGCCAACCACTACGAGCCGCCCCGCTACGACCTCTCCGGCCTGCCTTCGGGCCATCCACCCCGGTTCGGCGTCAACGCCGCGCCGACGCTTTCCTCTTCGCCGCTCTTGGGGGCCAAGACCTGACATGAACGCCAATCTCGCCGCCATCCTCTACATCGTCTCGGGGGTGCTCTTCATCCTGGCGCTGCGCGGGCTGTCCAGCCCGGTGACCAGCCAGTCGGGCAACCGCAACGGCATGATCGGCATGGGCATCGCCGTGCTGACCACACTGGCCACGCTCTGGAAACAGGGCGCGCTGGATCCGGTGACCATCGGGTTGATCCTGGGCGGGATCGCGGTCGGCGGCACGGTGGGGGCGGTGATCGCCCGCAAGGTGGCCATGACCTCGATGCCGCAGCTGGTGGCGGCGTTCCACAGCCTGGTCGGCATGGCGGCCTGCCTGGTGGCCGTGGCGGCGATCTACACCCCGGCGGCCTACGGCATCGTCGGCCCCGACGGCCATGTGCACCTCAACAGCCTGATCGAACTGTCGCTGGGCCTGGCGATCGGCGCGATCACCTTCACCGGTTCGGTCATCGCCTTCGCCAAGCTGAACGGCAACATGGGCGGCGCGCCGATCCTGCTGCCGGCCCGCCACCTGCTGAACATCGTCATCGCCCTGGCCATCGTCGCCATGGTGGTGGTGCTGGTGATCTCGGGCGGTTCGGCGATCTGGGCGTTCTGGGCGATCTTCGCGCTGAGCCTGCTGATCGGCGTGACCCTGATCATCCCGATCGGCGGCGCCGACATGCCGGTCGTGGTGTCGATGCTGAACAGCTATTCGGGCTGGGCCGCGGCGGCCCTGGGCTTCACCCTGGAGAACACCACCCTGATCATCACCGGCGCCCTGGTCGGTTCGTCGGGCGCGATCCTGTCCTACATCATGTGCAAGGGCATGAACCGCAGCTTCATCTCGGTGATCCTGGGCGGCTTCGGCGCCGACGCCGCGGCGGCCGCCGGCCCCGGCGGCAAGGTCGAGACCCGCCCCGTCAAGCAGGGCTCGGCCGACGACGCGGCCTTCATCATGAAGAACGCCAGCAAGGTGATCATCGTCCCCGGCTACGGCATGGCCGTCTCCCAGGCCCAGCACATCCTTCGCGAGATGTGCGACAAGCTGAAGGAAGAGGGCGTGGAGGTGAAGTACGCCATCCACCCCGTCGCCGGCCGCATGCCCGGCCACATGAACGTGCTGCTGGCCGAGGCCAACGTGCCCTATGACGAGGTGTTCGAGCTGGAGGACATCAACAGCGAGTTCTCGACCGCCGACGTGGCCTTCGTGATCGGCGCCAACGACGTCACCAACCCGGCCGCCAAGACCGACCCGACCAGCGCCATCTACGGCATGCCGATCCTGGACGTCGAAAAGGCCCGCACCGTGCTGTTCATCAAACGCGGCATGAGCAGCGGCTACGCCGGCGTCGAGAACGAGCTGTTCTTCCGCGACAACACCATGATGCTGTTCGGCGACGCCAAGAAGATGGTCGAGGGGATCGTGAAGGGGCTCTAGGGCCTCGATCCCCCGCAACGACAAGGCCCCGGATGGCGACATCCGGGGCCTTTTCTTTGGTATGTTCAGGAGCGCTCGGTTAAGCGATCGCGCCGTCCATCCGCAGCTCGCCAGCCGCTTCCAGCTTCATCCGTATGTTCGTCGGATCTGCGTCATAGCCGTTAGGCCAAGTCGGCGTGCCCATCTCCAGAAAGACCTGGGCGAAGAAAGTCTCGTCCGCCAGAGGTCGAGCCATCTCGCCTTTGGATCGTGCGATCTCACTGAGATCGGCGATCCCGCTCGATCCATCGGAAAAGGCGATGTCCAGCCGATGGCCGGGCAGCGACTTCACGCGAACAGCCTTGACGAGTGTGAACGTCATTCCTGATCCAATCCGGGGATCCTGAAGGTGGGCCTGTCATTATAGGCCCGATCCCAGTTTTCAGCCAACGCCACGCGGTTCATGGCGATCCAGTCGGTCACCAAGCGCGTCGCGGCTCGCGGCAGTTCACCAGCGATGAGTTCGCCTGTCCGGATATCGAACAAAGCTTCATAGCCCTGATAGTCGGCATGCAGATGCGGTGGGTTGTGGTCGGAAAAATTAATACGGATCACGATGCCGAAGAAGATCGAGATGATCGGCATGCCCGCCCCCGCGTGTTGATGGCGCTCGATCTGCGCGAGCTGTCGTGATGCCATTTTGTTCTTTCCGCAACAATCAAGTCACGACAAAAGAAGAGGCCCCGGACGTTCCCATCCAGGGCCTTTTGCTTGTCTGCGTCATGCGGTCGCTCAGCGGGTGGCGACGGAGACCGGGGTGGCGCGGGCGGCCATCTTCAGGCCTTCGCGCTGGCTCGACGACAGTTGCTTGGCGGCCTGCTTGCGGATGCCGTCCTTGCAGCCGGCGATCGTGAAGTCGCCGGTGGGGTTGTCACGGGCCAGGTCGCGGCAGACCCGCTCGCCGGCGGCGTCGACCCGGGCGGCGAATTCCGCGGCGTGGGCCGGGTTGGAGAGGTTCAGGCCCACCAGCGAGACGGTGGCGGTCGTTTCGGCGTGGGCGTTCTGCAGCAGGCCCAGGGCGGGCACGGCGGCCAGGGTCAGGGTGGCTACGGCGGTGAGGCTGGTCATGAACTTGCGCATCGGATTGTCCCTTCGGTTGATGTCGGTGGCGCGTCCCTGCGCCGATGTCCAAAGGTATACTGACGACTTCTGCCGAATACTCGTTACGTCTCATTCATGACGTGTAATTAAAGAAGTGTACTCAAAGTAATGTTCTAAAATTCCTGTAATGTGAGATCGGATCATCTGTCGGCTGATCATGGTCATGCTTGATCAATGGTTAAGCTGCGCCGCCTTTTCGCCTCATGGGCGCGGCATATGGCGCACCTTCATCATCCCGAAAGGTCACCTGTGGGATGGGAGCGCGCTTCGACGCGGTCTCTTGGAGTGACCGACCGTCTGTGAGGATCACTCTTGGCGTCACGAGTCCTGGCCGCAACGTCGTCTCCCTATTCGCTCGTCGCGTTCGCCGCGCTGGGCGGCGCGATCGTGGTCTGGGGCATGATCAACGCCGTCACCGCCGTGGGCGCGATGAACGCCGGCGTGGAGCAGTCCGCGCCGGCCCCGGTTGTCGCGCCCGTCGCGGCGCCCGAGCCGCCGGCCCCGCCGCCGCCCGCCTTCGTGTTCGACGCTCCGCTGCCGGGCCATGTGGTCAACTCCCCGTTCGGCCTGCGCCAGATGCCCTGGGAAGAGAACGGCCGCCTGCACGAGGGCGTCGACATCGCCGCCCCCGCCGGCGCGCCGGTCCAC
Organism: Caulobacter sp. P1_D6; assembly: GCF_056406095.1. Lineage (NCBI taxonomy): Bacteria > Pseudomonadati > Pseudomonadota > Alphaproteobacteria > Caulobacterales > Caulobacteraceae > Caulobacter > Caulobacter sp. P1_D6. The sequence continues at coordinate 1,492 of NZ_JBFUAW010000045.1, read as the reverse complement.
GTGGCCACCGACGGCGTCATCATGCGCAGCGGCGTCAGCGGCACCTACGGCCGGTTCGTCGAGGTGGGCCACAAGGACGGCTTCCGCACCCTCTACGCCCACCTGGGCCGCGACGCGGGCCTCAAGCGCGGCGCCTATGTCCGGCGCGGCGACACCGTGGCCTATGTCGGCAGCAGCGGCCGCTCGACCGGCTCGCACCTGCATTTCGAACTGCGCAACAAGGCGGGCAAGCCCCTGAACCCGGCGCTGTTCATGGGCAAGACCTTCGCCGAGAAGAGCGACCTGCCGCTGAAGGCCGCCGCCAAGGTCGGCCGCAAGGTGCGCCTGGCCCAGGTCTCCAGGTGGCCAGACGGCGTGAAGGCCAAGATGGCCGCGAACGGCGAAGGCGTGGTCACCCGCGCCAAGGGCGGCCGCGTCCGCGTGCGGATCAACGTCGTCGACGGCTAAGGTTTCGCCGGGCCAGGCGCCGCACCGGATTTAGACGCGGCCGTCACTCGACGGCCATGCTTGCTCGGCTAGAGTGGCCGCATGCTCAGACACGTCGGACGCGCCCTTGCCGGATTCGCTCTTCTCCTTCTCTCGTTCGTCGCCGTGGGCGGCCTGATGTCGGCGGCCGGTCACCCCGTGCCGCGGGGGCGGATGGTGGACATCGGCGAGGGCCGGCAGCTGCGGGTGGTCTGCGAGGGGCCGTCCAATGACCGTCCGCTGGTCTGGCTGGAGGCGGGGGCCTTCGGCTTCGCCGCCGACTGGGGCGCCACTCAGCAAGCCCTGAGCGCCGCCGGCTGGCGGTCGTGCGCCTACGACCGGGCCGGCATGGGCTTCTCGCCGCCGGGACCCGCGCCGCGCGACGGCCTGGCCATCGTCACCGACTTCGAAAAGCTGGTCGCCGCCTCGGGCGAGGCCGGGCCGTTCATCCTGGTGGGCCACTCGATGGCCGGCCTGCGCCTGCGCGAATACGCCGGGCGCAATCCGGACAAGGTGGCGGGCCTGGTGCTGGTCGACGCCGCCACCGCCGACGCCTCGGAGACCGAGGCGTTCAAGCCGTTCATCCAGGCCTTCGCCACGGCCTCGCGCTGGGCGGCGCGCGGCGCGTCGCTCGGGCTCTACAAGCCGCTGGTCTACACCAGCCTGGGCGACAAGATCGGCCTGCCGCCGGCCGCCAAGGCCGAGAAGCGCTGGGCCTTCGCCAACGGCCCCCACAACCGCACCGCCGCCGCCGAGGTGGCCCAGTGGTCCCAATCGGCCGCCCAGGCGGTCGCGGTGCCGGCCTATGACCCGAACTGGCCGGTGGCCGTGGTCACGGCGGGGCCGGTCAAGGGACGCGAGAAGCGCAAGGCCATGCAGGCCGCCCCGGCCGAGCGGTCGGCGCACGGCTATGTGGATCACGTGGAGGGGGCGAGCCACACGCGGCTGCTGGGCGAGACGTTCGCCGGGCATATCGTCAAGGCGGTGGCGTTCGTGGGGGCGTCCGTTCCTCCCCCTATGGGGGAGG
>NZ_JBFUAW010000044.1:0-35183 GCF_056406095.1 Caulobacter sp. P1_D6 | reverse complement strand
AGGTGTCGGCGCAGCCGACGGAGGGGGAGTGATCGGCAGATGGCCGGATCAACGATCGACGATCCTAAACCTCCCCCCACCGATCGCTGCGCGATCGCCTCCCCCACGGGGGGAGGGACTGAGGTCTCCGAAGTCCTGCACCGAAAATCCTCCGCCCTGTCGAGCCCCCTCGCTTGACGGCCCTTCGCCCAGCCCCCAGAAGCCATGCGTGTCCGACATCGCGCCCCCCGAACAAGCCCCGACCGATCCGGCCCCCGCCAAGAAGCCCGGCGGGCTGCTGAAGTCGTCGATGATCTATTCCGGCCTGACCCTGGTCAGCCGGTTCATGGGTTTCGCCCGCGACCTGGCGGTCTCGTACCGGATGGGGGCCAGCGCCACCCCGGCGGCCGACGCCTACAACGCGGCGCTCGCCTTCCCGAACCTGTTCCGCCGGTTCTTCGCCGAGGGCGCGTTCGCCGCGGCCTTCGTGCCGGCCTACGCCAAGTCGCTGCAGATCGACGGCGAGGAGAAGGCCGACGTCCTGGCCGGCGACGCCATGGCCACCCTGGCGGCCTCGACCCTGATCATCACCATCGTCTGCCAGCTGGCCATGCCCTGGCTGATGATGCTGATCAGCCCGGGCTTCGGCTGGGGCACCGAGAAGTACAAGCTGGCGGTGCTGCTGACCCAGATCACCATGCCCTACCTGCCGTGCATGGCCATCGTCGCCCACCTGTCGGGGGTGCTGAACGCCCGCGACCGCTTCGTGCTGTCGGCCGGGGCGCCGATCCTGCTGAACATCGCCACCCTGATCTTCATCCTGCCGCAGACGACCGCCGTGGACGCGGCGGTCTGGGGTTCGGCCGGCGTGGTCGTGGCCGGCGTCGCGCAAGCCGCCCTGCTGATCTGGGGCGTCAACAAGTCCGGCGCCAAGGTCCACTGGCGGCTGCCGCGCCTGACGCCCGAGGTCCGCGCCCTGATCGGCAAGGCCATCCCCGGCGCCCTGGCGGCCAGCGCCACTCAGGTCAACATCTTCATCTCCGGCAACCTGGCCAGCCATGTGCCCGGCGGCCGTTCGTGGCTGGCCACCGCCGACCGCCTGTACCAGCTGCCGCTGGGCCTGGTGGGGGTCGCGATCGGCGTGGCCCTGCTGCCGCGCCTGTCGCGGGCCGTGAACACCGGCGACGGCGACGACGCCCAGAGCGCCATGGACCAGGCCATCACCCTGGCCATGGCCCTGACCATCCCGGCCGCCGCGGCCCTGGTGGCCATGCCGGGCTTCCTGTCGGACGCCCTCTACACCCGGGGCGAGTTCACCAGCTTCGACGCCAGCCAGACCGCCTCGGCCCTGTTCTTCTACGGCCTGGGCACCCCGGCCTTCGTGCTGCAGCAGCTGTATTCGCGAGCCTTCTTCGCGCGGGGCGACACCAAGAGCCCGATGCGTTTCGCCCTGATCTCGGTGGCGATGAACATCGGCCTGGGAATCCTGCTGTTCAACCTGGTGGGGGTGAAGGGCATCGCCGCCGCCACCGCCGTCTCCTCGTGGATCAATGTCGGCCAGATGGCCTGGGGCCTGTCGCGCAAGGGCCACTACAATCCCTCGTTCCAGACCTGGTCTCGGGTGGCGCGGATTCTGGCGGCCAGCGTCGCCATGGGCCTGGCCCTGGCGGCGGCCTCGCACTGGCGGCCGCTGATCGAGGCGCCGCTGGAGGCCATGGGCCTGAAGGGCCACGTGATCGGCGCCAAGGAATTTGCTCTGCTGCTGACCGTGCTGGTCGGCGGAGCGCTTTATCCGCCGCTGGTCTTCCTGTTCGGCGGGGTGACGCCGTCGGAACTGAAGGGCGTGCTCAAGCGGGGCAAGGCGTAGGAGCGCGGCATTTGGCGCCGAGGAGCCGCCCTCGTCCTTCGACAAGCTCAGGATGAGGGCTATTTTCAGCATCGGTGCATTAGGAAACCTCATCCTGAGCTTGTCGAAGGACGAGGTTTTCGGCCCAAGAACGACCACGCGCGAAAACCTGGCGCCTTGCCCTTCAACGCCGCGCCCGGTAACGAACAGCCATGGCTTCGATCGGTTCTTCCGCGCCGCGATGGCGCAGCTTCCTCTGATCCGTTCCGCCGCGTCCTGCACGCGGCTCGCGTTTTCACGCGTCCGCCATACCGCTTTCGATATCCAAGGCTGAAGCCATGACCGACCACACCCCCGTCCCCTATGCGGGCCCGACCCGCGTGCTCTCCGGCGTCCAGCCGTCCGGCGCCCTGCACCTGGGCAACTACCTCGGCGCCCTGGTGAAGTTCGCCAAGCTGCAGCACGAGATGGACACCTTCATCTTCGTGGCCGACCTGCACGCCATCACCGTCTGGCAGGACCCGGCCCTGCTGGCCCAGCAGACCCGCGAGATCACCGCCGCCTACCTGGCCGCCGGCCTCGACCCGGCCAAGGCGACGATCTTCCCGCAGTCGGCGGTGCGCGAGCATTCCGAACTGGCCTGGATCTTCCAGTGCACGGCCCGCCTCGGCTGGCTGGACCGCATGACCCAGTTCAAGGAGAAGAGCGGCAAGCACAAGGAGCGCTCGAGCGTCGGTCTCTACACCTATCCGGTGCTGCAGGCCGCCGACATCCTGGTCTACAAGGCCACCCACGTGCCGGTGGGCGAGGACCAGAAGCAGCACCTGGAGCTGACCCGCGACATCGCCGGCAAGTTCAACCACGACTACGGCGTCCCGGCCTATTTCCCGCAGCCCGAGCCGTTGATCCAGGGGCCCGGCGCCCGGGTGATGAGCCTGCGCGACGGCTCGGCCAAGATGAGCAAGTCCGACCCGTCGGATTACAGCCGCATCAACCTGACCGACGACGCCGACGCCATCGCGGGCAAGATCAAGAAGGCCCGCACCGACCCGGAACCGCTGCCCGAGACCCTGGAGGAACTGACCGCCCGTCCCGAGGCCGACAACCTGGTCGGCATCTTCGCGGCGCTGTCGGGCCGGACCAAGGCCGAGGTGCTGGCCGAGTACGCCGGCAAGGGCTTCGGGACCTTCAAGCCGGCCCTGGCCGAGCTGTCGGTCGAGAAGCTGGCCCCGGTCGGCGAGACCATGCGCCGCTTCCTGGCCGACCCGACCGAGATCGACCGCATCCTCAAGGCCGGCGCCGAGCGGGCGAGCGAGGTCGCCGCGCCGACGGTGGCCGAGGTGAAGAAGCTGGTGGGGTTCTGGGGGGCCTAAGACCCCTCAGAGCCGGCTCGGAATCCGCACCGGCAGACTCTCATAGCCCTTCACGAAGCTGGAATAGACGCGCTTGGGCTCGCCCATCACCTCGATCTTCGGGAAGCGCTTGAGGATTTCTTCCCAGATGATCTTCAGCTGCAGCTCGGCCAGGCGGTTGCCGACGCAGCGGTGGATGCCGAAGCCGAACGACAGGTGGCGGCGGGCCTGGGGGCGGTCGATCAGGAAGGCGTTGGGGTTGTCGATGACGGTGTCGTCGCGGTTGCCCGAGACGTACCACATCACCACCTTGTCGCCCTTCCTGATGGTCTTGCCCGACAGCTCGAAGTCCTCGATCGCCGTGCGGCGCATGTAGGCCAGCGGGGTCTGCCAGCGGATGATCTCGGAGACCATGTTGGGGATCAGCGACGGGTCGGCCCGCAGCTTGGCCTCTTCAGCGGGGTTCTGGCTCAGGGCCAGCAGGCCGCCGGTGATCGAGTTGCGGGTGGTGTCGTTGCCGCCGACGATCAGCAGCAGGATGTTCCCCAGATATTCGAACGGCGGCATGTTCCGCGTCGCCTCGCCGTGGGCCAGCATCGAGATCAGGTCGGCGCCCGGCTCGGCAGCGTTCACGCGCTGGTTCCACAGCTCGGTGAAGTAGGCCAGGCATTCCAGAAGCTCGGCCCGGCGCTGGTCCTCGCTGTCGACGATGCCGGCGCCCGGCACCGCGGTGGTGACGTCGGACCAGCGGGTCAGCTTGCGGCGCTCCTCCCAGGGAAAGTCGAACAGGGTGGCCAGCATCTGGGTGGTCAGCTCGATCGACACCTTGTCGACCCAGTCGAAGGTCTCGCCGATCGGCAGGTCGTCGAGAATGCCGCCGACCCGCTCGCGGATCGTGCCCTCCAGCAGCGCCAGGTTCACCGGCGAGACGATCGGGCTGACCGTCTTGCGCTGGATGTCGTGCTTGGGCGGGTCCATGGCGATGAACATCGGCAGGACGAAGTCCTCGTCGAAGTTCCGGATCGTGATGCCGCCGAAGCTGGAGTCCGACGAGAACACCTGGTGGGTGGTGTCGACGGTCATGATGTCGTTGTAGCGGGTGATCGACCAATACGGCCCGTGCTCGCTCTCGGCGCAGTAGTGCACCGGATCCTCGGCCCGCAGCCGCTCGAAATAGGGCCAGTGGGCGTCGGCCTGGAACAGGGCGGGATCGGCGACGTCGATTTCGTCCAGGGGCATGGCGTAGGCCTTGGCCCTCGCAGCGTCCCTTTGGGCGTCGCTGGTGAGATCGATGGCTCCGTCGCTCATGGCGACCTCCCGTGAAACAACTGTTTCGACGATGGAGCCATAACGCGGTTCGTTTGTCACGATGACGCAAGCGGCAGCCAGCCTCTTGCCTGAGAGGGTCGGCGGGTCCATTTCTCCGGCATGTTCATCCAGACCGAAACCACGCCCAACCCCGAGGTCCTGAAGTTCCTGCCCGGCCGCGAAGTGCTGGGCGCCAATAATCCTTTGGGGAGCGCGCGGGAGTTCAAGACGGCCGAGGAGGGCGACGCCTCGCCCCTCGCCGAAGCCCTGTTCCGGCTGGGCGACGTCAATCGCGTGTTCTTCGGCCCGGACTTTCTCACGGTGACCAAGGCCGAGGGCGCGGAGTGGCCGCACCTGAAGGCGCCGATCCTGGCCGCCATCATGGACCACTTCACCAGCGGCCGACCCCTGCTGCTGGACGCGACCCCAGGGAACAACGAGGGGAGCGGCCACGACGAAGACGGCGTCTACGACGACGAAACCTCGCAGATCGTCGCCGAGATCAAGGACCTCCTCGACACCCGCATCCGCCCGGCCGTGGCCCAGGACGGCGGCGACATCGTGTTCTCCAAGTTCGAGCCGGCCACCGGCGTGGTCTGGCTGCACATGCGCGGCGCCTGCTCGGGCTGCCCGTCGTCCTCGGCCACGCTGAAGGCCGGGGTCGAGAACATGCTCAAGCACTATGTGCCCGAGGTGACCCGGGTCGAGCAGACGCTTTAAGCGCTCCCAGAAAAACTTCGCCGGGACGATCTTGCGAGCGTTCGGCCGAGTGGATACTGTAACTACAAGAGTTACTGATATCGCCCTTGAGGATCGTTCATGGCCAAGCTTGAAACCGCCGCGCTCAATCAGCTGTTCACAGAGGCGCGCACGCGCAACGGCTGGAGCGACCAGCCCATCCCGGAAGCGGTCCTGCGCGAGCTGTACGACCTGGTGAAGTTCGGCCCGACCGCCGCCAACACCACTCCGGCGCGTTTCGTGTTCGTGCAGAGCCCCGAGGCCAAGGCCAAGCTGGCGGCGCTGTCGTCGGGCTCGAACGGCCCGAAGATTCTCAAGGCCCCGGTCACGGTGATCGTCGGCTACGACCTGGATTTCCCCGAGACCCTGGACCGCCTGTTCCCCAACGCTCCCGGCGCCAAGCACTGGTTTGGCGACCCCGTGGCCAAGGAGGTCGGCGCGCTGCGCAACAGCTCGCTGCAGGGCGGTTATTTCATCCTCGCCGCCCGGGCCCTGGGCCTGGACGTCGGCCCGATGTCGGGCTTCGACAACGCCGGCGTCGACGCCGCGTTCTTCGCGGGCGCCAACATCAAGTCCAACTTCATCGCCTCGATCGGCTATGGCACCGAAGAGAACCTGTTCCCGCGCAATCCGCGCCTGGACTTCGAGGAAGCCGCGCAGATCGTCTGAAAATAGTCTGTCATCCCGGAAGCGGCGCAGCCGCTATCCGGGACCGACCTGGAGCGCGGCGTTTCGGGTCGATTCCGGGTCTTCGCGTTCCGCGCTCGTCCGGGATGACATGTGCATGCATGCACATGCTAAAAGGCGCCCCATGACCGAGCGCCTCGCCCTGATCGCCGCCCCGCTGCTGCTGCTCGCCGCCTGCGGCCCCGCCAAGCAAGCCGACACCGCGCCGCCGCCGGCCGCCTCGGGTTCTGAAGTCCCCAAGTCCGGACCGGTCGCCATCGCGGTGACGCCCTATGTCGGCGGGCCGCTGCGCGTGCGCGCCGACGGCGTGGGGCCGATCACCGGCGAGACGGCCTTCGACCTGGCGACGATCAAGGCCCTGTTCCCCAAGGCGGTGGCCAAGAGCGCCTTCATCCACGTCGGCGAAGGCCCGCCCGGACCGATCATCACCGTCGAACAGGACAACGTCCCGCTGCTGGAGATCGGCAAGGGCGTCGAGGGCGGCATCGGCGAGATCCGCCTGGCCGGCGGTCCGGTCGAGGGCCCCAAGGGCGAAGCCTTGCTCGGAAAGTGGGCCGATCTCGGCTTCGACATCGCCCAGTGCCGGGCCGGCGAGGGCCGCATCGTCAACCAGACCGTCTGCGTGCGGCCCGAGGCCCCGACCGTGTCCTACGTGTTCGGCGTGCCGGGCTGGACCCAGGGCGGCCTGCCGCCGGTCGACGTCCTGAAGGCCAAGGGCCAGCTCAACGAATTCGTCTGGCGTCCGGCCGAGCAGGCGGCGGTCGGCGCGGCCTGATCCGATGTTCCGCTTCTTGATCCTGGTCGGGCCTTTGCTGGCTCTGGCCGCCTGCGGCCCCGCCGACAAGCCGAAGAGCGCGCCCGCCGCCTCGCCGGCGCCGGTCCTGGCCGAGCGGCAGGCCGCCGACGGCGGGGTCGATCGCTTCACGCCCTATCTGGGCGGCCCGTTGACCCTGGACGAGTTCTCGGTCGGCCCGGTCATGGCCCAGACCGAGTTCTCGCTGGACGCCATCAAGCCCCGGTTTCCAAAGGCCGAGGTGAAGTCCGCCTTCCTGCATCAGGGCGAGGGCGAACCGACGCCGATCATCACCGTCGAGCAGGACGGCGGCGTGATCGAGATCCAGGGCAACCCCGGCACGGTCACGGTCGGCGACGTTCGCGTCACCGGCGGAACGCCGAAGGGACCGCGCGGCGAGACCCTGATGATGAAATGGGCCGACGCCGACATGGACTATCCGCGCTGCTGGATGGGCAAGGACCGCGACGTCCACGCCGTGATCTGCACCCAGCCCGGCGAGCCGGTCCTGCGCTACGTGTTCGGCGTCCCAGGTTGGACCCAGGGCGCCATGCCGCCTGAAGCGGTGCTGCGCGAGAAGGCCGTCCTGCGTGAGTTCCTCTGGCGCGGCGGGGCTCCGAGCCAATGATCCTGTCCATCGACACCTGCCTGGCCGCCAGCTCGGTCGCGATCCTGGACGGCGACACGGTCCGCGCCGCCCGCAGCGAGCCGATGACCCGCGGCCACCAGGAGCGCATCGCCGTCCTGGCCCGTGAAGTCGCGGCCGAGGCCGGGGTGAAGTTCGCCGACCTGACCCGCATCGCCGTCACGGTCGGTCCCGGCTCGTTCACCGGCCTGCGGGTGGGGCTGTCGTTCGCCAAGGGCCTGGCCACGGCCCTGTCGATCCCCTGCGTGGGGGTCAACACCCTGGAGGCCTTGGCCGCTTCGTTCGAGGCCAAGGGCCTCATGGCCGGCGTGCTCGACGCCAAGATGGGCCAGGTCTATCTGCAGGTCTTCGACGGCGGAAAGGCCCTGATGGCTCCCGACGCCCTGGAGGTCGGGGTCGCCGCCGCGCGCCTGGCCGAGCTCTATTCGGGCGGACCGGCCACCCTGGTCGGCTCGGGCGCGCCGCTGATCGCCGACGTCCTGCCCGACGCCGCCGTGCTGACCCCGGCCTATGCCGATCCGGTCGCTGTCGCCCGCCTGGCCGCCGCGAGACCGGCCCCTAGTCATTCGCCCCGGCCGCTCTATCTGCGCGCGCCCTATGCCGTGGCGCCCGCCGCATGATCCTGCGTCCCGTCGGGCTGGAAGCCTGCTTCACCCTGGCCGACCTGCATGACCGGGCCTTCGACCGGCCCTGGTCCGCCGAGGAGTTCGAGACCCTGCTCAAGGGCCCGGGCGCTTTCGCCGTGCTGGGCGAGGCGGGCGATCCGGAGGAGGCCCCAGGGGAGGCAAAGGGCTTCATCCTGTGCCGCGCGGTCGCCGGCGAGGCCGAGATCCTGACCGTCGCGGTCGATCCCGCCGCCCGCCGTCGCGGCTGGGGCGCGGCCCTGGTCGAGATGGCCGCCGGAATCGCCAGGGAGGCCGCCGCCTTCGAGATGTTCCTGGAGGTCGCGGCCGATAATCTGGCGGCGATAAAGCTCTACGAGGCCACCGGTTTTGAGCGCGTCGGCCTGAGAAAAGGCTATTATCCCCATCCCGATGGGGCCAAGGACGCGGTGGTGATGCGTCGGGTGCTTAACAGCTAGCGGCTGAGCCCCTATCTTGCCCGCGAATCTCGCCCCCGACTGTCGTTTGGGTTCATCTTTCCGGAGACGCCGCCGTGGATCGCCTCGAAAAGCTCTGCATCGAAAAGGGCATGCGCATGACCGACCAGCGTCGGGTCATCGCCCGCGTGCTGTCGGCGGCCACCGACCATCCGGACGTCGAGGAGCTGCACCGTCGCGCCCACGCCGTGGACCCGCACATCTCGATCGCCACGGTCTATCGGACGGTTCGCCTGTTCGAGGAGAGCGGCATCATCGAGCGCCACGACTTCCGTGACGGCCGCTCGCGCTACGAAGAGACGCCCGATCACCACCACGACCACCTGATCGACATGAAGACCGGCAAGGTCGTCGAGTTCGTGGACGAGGAGATCGAGGCCCTGCAGAACGCCATCGCCCGCAAGCTGGGCTACAAGCTGGTGGACCACCGGCTGGAGCTGTACGGCGTTCCGCTGGAGGACTAGTCCTCGCACTTGCCCCCACCTGGCGGCTTCGCCGCCTGTCCGCCCCCATAGGGGGCGGAGGACAATGCGCGTCCTCTTCCCCCTATGGGGAGGAGGGCCGAAGGCCCGGAGGGGGCAGGGGTGTGGCGCCCACGTCCTTGCAGGATCGTCCCCTCGCGCTCATAACGCCCGCATGAGCGAGACCCCGCAAAAGCGCCTCTATATCAAGACCTACGGCTGTCAGATGAACGTCTATGACAGCGAGCGCATGGCCGATGTCCTGCGTCCGCTGGGCTATCGCGTTGTCGAAGAGGCGGAAGGCGCCGATCTGGTGGTGCTCAACACCTGCCACATCCGCGAGAAGGCCACCGAGAAGGTCTATTCCGAGCTCGGCTACATCAAGCAGATGAAGAACCGCAAGGCCGAGGCCGGCGGCAAGATGACCATCGCCGTGGCCGGCTGCGTGGCCCAGGCCGAGGGCAAGGAGATCATGCATCGCCAGCCGGCGGTCGATCTCGTCGTCGGGCCCCAGGCCTATCACCAGCTGCCCGAGCTGATCGCCCGCGCCCACCGGGCGACCGGCGAGCGCCTCTCCGCCGACTTCGCCGCCGACGAGAAGTTCGACGCCCTGCCGGCCGAGCGCCAGGTCAACGGCGTCACCGCCTTCCTGACCGTGCAGGAGGGCTGCGACAAGTTCTGCACCTTCTGCGTGGTGCCCTACACCCGGGGCGGGGAGTGGTCGCGGCCGCCGGAAGCCATCGAGGACGAGGCCAAGCGCCTGGCCGACCAGGGCGTGCGCGAGGTCACCCTGCTGGGCCAGAACGTCAACGCCTATGACGGCGGCGGCTACACCCTGGCCAAGCTGGTTCGCCGGCTGGCCAAGATCCCGGGCCTGGACCGCATCCGCTACACCACGAGCCACCCGCGCGACATGGGCGACGATCTGATCGAGGCGCACGGCGAGCTGCCCGAGCTGATGCCCTATCTGCACCTGCCGGTGCAGGCCGGGTCGGACAAGATCCTCAAGGCCATGAACCGCGACCACACGGCCGAGAGCTATGTGCGGCTGATCGAGAAGATCCGCGCCGCGCGGCCCGACGTCGCCATGAGCGGCGATTTCATCGTCGGCTTCCCCGGCGAGCGCGACGGCGATTTCGAGAAGACCCTGGAGCTGGTCCGCGAGGTCGGCTTCGCCTCGGCCTTCTCGTTCAAGTACTCGCGCCGCCCCGGCACGCCGGCCTCGGCCATGCCCGGCCAGGTGGACGACGCGGTCAAGGCCGAGCGCCTGGATCGCCTCAACGCCCTGCTGGACGAGCAGCAGAAGGCGTTCAACGCGCTGCAGGTCGGCAAGGTCATGCCGGTGCTGTTCGAGAAAAAAGGCCGCAACCCCGGTCAAATCGTCGGCCGCAGTCCCTATCTTCAGGCGGTGCACGCGGTGGGCCCTGACAGCCTGCTGGGCCAGATCGTTCCCGTCCGCATCGAGTCGTCGGCCAAGATGAGCCTGGGCGGCGTGCTCGAAAACCAACCTCTCCCGGAGCCCGCTTGAGCCGTACGCCTGAGTTCCTGCCCCTGTCCGACACCGCCGTCCGCGCCGTTTCCGGCCCGAACGGCCGTCACGCCGCCCTGATCGAGGACGCCTTCAAGGTGCTCATCGAGACCCCGGGCGGCGGGGTGACGATCACCGGCGACGTCAAGGCGCGTTCCAGCGCCAAGCGGGCGATCCAGGCCCTGGCCCACCGGGCCGACGCCGACGACGAGGTGGTCGAGGCCGACGTGCGGGTGGCCGTGGGCGACGCCCACAGCGCCGCCGGCCAGGCCTCGCCGCGCGCCGTGCGCAAGGGCTCGGTCTCGCCCAAGACCAAGGGCCAGGCCAAGTACATGGAGGCCATGGCCAGCCATCCGCTGTGCTTTGGCCTGGGACCGGCCGGCACCGGCAAGACCTTCCTGGCCGTGGCCCAGGGCGCGGGCATGCTGCTGCGCGGCGAGGTCGATCGCCTGATCGTCACCCGCCCCGCCGTCGAGGCCGGCGAGAAGCTCGGCTTCCTGCCGGGCGACCTGAACGAGAAGGTCGATCCCTACATGGCCCCGGTCTGGGAGGCCCTGACCGACATCATGGGCGCCGACCAGCTGCGCCGGCGTCGCGAGAAGCTGGAGATCGAGGTCGCCCCGATCGCCTTCATGCGCGGCCGCACCCTGGCCCACGCGTTCGTCATCGTCGACGAGGCCCAGAACTGCTCGCGCCTGCAGATGAAGATGGTCCTGACCCGCCTGGGCGAGGGCGCGCGGATGGTGGTGACCGGCGATCCGACCCAGGTCGACCTGCTGAACCCCCGCGATTCCGGCCTGGCCCACGCGGTGTCGATCCTGGAAGGCGTCGAGGGCGTGGCGGTGTCGCGCTTCACCTCGGCCGACGTGGTGCGCCACCCGCTGGTCGAGCGGATCGTCAAGGCCTACGACGCCGACGCCCTGCAGACGACGACGCGCTAGATGACGATCGCGCACTCATGATTACGGTAGACATCGAGATCGAGGACGAGGCCTGGACCAAGGCCGAGCCCGAGGTCGAGGCCCTGGTCTGGCGCGCCGCCCAGGCGGTGCTGGACGCCCACGAGGACATCGAGGGCAACGGCATCGTCATCCTGCTGGCCGACGACGACAGCGTCCAGGCGCTGAACCGCGACTTCCGCCAGAAGAACTACGCGACCAACGTCCTGTCCTTCCCCTCGCCCCCCAACCCGGAAGACCAGATCGGCGACATCGCCCTGGCTTTCGGCGTCTGCCAACGCGAAGCGATCGAGCAGGGCAAGCCGCTTGCGCACCATTTGCAACATCTGGTGGCGCATGGGGTGCTTCATCTCTTAGGATACGACCATCAGGACGACGCCGAGGCCGAGGCCATGGAAGCGTTCGAGCGCGAGATCCTCGCGGGCTTGGACATTCCGGACCCCTACGCCGAACCCGCGTCCCCAGAGGGATAACCAAGCCAGGGCATGCCCAGCGACGACCAGAGTTCCCCGCCCGCCGGTTCGGCTCGCTTGAGCCGTGGCGTGCGGGCGTTCTTCCGAAAGATGCGCAAGGACCTGGCTGGCCGTGGCGTGCCAGGCTTGGCTGAGACCTCGCGTCAGGCCGATCCGGCCCTGGTCCACGAGGTCGACATGGTCGACCAGGCCGAGGCCTTCCAGACCCTGCGGGTGGCCGACGTGATGACCCCGCGCGCCGACATCGTGGCCGTCGAGGTGGGCGCGCCGTTCGAGGCGGTTGTGGCCCAGTTCACCGAGGCCGAGCATTCGCGGATGCCGATCTATCGCGAGACGCTGGACGACCCGGTGGGCGTGGTCCACGTCAAGGACGTGTTCCGCCTGCTGGCCAATGACGACAAGCGGCCGAGCCCGACCGACCAGATCCTGCATCGGCTGCGGCGCGAGGCGCTGTACGTGCCGGCCTCGATGCGGGCCGCCGACCTGCTGCTGCGCATGCGCACCAGCCGCATCCACATGGCCCTGGTCATCGACGAATTCGGCGGCACCGACGGCCTGGTGACCATGGAAGACCTGATCGAGGCGGTGGTCGGCGAGATCGACGACGAGCACGACGACGCCCAGGTCTCCAACATCGTCGCGCGTCCCGGCGGCCTGTTCGAGGTCGACGCCCGCGCGCCGCTGGAAGACCTGGAAGCCGCCCTCGACACCGATCTGGCCCCGCCGGACATGGAAGAGGACATCGACACCGTCGCCGGCCTCGTCGTGGCCCTGGCTGGCCGGGTGCCGCAGCGGGGCGAGGTGATCGCCCACCCCGCCGGCTTCGACCTGGAGGTCGTCGAGGCCGATCCGCGTCGGGTGCGGCGGGTCCGGGTGCGCCCCGCGGCCGTGGCCGAGCCGATCGTCGCGCCCGGCCGCGTGGCCGCTTCGTGAACCTGCCGGCCCTGCCGAAATTGACGCCGTGGCGGGCCCGGGGCCTGGCGTTGGCGGCCGGTCTGGCCGCCGCCCTGGCCCACCCGCCGTTCGGCATCCTGCCGGGGCTGCTGGGCTATGCGGCGCTGCTGTGGCTGCTGGACGCCGTCGACGGACCCCGGCCCCTGCGCTCGGCCTTCTTCCGCGGCTGGCTGACGGGGCTCTCCTATTTCGGCCTCTCCACCTGGTGGATCGCCGAGGCCTTCATGGTCGACGCCGCCAACCAGGGCTGGATGGCCCCGTTCGCGGTGGGCGCCATGGCCGCCGGCATGGCGCTGTTCTGGGGCCTGGCGGCGGTGCTCTACCGCCTGATCCGTCCGATCGGTGTTCGGCGGCTGCTGGTGTTCGCCGGGGCCTTCGCGGCCCTGGAGTGGACGCGCGGCCACATCCTGACCGGCTTTCCCTGGAACCTGCCGGGCGAGACCTGGCGGGCCGGCTCGGCCGTGTCGCAGACCGCCGCCCTGGTCGGCGCCTACGGCCTGACCTGGATCACCCTGGCCATCGCCGCCGCCCCGGCGGTGTGGTGGGACGGCCGACGCGGGCGGATCGCCGTCGGAGCCGCCGCCGCCGCCCTGGCCGCGCTCTATGTCGGCGGCGCCCTGGTTCCGCCGGCCGCCGCCAGCGGTCCCGACGCCCCGACCGTCCGCATCGTCCAGGCCGACATCCCGCAGGAATCCAAGTGGGACGCCGCCCGCTTCGCCCAGATCGTCCAGGCCTATGTCTCGCTGACCGCCAGGCCCTATGCCGGCAAGCCCGCCGACATCGTCGTCTGGCCCGAAGGCGCCCTGCCGCTGGCCATCAATGACTACATGGTCCCCGGCAGCTGGGTGCGGCAGGCGATCGTCGACGCCCTGCAGCCGGGCCAGCTGATGCTGATCGGCGGCTATCGCTACGAGGGTACGCCCGACAAGCCGGTCTACTACAACAGCCTGGTCGCCCTGCGCCGCACGGCCGACGACGTCGAGGTGGTCGGGATCTATGACAAGCACCGACTGGTGCCGTTCGGGGAATACCTGCCCGCCGACGCCCTGATGACCCGGCTGGGCGTCAAGAGCATGGCTCATCTGGGCGACGGCTTCGCCACCGGACCGGAGCCCCGGCCGCTGCGCGTGGCGCCCGACCTGCTGGTCCAGCCGCTGATCTGCTACGAAAGCCTGTTCCCGCGCCTGGCCAAGCCGGTCCCCGGGGTGCGCGCCATCGTCAATGTCTCGAACGACGCCTGGTTCGGCGTGACCTCGGGACCGTTGCAGCACCTGAACCTGGCCAGCTACCGCGCGATCGAGACGGGCACGCCGATCATCCGGGCCACGCCCACCGGTGTTTCCGCCCTGATCGACGCGCGGGGAAGAATTTTGCCCGGCGCCCGCTTGAAACTTGGCGAATCAGGGGTGATCGACGGTAAGGTTAGTGACGTTGGTTCACCGACCTTGTTCACCAAGCTTGGGCACTGGCCGTTCGGATTGCTGCTTTTGGTTTCATTCGTCGCCGCGATTCGCCTTCCAGGAGGTCGAGGCTTGGAAAAAGTTCTAAACTGAAACAGACAAGCTTCCAGATACCCGTGGCTTCCTCCCCCAGTGATTGAAACGGCATGAACACGATTCCTGAAGAACGCTCCCCCAATCCGGTCGACCTGCACGTCGGCGCCCGGATCCGCATGCGCCGCAAGATCCTCGGCGTCAGTCAGGAGCGTCTGGCAGACGATCTGGGCCTGACCTTTCAGCAGGTGCAGAAGTACGAGCGCGGCGCCAACCGCGTCAGCGCTTCCAAGCTGTACGAGATCGCCAAGAGCCTGCAGTCGTCGGTGTCCTACTTCTTCGAAGGCCTGGCCGACCCGACCGACCTCGAGGGCTTCGAGGAAAACGGTTCGGAGCAGTTCGTGCACGACTTCCTGATGACCCCGGAAGGTCTGGAACTGGCCGCGCTGTTCCCGCGCATCGGCAAGTCCCGCGTGCGCCGGCGCATCCTGGATCTCGTCCGCTCTATGGCCGAGGACATGATCGAGGAAGAGCCTCAAGACTGATTTGGGCCTGATTCAGGCCCGATCTGGGGTCTGAACCGGCGGAAGCCAGCCGGGGCGACTTGCGGACATAAACATATCTTTATATGTTCCGCTCGTCCCTCGGGCAGACCGCCTGTGCGGGCGATGTCATGTCCGGAGCAGACCCTTGAGCCGTTCTTCCTACATCTTCACCAGTGAAAGCGTTTCCGAAGGCCATCCGGACAAGGTCGCCGACCGGATCAGCGACACCGTCGTCGACGCGTTCCTGACCGCCGACCCCGAAGCGCGCGTCGCCTGTGAAACCCTGGTCACCACCAACCGCATCGTCCTGGCGGGCGAAGTGCGGGCCGGCAAGCCGGGCGGCGACAAGGCCGCCAACAAGCAGCTGACCAAGGACATCATCAAGTCGCTGGAGCCCAAGGTTAGGGCCGCGATCAAGGACATCGGGTACGAGCAGAAGGGCTTCCACTGGGAGAAGGCCAAGTACGCCTGCTACCTGCACGGCCAGTCGGCCCACATCGCCCAGGGCGTGGACGCTTCGGACAAGAAGGACGAAGGCGCCGGCGACCAGGGCATCATGTTCGGCTACGCCAGCACCGAGACCCCGGAGCTGATGCCGGCCACCCTGCAATACAGCCACAACATCCTCAGCCGCCTGGCCCAGCTGCGCCACTCGGGCGAGCTGCATGAGCTGGAGCCCGACGCCAAGAGCCAGGTGACCCTGGAATACGACGGCAGCGGCAAGCCGGTCCGCGTCGTCTCGATCGTCGTCTCGCACCAGCACAAGAAGAAGATCGACGGCAAGTCGCCGACCTCCAAGCGCGTGCTCGAGCTGATCAAGCCGCACATCCTGCCGATCTTCCCGGAAGGCCTGATCACCAAGAAGACCCAGTGGCTGATCAACCCGACCGGCCGCTTCGAAATCGGCGGTCCGGACGGCGACGCCGGCGTGACCGGCCGCAAGATCATCGTCGACACCTACGGCGGCGCCGCCCCGCACGGCGGCGGCGCGTTCTCGGGCAAGGACCCGACCAAGGTCGACCGTTCGGCCGCCTATGCCTGCCGTTACCTGGCCAAGAACGTCGTGGCCGCCGGCCTGGCCGAGCGCTGCACCATCCAGATCGCCTACGCCATCGGCGTGGCTCGGCCCGTGTCGTTCCACGTCGACCTGCACGGCACCGGCAAGGTCGATCCGGAAGCCCTGGAAAAGCTGCTGCCGCAGCTGATCGGCGGCGCCACCCCACGCTCGATCCGCGAGCACCTGCAGCTGAACAAGCCGATCTACGCCCGCACCGCCGCCTACGGCCACTTCGGCCGCACGCCGGACAATGAAGGCGGCTTCTCGTGGGAGAAGACCGATCTGGTGTCGGAGCTGAAGGGCCTGGCGTAAGCCTCACCCCCTCCAGAACTATCGCAGCGGGCCTCGATCATCCGATCGGGGCCCGCTCTCGTTGAGGCCTTGCGTCCTTCGAGGCTTGGCTGCGCCTCGCACCTCAGGATGAGGACGTTTGCGCGCTTCTGAATTCCTCATCCTGAGGCGCCCGCGCAGCGGGCCTCGAAGGACGCACGGCGGCTCAGCTAGCCTCCTGTCGATATGCCCGGTAAACACCCGCCCATGACCAATCCCCAACAGCCCCACGGGCCTCTGCGCTCGTTCGGCCGCCTGAAGTCGCGGCCGGTGAAGCCGCGCCAGCAGGCCCTGCTCGACAGTCTGCTGCCCGAGATCGCCGTGCCGACCGCGCCCTTCCAGCCGCGCGACCTGATGCCGGAAGCGATCGAAGTCTGGCTGGAGATCGGCTTCGGCGGCGGCGAGCACATGGCAGCCCAGGCCGGCAAGCGTCCCGACGTGCTGGTGATCGGCGCCGAGCCCTTCGTCAACGGCGTGGCCAGCGCCGTGCGTCACGTCGAGGAGCAGGCGCTCAAGAACGTCCGCATCCACGAGGGCGACGCCCGCGACGTGGTCGGCTGGCTGCCCGACGCCTCGGTCGACCGGCTTTTCATCATGTTCCCCGACCCCTGGCACAAGGCCCGCCACAACAAGCGCCGCCTGATCCAGCCGGCCTTCGTGACCGAACTGGCGCGGGTGCTGAAGCCGGGGGCGGCCTTCCGCTTCGCCACCGACTGGGCCGACTACGCCGAGTGGACGGTCGAGCGGGTGCTGGCCGATCCGGCCTTCCGCTTCGCCGAGCCTGACGCCGACCGCAACGCCGCGCCGGCCGACCACGTGACCACGCGCTACGAGGAAAAGAAGCTGGGCGACTGCGCGCCGGTGTTCCTGGACTTCGTCAGGGCCTAGACGCGACCCGTGCTAGGCTGGCCGCCGGCCCGCGTCCGACGGGCGCGGGGAGGCGGCCATGACCTGGCTCATCGACAACATCCACATCGTCCTGATCGTCAGCGGCCTGCTGACGATCACCATGCTGCAGTTCGCGATCGCGCCGACGCGGTCGTTGAAGTCCACCTATGGCGAGACCCTGGAAGGGCCGCTGGTCGACCTGGTGGTGCGGGGCTGGGGATTCCTGATCGCCCTGGTCGGGACGATGCTGCTGTGGGCGGCCTTCCATCCCGAGACGCGGACCCTGGCGGCCGGCGCGGCCATCGCCAGCAAGCTCTTCTACGTCGGCGCGCTGGTCGCGCACCGGAAGCGGTTCCTGAAGGGTTTCGCCGCGGTCACGGCGGGCGTCGACGTGATCATGGTGGCGTTGCTGGCCGTCTGGCTGGCGAAGACCTGCGCGGGCTAGAGCGTGACAGCCGAAAGTGGGCGCCGGTTTCGGCGTTCGTCGCGCTCCAATGTTCAGAGCATGAAAAAGGGGAGCCCGCCGTCCGGCGAGCTCCCCTTTCAGGATCACGTGGTGATCGTGGAACTCAGTAGCTCTCGTCGTGGCGCTTGATCGCCGCGCGGATGATCTCGGCGGTTTCCTCCGGATCGGCCCAGCCGGTGATCTTGGTCGACTTGCCCTTTTCCAGGTCCTTGTAGTGCTGGAAGAAGTGAGCGATCTGCTCGGTCAGGATGACCGGCAGGTCACGCCAGCTGGAGACGCCGGTGTAGAACGGGTGCAGCTTGTCGACCGGCACGGCCAGGATCTTTTCGTCCGAACCCGCCTCGTCGACCATCATCAGGGCGCCGATCGGGCGGCAGCGGATGATCGCGCCGGGCACCACCGGGGTCGGGCCCACCACCATGATGTCGGCCGGGTCGCCGTCGTCGGCCAGGGTGTGGGGGATGAAGCCGTAGTTGGCGGGATAGAACATCGCGGTGTGCAGAAAGCGGTCGACCATCAGCGCGCCGCTGGCCTTGTCGATCTCGTACTTCACCGGTTCGCCGCCTTGCGGGATCTCGATGACGGCGTTCAGGTCGTACGGCGGGTTGGCGCCGACGGCGATCTTTGAGAGGTCCATTGTGACTCTTCGTTTTGGGAAAGGTCCCGCGGGGAGGCGAGCCTGCGCGGGGGCGCTTATAGGCTACAATTGCTGCGATGCGGAAGGCCCCGTCGCGGCTTGATGCGGTCAAGCTCGCCTTCTAGGCTGCGCCATGACGCTCGCTCGCCCCCTGCTGCTCCTGCTGCTCGCCGCCGCGGCGCCCGCTGCCGCCTGGTCGCAGGTTGGGGATTGGCACGTTAAGGTCCGGGCTCGGGCGGGCCTGCCGGCGAGCAGCGCGGAGGGACAGGTGCGGATCCTCGGCGAGGGTTTGCTCTCGGGCGGCGGCATGACGAGCCTGGTGGCGCGCCGCGACGGCAGGGGCCGTTGGACGGTGTCGCGCGTGACAAGCTTCTTCACGACGAACGAGCGCCATTGGCGCCTCGACGCCCGGGAGGGCGCGGCGCTGGAGGCCCTGCTCGACGATCCCGCCACGCTGGCCGAGACGCCGGCGCCCTCGGGCCAGGATCAGTGCCTGGATCCGCCATCGACCGACCTGGAAATCCGTTGGCGCGGTCGGGTGGAGCGGATTTCCCAGATGTGCGAGCCCTGGGGCGGGGTCGCGCGCGTCCAAACCCTCCTGACGGCGGGTCGCGACTAAGGTCTTCCAACCGTCCGAACATCGCGCTATATAGCTCCCACATCGTCCGTCAGCGCTGATAGCGCTTTCGAGCGGCGGCCCGAAAGGCTGCCGCTTTTTCTTTGGCCGCTCGCCAGCTTGGCTTTTAGCCGGCGCGCGTCGGCCCAGTGAGTTGAGAGAACCGTGCGCGGGAAGACGCAGGAAGATATCGGTCTGGTCGAGTTGCTGGATCCCGTCGCCGAGTCCGTCGGCTACGAGATCGTCCGCCTGCGCCTGATGGGCGGGGCCGAGCAGCGTCGCCTCCAGATCATGGCCGAACGGCCGGATGGAGACATGAACGTCGAGGATTGCGCCAAGCTGTCGCGCGCCATTTCCGAGATCATGGACGCCGCCGACCCGATCAGCGGCGAATACACCCTGGAAGTCTCCAGCCCGGGCGTCGACCGCCCGCTGACGCGGCTGAAGGACTTCGACACCTATGCGGGCCTCGAGATTCGCATCGAGCTGGACCGTGTCGCCGAGGGCCGCAAGCGCTTCAAGGGCGAGCTGGCCGGCGTCGAGGACGGCCAGGTAGGCCTGAACATCGAGGGCGAGGACGACACCACCGTCTATTTCCCGTTCGAATGGATCATCGACGCCAAGCTGGTGCTCACCGATCAACTGATGAAGCGGGGCGCCGACCAGCGCGCCGCCCGCGTCGGAAGCGACGCTGACATTCAAGACATCGGCGGCGACGCCGACAGCGACATTGACCTGTCCGAAAGTGAAGAGGACTGACCATGGCTATCGGCATCTCCGCCAACCGCCTCGAGCTGCTGCAGATCGCCGACGCGGTCGCGCGTGAAAAAGGCATCGAGAAGGAAGTCGTCATCGAGGCGATCGAGGACGCGCTGCAGAAGGCCGCCCGCGCCCGCTACGGCGCCGAGCACGACATCCGCGTCAAGATCGACCCGCGCACCGGCGAGACCACCCAGAAGCGGGTGATCGAGGTCGTGCCGGACGACTTCGAGCTGGAAGGCGAGATCGGCAAGGTCCAGCTGTCGTCGGCCAAGCGCACCTGGCGCGACGCCGAGGTCGGCAAGATCTACGAGGAAAGCCTGCCGCCGTTCGAGATCGGCCGCGTCCAGACCCAGATGGCCCGCCAGGTCGTCATGCATAAGGTCCGCGAAGCCGAGCGCGAGCGCCAGTACGACGAGTACAAGGATCGCGCCGGCGAGATCGTCAACGGCAGCGTCAAGCGCGTCGAATACGGCAACGTCATCGTCGACCTGGGCCGCGGCGAAGGCATCATGCGCCGCGACCAGTCGATCCCGCGCGAGAACTTCAACGTCGGCGACCGCATCCGCGCCTACATCTACGACGTCCGCCGCGAGACCAAGGGCCCGCAGATCATGCTGTCGCGCGCCCACGGCGGCTTCATGGCCAAGCTGTTCGCGCAGGAAGTGCCGGAAGTCTACGACGGCGTCATCGAGATCCGCGCCGTGGCCCGCGACCCGGGCTCGCGCGCCAAGATGGCCGTGATCTCCAACGACAGCAGCATCGACCCGGTCGGCGCCTGCGTCGGCATGCGCGGCTCGCGCGTGCAGGCCGTGGTGGCCGAGCTGCAGGGCGAGAAGATCGACATCATCCAGTGGTCCGAGGACGAGGCGACCTTCATCGTCAACGGCCTGGCTCCCGCCGAAGTCTCCAAGGTCGTCATGGACGAGGAAGACGAGCGCGTCGAAGTGGTGGTGCCGGACGAGCAGCTGTCGCTGGCCATCGGCCGTCGCGGCCAGAACGTCCGTCTGGCCTCGCAGCTGACCGGCTGGCAGATCGACATCATGACGGAAACCCAGGAGAGCGAGCGCCGTCAGAAGCAGTTCGCCGAGGCCACCGCCCTGTTCCAGGAAGCCCTGGACGTCGACGAGGTCATCGCCCAGCTGCTGGTCACCGAAGGCTTCACGGCCGTCGAGGACGTCGCCTATGTCGAGCCGCACGAGATCGCGGCCATCGAGGGCTTCGACGACGAGACCGCCGACGAACTGCAGACCCGCGCCCGCGAGTTCCTGGAAAAGGAAGCCGCCGCCCTGGACGCCAAGCGCGTCGAGCTGGGCGTCGAGGACAGCCTGCTCGACATCGAAGGCGTCACCCTGCCCGTGGCCGTGGCCCTGGGCGAAGGCGACGTGAAGTCGGTCGAGGACCTGGCCGGCCTGATCCCCGACGATCTGCGCGGCTGGTTCGAGACCAAGGACGGCGAGCGCGTGCGCGAAGCCGGCATCCTGGACACCTTCAACCTGTCGCCGGAAGACGCTGAAGCGCTGATCATGCGCGCCCGCGTCGTCATGGGCTGGGTCGAGGCTCCGCCCGAACCGGAATATGTCGAAGAGGAAGTCGAGTTCGAGGAAGAGGCGGGCGAGGAGCCGGCCGAAGCCTCCGAGGAGGCCTCGGAAGAGGTCGCCGAAGACGAACCGGCCGAAGAAACCAAGGAAGACTGATCCGGGACCCGGGCCTCTCACGCAAGTGGGAGGCCCGGCGCCTTTCGAGCCCCATGACCGACGCCGACGCGCCCCATACCCCCGTGGCCAAGACCCACGCCGAAGCCAATCGCCTGCGCAAGGACATCGTCCTGGGCGAGGCGACGGACGAGGCGCGCCTGGTGCGGTTCGTGGCCGGGCCCGACGGGACGGTGGTCCCGGACGTGGCGCGCAAGCTGCCGGGCCGCGGCATGTGGGTGGACGCCACCCGCGAGGCGGTGAACGCCGCCGCCAAGAAGGGCCTGTTCTCGCGCTCGGCCAAGACCAAGCTGACCGCCCCGGCCGATCTGGCCGATCAGGTGGAACGGCTGCTGTCCAAGCGTGTTCTGGACGGACTGGGACTTGCACGGCGCGGCGGAACGATTATCTCAGGCTTCGAAAAGGTCTCCTCGGCTTTGGCTTCGGGGCAGACCGCTTGGTTGATCGAGGCGTCCGACGGCGCCGCTGACGGTCGCCGAAAGATTCTCACCGCGGTCCACAAGGCCCCGAACAGTCCCAAAATCTGCGGGATGTTCAGCTCGGACGAATTGGGTTTGGCCTTGGGCGGGGAGAATGTGATACACACGGCGCTCCTTGCCGGGCGCGGCACTGATCGCTGGACTTTGGACGTCGAGCGGTTATCAGGCTTCCGCCCACTCCTTCCCTCGAGTTGGTCGGCGAGTTGGCGCGAGGAGCCCTAGGGCCCTGGCCTCGACGAATGGCTTCCATTCGTCGGTGACAGGGGTCTGGAACTTGAAATGAGGAGCGTGATCCGCTCCTGAGCGAAGGGTCGGGAAACGCGCTTCCTTTGGGAAGTACGTCCAGGCCCCTTTCTCACATGGATCAAACGTTTTTGGCCGGCCCCCGCCGGCGGAAGTACAAGCGAGCGCATGAGCGACGAGAACGATAACGGTCGGCCTGGTTCCAACCCCGGCGGGCGAGCGCCCATCACGCTGAAGCCCCGTCAAGGGTCTGTCAGCGCCGGCGTCGTGAAGCAGAGCTTCAGCCACGGCCGCACCAAGACGGTGGTGGTTGAAACCAAGCGCGTGCGTCCGCACGTGCCGCCGGCCGGCAATCTCGCCGCGCCGTCCTCGGCCGAGCGCCGTCAAGACGCGCCGCGTCCGCAGTCGTCCCAAGGGGGCGGTGGTGGCGGTTCGGCCGGTGGTCTGTCGCAGAGCGAAATGGTGGCCCGCCAGCGCGCCATCGAGGCCGCTCGCGAACAGCAGGAACGCCAGGCCGCCGATCGTCGCGCCGCCGAGGCCCGCGCCGCATCGGAAGCCGCGGCGGCTCGCGAAGCCGCCGCCAAGGCCGCTGCTGCCGCCAAAGCCGCCGCGACCCCGGCTCCGGCTCCGGAAGCGCCCGCCGCTCCCGCTCCGGTCGCCCCGGCGGCTCCGGTCGCGCAAGCGCCGGTCGCTCAGGCCCCGACCCCCGCTCCGGCGGCTCCCGCGCCCCAGGCTCCGGCTCCCGCCGCGCCGCCGGTGCGCGCCGAGGCTCCGCGTCCGGCTCCGGCCCCGGCCGCCGGTCAGACCCGCACCTACGAGCCCAGCCGCGACCGTCGCGACGACCGTTCGTCGACCACCACCTACCGTCCGGGTCCGGGCGCTCAGGGTGATCGCCCGCAAGGCGACCGTCCGCAGGGCGACCGTCCGAACTTCGCGGACCGGCCGTCGTTCAACCAGCGCGCACCGCGCCAGGACGGCCCGTACAACCAGCGCACCCCGCGTCCGGACGCCGGCGGCCCGCCGCGCGGTCCCCGTCCCGAGGGCGCCGGCGGTTATCGCAACGACCGTCCGCAAGGCGACCGCCCGCAAGGCGATCGTCCCCAGGGCGACCGTCCGCAAGGCGACCGCCCGACCCAGACCGTCCGCTATTCGGCCCTGGCCCCGCGCCCGGCGCCGGGCGCCCGTCCGGGTCCCGGCGGTCCGCGCGGCGCCCGTCCGGGCGTCCCGGCCTCGGCTCCGGCCACTCCCGAGATCCAGCGCGCCACGCGTTCGGCTCCCCGCCCCGGCAGCGACATCGGTCGCAAGCCCGAGGAGGATGACGATCGTCGCAAGGCCGCGGCCCCCGGCAAGGCCGTCAGCCGCGCCAAGGGCGCCCCGGTTCGCCGCGAAGGCCGCCTGACCATCCAGACCGTGGCCGGCGACGGAGATTCCGCCGACCGCATGCGCTCGCTGGCCTCGGTTCGCCGGGCCCGTGAACGCGAAAAGGAAAAGCGCCGCGGCGGTCCCGCCGACGTGGTCAAGGTCAGCCGCGAAGTGGTCATTCCCGACGTCATCACCGTGCAGGAGCTGTCCAACCGGATGGCCGTCCGCGGTGTCGAGATCATCAAGTTCCTGATGCGTCAGGGCGTGATGCTGAAGATCAACGACGTCATCGACAACGACACCGCCGAGCTGGTGGCGACCGAATTCGGTCACACCGTGCGCCGCGTGTCGGAAGCCGACGTCGAAGAAGGCTTCATCGGCGCCGAGGATGTCGACGATCACCTGGAGCCCCGGCCCCCGGTCGTCACCGTCATGGGTCACGTCGACCACGGCAAGACCAGCCTGCTGGACGCGCTGCGCAAGGCCGACGTGGCCGGCGGCGAGCACGGCGGCATCACCCAGCACATCGGCGCCTACCAGGTGCGTCTGGAAAATGGCCAGAAGGTCACCTTCCTCGACACCCCGGGTCACGCGGCCTTCTCGCAAATGCGGGCTCGCGGCGCCAACATCACCGATCTGGTGATCCTGGTGGTGGCCGGCGACGACGGCGTCATGCCGCAGACGATCGAGGCGATCAAACACGCCAAGGCCGCTGAAGTGCCGATCATCGTGGCCGTCAACAAGATGGACAAGCCCGGCGCCGATCCCACGCGGGTCGTCAACGAGCTGCTGCAGCACGAGATCGTGGTCGAAAGCCTGGGCGGCGACACCCAGATCGTCGAAGTCTCGGCCAAGACCGGCCAGGGCCTGGACGAGCTGATCGAGCGCATCCTGTTGCTGGCCGAGGTCATGGACCTGAAGGCCAACCCCGACCGCACCGCCGACGGCGTGGTGATCGAGGCCAAGCTGGACAAGGGTCGCGGCGCGGTTTCGACCGTGCTGGTCAAGCGCGGCACGCTGAAGCGCGGCGACATCGTCGTGGCCGGCAGCCAGTTCGGCCGGGTTCGCGCCCTGCTGAACGAGCGCAACGAGCAACTGACCGAAGCCGGTCCCGCCACCCCGGTCGAGATCCTCGGCCTGGACGGCGTGCCCTCGCCGGGCGACAGCTTCGCCGTCGTCGAGAACGAGGCCCGGGCTCGCGAACTGACCGAGTACCGCATCCGCCTGAAGCGCGAGAAATCGATGCATCCGGTCGGCGCGGGCGCCACCAGCATGGCCGACATGATGGCCAAGCTGCAGGACAAGAAGTACCGCGAACTGCCGCTGGTCATCAAAGCCGACGTGCAGGGCTCGGCCGAGGCGATCATTGGTTCGCTGGACGCCATGTCGACCGACGAGGTCCGCGCGCGGATCATCCTGTCGGGCGCCGGCGCGATCAGCGAAAGCGACGTGATGCTGGCCAAGGGCGCCGGCGCGCCGCTGATCGGCTTCAACGTCCGTGCTTCCGCTCAAGCGCGTGCTCTGGCTGAACGCGAAGGCGTCGAGATCCGCTACTACGCGATCATCTACGACCTGCTGGACGACATCAAAGGCGTGCTCTCGGGCATGCTGGCCCCGATCCAGCGCGAAACCTTCCTCGGCAACGCCGAAGTCCTGCAGGCCTTCGACATCTCCAAGGTCGGCAAGATCGCCGGCTGTAAGGTCACCGAGGGCGTGGTCCGCAAGGGCGCCAAGGTCCGGATCATCCGCAACGACATCGTCGTTCTGGAACTGGGCACCCTGGCGACGCTCAAGCGCTTCAAGGACGAGGTCAACGAGGTCCCGTCCGGCCAGGAGTGCGGCATGATGTTCGCGGGCTTCCAGGACATCAAGGTCGGCGACACCATCGAGTGCTTCACCGTCGAGGAGATCAAGCGCCAGCTCGACTAGGCGTTCGATCAAGCTTCAGCTTAAAGAGAAAGGCGCGGACGCCAGWCCGCGCCTTTCTTGCGTTCGGGGGCGTGCATGGAAATCGCGGGCGAAATCGGAATCTTCGAAAACCAGAAGGCCTGCGCGCCGCTGCGCAAGCATCTGTTCGGCGCCAAGCGCTTCGCCCAGTGGTGGTTCGTCGTCGGACTCCTGATCGTCATCTCCACCGCCCAGGCCCTGGTCGACTGGGTGGCGCCGGGCTTTGGCATAGTGGGGATCCTGGCGGGGACGGCGGGCTGCTGGTTCGTGTGGTTCCGCTACGCCCGCACGCTGGCGCCCAACGCCTGGATGGCGCGCGGCGTGCCGGCGAGTTCGCCGATAACCTATCGGATCGAAGACACGGCGTTCGTTCTGGACAGCACGACGTCGGAGACCCGGGTGGTCTGGTCCGCCCTCTCGCAGATCGCGCCAGGCAACGCGGCCTGGCTGTTCATCGGCCCGGGCCAGGCCTGGTTCCTGCCGACCCGGCTCTTCGCCGACCGCCAGCAGGAGCGCGCCTTCCTGGCCGCCTGCTTCGACAAGCTGACGCCGGAGGCCAAGGCGCGCAGCGGCGAGGTCGCGGCGCTGGTCGCCAAGCAAGCCGGCCCGTGGGGCGCAACGCCCGCCTGAGGTTCGCCGGACTGGAAATCGCCCGAATTCGGGCCTAACCGTAGGCGATGCGCATTCGAGCCCTTCTCGCCGTCAGCCTCGCCGCCGTCTCGCTGTCGGCCTGCGCCACGGCCACCCGCTATGACGCGGCCGGCGACGTCCACGCCCTGCTGGTGGCGATCCGCAACAACGACCACGCCGCCTTCGACGCCCGCGTCGACCGCCCGGCCCTGAAGGCCGAGATCGAAAGCCAGCTGGTGCGCAAGGCGCGCGACGCGAACATGGGCGGCGGCTGGCAGGCGGCGGTGATCGCCCTGGCCGGCCCGGCCGCCGACATCGCCGGCGAGGCCTTGGTCCGCCCCGAGACGTTCCGCTACGCGGCCAACTATTACGGTTACACGCCCGACAAGCCGATCCCCGACCGCATCAGCATCGCGGCGGGCCTGCGCTACATCGGCTCCGACCAGGTCTGCGCGGCCAAGACCAAGGACGGCCCCTGCCTGCTGACCTTCACGCTGGAAGGTGGGACCTGGCGGCTGTCGGGCTTCGACGCCGAAACGGCCAAGCGTCACCTGAAGCTTTGAGGCCAAGGGTGGCGGGGCGCAAGACCATGCGAAAAACCGGCCTGAAGGCCGCCCTCGGGCTGGCGTTGGCGTGCCTGGCGACCGGCGCCGCGGGCACGGCCCATGCCGAGCGCAAGATGTACTCCTACGACCCGATCTCGGCCGACGCCAAGCGGCTGACCGGGGCCGGCCTGACGGTGCTGTTCGACAAGAAGCTGACCGGGACCCGCGTGATCAAGGTGCTGGCCACCGGCGTGCCGGTGCAGGGGCGCCTGGTCGACGGCCACGAGAAGGACCTGGGCCCCGGCGGGCTGAAGGGCATGAGCGGCGTCGACGCCGACGCGGCGCTGTACGAGATCGATCCCAAGTTCGAGCAGGGCAAGATCTACATCCGCGCCTTCTGCCCGGGGGCCAAGCGCCTGTGGCTGAGCTTCAGCCGGTTGGCCGTGCACTACGACCTGCGGGTCCAGGCGTTCGGCGACGACCCCAAGGGGGGCCCCACGCGGCTGTGCGGCACGCTGGACTTCTCGTACCGGGGCGAGTGGAAGCTGCCGGGCGGCAAGCTGCCCGACCCGATGGAAGATTGGACCGGCGGCAACGGGCCGGGCTAGGCCGTATCGATATTCAGATGCCGTGCGTTCTCCTCGTCCTTCGACAAGCTCAGGATGAGGAGAATGGCGAGCATCTTGCAACCAAAGCGACAGCATATAAGGTCGACCTCATCCTGAGCTTGTCGAAGGACGAGGTCGTGCACGGCGCATGGGCTACATACTGAGATGCTCGGACGGGATGTACTATGTCGGCTCTCACCGGGGTGACGACCCGCAGGGTCGCGCCTCGGAGCACAATGCCGGGCTTGATCCCAAGGCCTTCACCTACAAGCGTCGCCCCGTCGAGGTGGTCTGGGTCGAGCACTTCGACCTGATCGTGGACGCGATCGCCGCCGAGCGTCGGCTCAAGGGTTGGAGCCGGGCCAAGAAGGAAGCGGTGATCCGAGGGGACTGGTACGCGCTTCCCGGCCTCTCGCGGAGCCGAAATCCTCGTCCTTCGACAAGCTCAGGATGAGGATCTCTACTGCCGCGGCCCGCCCAATGGTCCTCATCCTGAGCCTGTCGAAGGACGAGGACCACGCACGGCGCCTAAACGTCGACTAGCGCAGGGACCTGACAACAGCCTTGGGGTCTGGCTTCGCCCCGTGCCATGCTCCGCCAAAGGGCAGGGGGCGGGCATGACCGACGCGCTGGCGGGGTTCACGAAGTTCGAGTTCGACGACGGCCGATGGACGCGGCCGGTCTACCGCGTCGGCTCCGGGCCCGCGGTGATCGTCATCCATGAGATCCCCGGCCTGCATCCCGCCGTGCTGGACTTCGCCCGCGACGTGGCGGCCGAGGGCATGACGGTGTTCTGCCCCAGCCTGTTCGGCGAGCCGGGACGACCCGTCTCGGTGGGCTACGCGATCGGGGTGATCGCCAAGACCCTGTGCGTGCGGCGTGAGTTCTCGGCATGGGCCGCCGATCGTTCCAGCCCGATCGTCGATTGGCTGCGGGCCCTGGCGCGCAAGGT
This sequence comes from Caulobacter sp. P1_D6, assembly GCF_056406095.1. Lineage (NCBI taxonomy): Bacteria > Pseudomonadati > Pseudomonadota > Alphaproteobacteria > Caulobacterales > Caulobacteraceae > Caulobacter > Caulobacter sp. P1_D6. The sequence continues at coordinate 7,088 of NZ_JBFUAW010000044.1, read as the reverse complement.
CCACGCCGAGTGCGGCGGCAAGGGCGTGGGGGCGGTGGGCATGTGCTTCACCGGCGGCTTCGCCTTGGCGATGATGACCGAACCGTCGGTGGTGGCGCCGGTGCTGTCGCAACCTTCGCTGCCGTTGGGCAAGAAGCGCGCGGCGGCCCTGGACTGCTCGCCGGCCGAACTGGCGACGGCGAAGGCGCGGATGGAGGCCGAGGATCTGTCGCTGATGGCCCTGCGGTTCGAAGGCGACGACATCGTGCCCTGCGCCCGCTTCAAGACCCTGGAGCGCGAGCTCGGCGCGCGGGTCCAGACCATCACGCTTCCCGACGCCTCGGCGCTCCCGGGCACGGGCCGCCAGCCGCATTCCGTGCTGACCCTGCACCTGAACCGCGACGACCCGAACGGCGAGACCATGAAGGTCCACCGCCGGGTGCTGGACTTCTTCCGGGAGCGGACAGGGGCCTGAGGCAGTCCCACTCTATCCGCTCATCCCGGCGAATGCCGGGACCCAGATCCCATAGCGGAGAGGGTGATTGGAAGCGCTAAACGCTTTTGGCGTCAGCCACACCGCCATTCCATCTGGGTCCCGGCATTCGCCGGGATGAGCGGATCAAAGAAGGGCAATAGGACCTAAGACCGTCCTCGCACTGGACTTTTGGGTCCTACGCGCCTAGACACCCCGCCTCCTATTTCTCCCCGCGATCCGGCGTTCGATCCGCCGGCCGGGCATCGAGGCGACCGCGCCATGAAGCGCCATTCCGAAAACAAGAAGAGCGGACCCGTGGGTCCGTCGCAACGGCAACTGCGCGCCGGCGAGCTGATCCGCCACGCCCTGGTGGACATCCTGCGCGAGGAAGAGCTGGTCGATCCTGCCCTGGCGGGCATCTCGGTGACCATCTCCGAAGTGCGGATGAGCGCCGACCTCAAGCACGCCATCTGCTTCGTCGAGCCCCTGGGGGCCAGCATCGCGCCGCAGGTCGAGCGCGAGGCGTCCTCGCCGTCGCGCACCGTGGTCGTCCCGGGCAGTCCCGCCGAGGTGGTGGCGGGCCTCAACCGGCTGACCAAGTTCCTGCGGGGGCGTCTGGCCAAGGTCATCGACATGAAGTTCACGCCCGAGCTGAAGTTCCTGCACGACGAGACCTTCAATTCGGCCACCTATATGGACCGCCTGTTCGCCGATCCGCGCGTGGCTCAGGACGTGCGCCGCCTCAGCGACGTGGCGTCTGAGGAAGACTTGGGCGACCAAGACTGATGGCGCGCCGCAAGAAGGGCGACGCCATTTCCGGCTGGGTTTGCCTGGACAAGCCCTACGACCTGACCTCGACCAGCGCCGTCTCCCGCGTGCGCCGGGCGTTCAACGCCCAGAAGGCCGGTCACGCCGGTACGCTGGACCCGCTGGCCACCGGCATCCTTCCGTTGGCCCTGGGCGAGGCGACCAAGACCGTCCCGTTCCTGATGGACGCCGACAAGGCCTATCGCTTCATGATCCAGTGGGGGCGCTCGACCACCACCCTCGATCGGGAAGGCGAGACCACCGACAGCAGCGACGTGCGCCCGACCCGCGAGGCGGTCGAAGCGGCCCTGCCGGCCTTCGTCGGCGAGATCGACCAGATCCCGCCGAACTATTCGGCCATCAAGGTCGACGGCGAGCGCGCCTACGACCTGGCCCGCGAGGGCGTCGAGTTCGAGCTGAAGACCCGCAAGGTCACCGTCCACGCCCTGCGCGTCAGCGCGGCGCCGGACGTCGACCACATCGAGCTGGAGATGGAATGCGGCAAGGGCACCTATGTCCGCGCCGTGGTCCGCGACCTGGCCGCGGCCCTCGGCGCCTGTGGACATGTCGACCAGCTTCGCCGGACGAGAGTCGGCCGGTTCGGCGAGGATTCGGCGATAGGTCTGGAAACCCTTGAGAATTTAAGCTATGAGGCGCGCCTGTCGGAGGCATTGCTTCCGGTCGAGACCGCGCTGGACGACATCCCGGCGCTGGCCGTGACCGATGAAGACGCCTTCCGGCTTGCGCAAGGACGCGCCATCGTTCTGCTCCCAAGGCAGGTGGAATCGTTGAAAACCGAGCTCACGCCCGGTGATCGCACCGTTTCCGCCATGTCCGGAGGCAGGTTGGTGGCCTTGTGCGAGATGCGCGCCGGAAAGCTCAATCCGGTGCGGGTCTTCCAACTCACCTGAGCGGAGACAACCCGATGTCGATCACTGCCGAGCGCAAGACCGCTCTTATCGCCGAACACGCCCGCACCGAGGGCGACACCGGCAGCGCCGAAGTCCAGGTCGCGATCCTCTCCGAGCGCATCGCCAACCTGACCGAGCACTTCAAGACCCACAAGAAGGACAACCACAGCCGTCGTGGTCTGTTGATGATGGTTTCCCAGCGTCGCAGCCTCCTCGACCTGCTCACGCAGGGCGGCCGAACGCATTTCTGGCCACCGTTTCAAGACAGGCTGAAACGACTGGTTGCTGCGGTTTCGCACCTCGCGAGCCGAATTGTACGTCCGAGGATCACGATCGTCGGGAGCCTGTCGAACTGGATGAGGAAACATCGGGACCGCCCTTCGGCCGCCCGCCCCTGTCCGTCCTGAAGGAAATGGGTCCTTCGGAACCGAAAGAAGCAAAAATGTTCGATATCAAGCGCAAGACGATCGAGTGGGGCGGCAAGACGCTGGTCCTCGAAACCGGTCGCATCGCCCGTCAAGCCGACGGCGCCGTCCTGGCCACCATGGGCGAAACCGTCGTCCTGGCCACCGCCGTGTTCGCCAAGAAGGCGAAGCCCGGTCAAGATTTCTTCCCCCTGACGGTCAACTATCAGGAAAAGACCTTCGCGGCCGGCAAGATCCCCGGCGGCTTCTTCAAGCGCGAAGGCCGTCCGTCGGAAAAGGAAACCCTGGTTTCCCGCCTGATCGACCGTCCGATCCGTCCGCTGTTCGTCAAGGGCTTCAAGAACGAAGTCCAGGTCGTCGTCACCGTGCTGCAGCACGACCTCGAGAACGATCCCGACATCCTGGGCATGGTGGCCGCCTCGGCCGCCCTGGTCCTGTCGGGCGCCCCGTTCATGGGCCCGATCGGCGCCGCGCGCGTCGGTTACGTTGACGGCGCCTACGTGCTGAACCCGACGCTCGACGAGCTGAAGGAAAGCAAGATGGACCTGGTCGTCGCCGGTACGACCGAAGCCGTCATGATGGTCGAAAGCGAAATCCAGGAGCTCTCGGAAGAGATCGTCCTGGGCGGCGTCAACTTCGCCCACAAGGAAATGCAGACGGTGATCGACGCGATCATCGAGCTGGCCGAGCACGCCGCCAAGGAACCCTTCGACTTCCAGCCGGAAGACACCGACGCCCTGAAGGCCGAAGTGAAGAAGGCCGTCGGCAAGGACCTGGCCGCCGCCTACAAGATCCAAGGCAAGGGCGAGCGCGTCGCGGCCCTCGGCGCGGCCAAGAACAAGGCCGTCGAGACCTTCGCCAAGAGCGACACCAACCCGGCCGGCATCGATCCGCTGAAGCTGATCTCGGTGTTCAAGGAACTGGAAGCCGACATCGTCCGTCGCTCCATCCTCGACACCGGCATCCGCATCGACGGCCGCACCGTCGACAAGGTCCGCCCGATCCTGGGTGAAGTCGGCATCCTGCCGCGCACCCACGGCTCGGCCCTGTTCACTCGCGGCGAGACCCAGGCGATCGTGGTCGCCACCCTGGGCACCGGCGACGACGAGCAGTTCATCGACGCCCTGGAAGGCACCTACAAGGAGTCCTTCCTGCTGCACTACAACTTCCCTCCCTACAGCGTCGGTGAAACCGGCCGCATGGGCAGCCCGGGCCGCCGCGAAATCGGCCACGGCAAGCTGGCTTGGCGCGCCCTGCGTCCGATGCTGCCGGCCAAGGAAGACTTCCCCTACACCATCCGCCTGGTCTCCGAGATCACCGAGTCGAACGGCTCGTCCTCGATGGCCACGGTCTGCGGCTCCTCGCTGGCCATGATGGACGCGGGCGTTCCGCTGATCCGTCCGGTCTCGGGCATCGCCATGGGCCTGATCCTCGAAAAGGACGGCTTCGCCGTTCTGTCCGACATCCTGGGCGACGAAGATCACCTGGGCGACATGGACTTCAAGGTGGCCGGCACCAGCCAGGGCCTGACGTCTCTGCAGATGGACATCAAGATCGCCGGCATCACGCCCGCGATCATGGAGCAAGCGCTGGCCCAGGCTAAGGGCGGCCGCGAGCACATCCTCGAAGAGATGAACAAGGCGATGGACGCGCCGCGCGAGGAAGTCGGTGACTTCGCTCCGAAGATCGAGACCATCACCATCCCGACCGACAAGATCCGCGAAGTGATCGGCACCGGCGGCAAGGTGATCCGCGAGATCGTCGCCACCACCGGCGCCAAGGTCGACATCAACGACGAAGGCACCGTGAAGGTCTCGGCCTCGGACGCCGCCAAGATCAAGGCCGCGATCGACTGGATCAAGTCGATCACGCAAGAAGCTGAAGTCGGCGCGATCTACGACGGCAAGGTCGTGAAGGTCGTCGATTTCGGCGCCTTCGTGAACTTCTTCGGCGCCAAGGACGGCCTCGTCCACGTCAGCCAGATCAGCAACGAACGCGTGGCCAAGCCGTCGGACGTGCTGAAGGAAGGCCAGATCGTCAAAGTGAAGCTCCTGGGCTTCGACGATCGCGGCAAGACCAAGCTGTCGATGAAGGTCGTCGACCAGGAAACCGGCGAAGACCTGTCCAAGAAGGAATCCGTGACCCCGGAGGAAGCCGTCAACACCTGAGGGTGACGACGTCTTTCACGGCGTGACGTAGCGAACGGGCGGTTCCGAAAGGAACCGCCCGTTTTGCGTTTGGCTTCAATGGGGTTAGCTTAACCATAGCGTTTGGGGGACGCTCGAATGAAAGACGATCCAAGACGAGTTCGCTGCGACCGGCACGGGGCGCAAAGACCCACCTTCGTGTGCCGACACCTGGTCTCGGGCGTGGGGCTCGGCTTCGTCGAACCCTTCGGGGAGCAGGACGCGGACGCCTCGGACGAGCAGGCCGCCTGGTGCGACCGCTGCGAGGAGGCCCGCCTGGCCGCCGGCGGCTGGACCGACGCGTCCGAGGCGCAAGCCGGGGTCACCATGATCTGCGCCGCCTGCTTCGAGGCCTCGCGGGCCCGCAACAGTCGCTGGATGGACGTGGCGCGCGGCTGGCGCCATCCCTTGGCGGGCTAGCGCTTCGGCGTCACCTGGATCGTCGCGCTGTCCGGCGCGCCGTTGCCGCCCCGGCAGGCGGCCAGCTTGAAGTTCAGGTCCATGCAGACCCAGACTTCGGTCAGACGGCCGTCCTTGACCCGCACGTTCAGGCCGTCGGCCGTCATGCCGCGATTGCGCTTGAGGAAGGCCTGGCGGATCTCGGCCCCGGTCAGGGTCCCGGCCGGTCCCGGATTCAGGTCCGGAACCTTCAGGCGCTCACGCACCTCGCGGGCCTTCTTGAAATAGGCCTCGGGCGTGTCCCATTGGCAGGTGCCGTGCGCCTGCCACTCGTGCTGCAGCAGCCAGGGCGACGGCGTCATGCACAGATTGGCCAGCACCGTGGCGGCGCTCATCGGCGGGCTGGGCTTGCAGTAGCGGGGATGGACCTTGTCCGGCCCGTTGGGCCACAGGCCGTGCACCGTGAAGCCGAAGCTGTTGGTCTGGCACTGGATGACCTTGTTCGACTCCGGGATGCCCGCGCGGCAGGCCTCGGGCGACCAGAACAGGGCCAGCAGATAGGCGGCGGTCGGGACGTCGGTGTGGATCTCGCCGGCGGGCGGAACCTCGGCCGGGGCCGGGATCACGCTGGGCGGGATCGTGCAGGATTTCAGGCTGGAGGCCTGGGCGGCGCCGGCGAGGGCCAGAGAGGCGAGGGCGCAGGCCAGGGTCTGGGCGATCTTCGACGGGGTCATGCGCGCACCTTCAACTCCGCTCATCCCGGCGAAAGCCGGGACCCAAGCTGAGTTCGTCATTACCCGCCGAGCCAGGAGCCGCCAAGTGCGAGAAAGGACCTGCTACCGCCGCGCCTCGGTGGCCATCTTCACGGCCAGGCCGCCCAGCACCGAGGCCATCAGCCAGCGCTGGATCAGGGCGAAGCTGGGGCGCGCGGCCAGGAAGCCGGCGATCGTGCCGGCCGCCAGGCAGATGGCGCCGTTGACCGTCAGGCTGATGGCGATCTGGCTGAAGCCCAGGGCCAGGGACTGGGTCAGGACGTCGCCGTGATGCGGGTCGATGAATTGCGGCAGCAGCGACAGATAGAGCATCGCCGCCTTGGGGTTCAGCAGGTTGGTCAGGAAGCCCATGCTGATCAGCTTGGCGGGGCTGTCCTTGGGCAGTTCGCGCACCTGGAACGGCGAGGCGCCGCCGGGTTTGATCGCCTGCCAGGCCAGCCACAGCAGGTAGAGCGCGCCGCCGAACCGCAGGATGTCGTAGGCGATGGGCGCGGCCATCAGCAGGGCGGTGATGCCCAGCGCCGCGCAGACCAGATAGACCACGAAGCCGGCGGCGGTGCCGACCAGCGACACGATCCCGGCCCAGCGGCCCTGGCAGATCGAACGGCTGACCAGGTACAGCATGTTGGGCCCGGGGGTCAGGGCCATGCCCAGGCAGACGGCGGCGAAGGCGATCCAGGTCTTGGCTTCGGGCATGGGCGAACTCCGCTTCGAAGGTTGGGCGCCCAGGCGAACGGCTCGTGACGTCCGCGCTCCCTCAGGGTGCTCCCTGTGATCGCCAGTCACGCGGACACGGCTGTGTACACCGGTTCGCGGTGAAGGTTGAGGCCAGGTTTTTTGAAGCTCGCGTCAGGAGCGCTTCCTTCACCCTCTCTCTTGGGGAGAGGGGGCAAGGGCGCTTATCCTCGGCGTTCAGCCAACAAACCCTCGCGATTTCAACGCCCTGAACTTTCTCGACCCGATTTGATCCTCACCCTTTCGCGGCGCCCGTATCCTGATCCCACCTCGTCGCATGGAAAGGGCGCATGGCCAGCGACCGATGCGGCGGCGGGGGGCGATCGAGCGGGACTGGGCTGGAGGGGGTTACTTCAGCGTGTCCGGGGACTCCCATCGTTGGGGAGCCCGCCCGCCGT
>NZ_JBFUAW010000043.1:0-35811 GCF_056406095.1 Caulobacter sp. P1_D6 | reverse complement strand
CCAGAGGGGGAGGATCCACGCACCAGATGCTCCCCCTCTGGGGGAGCTGTCGCGGAGCGACTGAGGGGGTTTTCCGCCGCCCTATTCAAGGAGCCCTTCATTGACCGACGACCTCCTCATCGAAGGCCACGCCAGCCTGTTCTGGACCCGCGACCTCAACGACGACGTCGCCGCCGCCGGGGCCTTCGCCGCCAGCCTGGCCCGCACCGGTCCGGCCGGCGTGAAGATGCTGCACCAGCACGACGACGCCGAGCCCGTCGGCGTCTGGGACGAGATCGCCGAGGACGCCTCCGGCCTCTACGTCCGCGGCCGGATACTCCGCGCGACCCCACGAGGAAGGCTCGTCGCAGCCTTGGTCGAGGCCGGCGCCCTGGACGGCCTCTCCATCGGCTTCCGCGCCGTGAAGGCCCGCCCCGACGACACCGGCCGCCTGCGCGTGCTGACGGCTGTGGAGCTGTGGGAGGTGTCGATCGTGACCTTCCCGATGCTGCCGGGGGCGCGGCTCAAGCGCGTCGGCTGAACCGTCCAAGTTCCTCCCCCTGTGGGGGAGGCGGCCCGAATGGGCCGGTGGGGGGAGCAGACCCACCTCAGCCAACTCCCCCTCCGTCGGCTTCGCCGACACCTCCCCCACAGGGGGAGGACCTGTTCCCACGACTTCCCCAAAACCGGAGATCCCCATGAAGGAAACCAAACAGGCCGCGGCCTCGCCGGAGGCCCGCGCCGCCTTGCACGAGGTGCTGGCGGCGTTCGAGGGCTTCAAGGCCGCCAACGACCAGCGCCTCCAGGCGCTGGAGACCAAGCGCGCCGACGTCTTGCTGGAGGAGAAGGTCGCCCGCATCGACGACGCCGTCTCCAACGCCCAGGCGCGGCTCGACCGCGTGCTGAGCGACGCCCGGCGTCCCTCCATTGGCGGTGACGCGCCGCTGGCGCGACCCGACGAACGCAAGGCCGCCTTCGACCGCTACATCAAGACCGGCGAGACCCCCGCGCTCCTCCTCGAAGCCAAGGGCCTGTCGGAAGGCGTGGCCACGGCCGGCGGCTATGTCGCCCCGGCCGAGCTGGAGCGGCAGATCCTGCGCCGCCTGGCCGCGTCCTCGCCCATGCGCGACATCTGCCAGGTGCGCACCATCGGCGCCGGAACGTTCCGCAAGCCGGTCTCGACCGCCGGCCTGGCCGCCAGCTGGGTGGCCGAGACCGCCGTGCGGCCCGAGACGACCGCGCCCACCCTGGACGTGATCGACTTCCCGGCCGGCGAGCTCTACGCCAGCCCGGCCGCCACCCAGGCCCTGCTCGACGACGCCTATGTCGACATCGACGAGTGGCTGGCCGAGGAGGTGCAGGACGCCTTCGCCGCCCAGGAGACGGCCGCCTTCATCAGCGGCGACGGGGTGAACAAGCCCAAGGGCCTGCTGGCCTATACGGCGGCCGCCGACGCCTCGGCCACCTGGGGGCAGGTCGGCTATCTGGCCACCGGCGTGGCGGGCGCCTGGCCGGCGTCCAACCCGACCGACAAGCTGATCGACCTGATCTACGCGGCCAAGACCCAGTACCGCCAGAACGGCCGCTTCGTGATGAACCGCCGCACGGTCAGCGCCGTGCGCAAGTTCAAGGACGCCCAGGGCAACTACATCTGGAACGCGGCCCTGCAGCCGGGCCAGTCGGCCAGCTTGCTGGGCTATCCGGTCACCGAGATCGAGGCCATGCCCGACGCCGCGGCCAACGCCATGGCCATCGCGTTCGGCGACTTCGAGAAAGGCTACCTGATCGTCGACCGGGCCGGGGTGCGGGTCCTGCGCGACCCGTACTCCGCCAAGCCGCACGTGCTGTTCTACACCACCAAGCGGGTCGGCGGCGGGGTGCAGAACTTCGACGCGATCAAGCTGCTGCCCCCACAGGGGGAGGACTTCGCGATCGCGCCTCCCCCTGTGGGGGAGGGGGTCCGAAGGACCGGAGGGGGGAGTCTCTTCCTTTCAGGAAACATCCCACATGCCCCTCTCCACCACCCTGGCCGAGGCCAAGGGTTTCCTGCGCATGGCCGACGCCAGCGAGGACGCCCTGGTGACTCTGCTGATCGACGCCGCCGAGGCGCGCGTCGCCGCCGCCACGGGCCTGGCGCTCACCCTGGCCAGCCCCGCGCCGCTGCGGCTGGCCGTGCTGGTTCTGGTCGCCCACGCCTACGAGCATCGCGACGGGAGCGAACCGCCACCCGGCTTGGTCGAGGCCTGGCTGGCGCCCTATCGCGAGGCCCGGCTGTGAGCGCCCCCAATGGCCCCGAAGAGGCCGTCGCCGCCGCCCTTGTCGCCGCCCTGAAGGCCGCGCCCGCCGTCTCCGCCCTGGTCGCGGCCCGCGTCCACGCCGACGCCCCGCGCCATCCGGTCTATCCGTGCGTCAGCCTGGGCCGCCAGGAGAGCCGCCCGTTCGGGCCGGACGCGGACGGCCTGGAGCACCTGCTCACCGTCACCTGCGCCAGCAAGTTCGGCGGCCCCGAGGAGGCCCGCGCCGTCACCGCCGCCGTCCGCGCGGCCTTGCACAACGCGCCGCTCAGCGTGGCCGGCCGCCGGCTGGTCACCCTGCGCGTCACCTATGCCGACGTCTTCCGCGCCGCCGACCGCGAACTGTCGCTGGGCGTGCTGCGGGTGCGGGCGGTGACCGAAACCCTCTAGCGAAAGGACCCCCCCATGGCCGCCCAAGCCGGCAAAGACCTCCTTTTGAAGATCAGCGACGGCGCGCCGACGCCGGTCTTCACCACCGTGGCCGGCCTGCGGGCCCGCACGATCAGCCTGAACGCCCAGACCATCGACGCCACCGACGGCGACAGCGCCGGCCGCTGGCGCGAGCTGCTGGCCGGATCGGGCGTGCGCTCGGTCGCCGTCTCGGGCAGCGGCGTGTTCCGCGACGCGGCGTCCGACGCCGCGGTCCGCGACAGCTTCTTCGCCCAGACCGCCCGGGTCTGGCGCCTGGTGATCCCCGACTTCGTGCAGCTGGAGGGGCCGTTCCTGGTGGCGGCCCTGGAATACGCCGGCGACCACGACGGCGAGGCGGCGTTCGCCTTGTCCCTGGCCTCGGCCGGGGCGGTGACGTTCACGGCGATCTAGGATCTCACCCACTTGCCCCCACCTGGCGGCTGCGCCGCCTGTCCGCCCCCATAGGGGGCGGAGGACGCCCCTCTTCCCCCTGCGGGGGAAGACGACCGCGAAGCGGTCCGTAGGGGGCAAGTGTTCGCCGCACGGAGACACGCCGCATGCCCACCCCCAACCCCGCCCGAGGCGAGGTCGTCGTCCCCCTCGCCGGAACGCCGCGCCGCCTGTGCCTGACCCTGGGCGCCCTGGCCCGCATCGAAACCGCGCTGGGCCTGGACGACTGGAGCGCTCTGCCCGAGCGCTTCGGCCGGCTGTCGGCCGCCGAACTGCTTGCGGTCCTGGCCGCCCTGCTCGAAGGCGGCGGCGAGAATCCAGCGATCCTGGATGCTCAGCGAGTTGCGATCCCCGAGGCCGTCGCGGCCGTGGCCTCCGCCCTCGCGGCCTGCGCATGAACGCCCGCTGGCGCGCGGCCCTGCGCCTGGCGACCCTGGGCCTGGCCATCCCGCCCGAGGCGTTCTGGCGGCTATCCCTGACCGAATGGCGGGCCCTGACCGAGGTCTCCGCCGCGCCGGTCCTGAACCGCGCGGCGCTGGACGCCCTGATCGCCCGCTTCCCCGATGAGGAGATTCCATGAGCGACTTCGACTTTCCAAAGGGCTTGGGGGACGGCCTCGACGCCGYCCCCGCCCGCGCCACCGAGGCCGCCGCGGCCCTGGCCGCCCTGCGCGCGCCGGCCGAGCAGGCGGCCCGGGCCATCGACGAGGCCTTCGCCAAGGCCGGAACCGGCCTGGCCCGCTCGCTGGCCCACGCGGCCGCCGACGGCAAGGTCAGCCTGGCCGAGCTGGCGCGGGCGGTGATCGAGGCGGTCTCGGCGGGCTCCGGCGAAGGCGGGAGCGGCCTGGCCCAGGCCTTGGCCAACGCGGTCAGCTCGCGCTTCGCCGGCGCCAGGGCCGACGGCGGTCCGGTCTCGGCCGGCGGCGCCTATCTGGTCGGCGAACGCGGCCCCGAGCTGTTCCGCCCCGCCTCGGCCGGCGCGGTCGAGCCGCTGGCGGGCGGCGGGGTCAATGTCACGATCAACGTCCAGGGCGGCGACACGGCGGGCCTTGCGCGCTCGGACGCGCAGTTGGCCCAGGCCCTGGCGCGGGCGGTGAGCCTGGGAGCGCGGAGACTCTAACAACGAAGAACCCTCTCCCGATGGGGAGAGGGTTTCCGCGATCCTAGATGTTTTCTAGACCATCGCCGGCGTCAGCGGCGGTTGGCCGTAGCGGTTCTCGCCGGGCTGGCCTTCGGCGATCCCCACCCACAGGGTGAAGCCGATCATCGCCACGAAGGCCACGAAGATGCCGATCAGCAGGACGCCGACGCCCGCCAGGGCGACCATCTCGGGGTTGCCGTCGGTGATCGCGGCCAGGGCCGCGCCGACGCCGATCCAGAGCACCGAGCCGACCACCAGGGCCAGGCTCAGCGCGAACGGCGGAACCTGCCACCATCCGCTGCGGCCCATGTCGTGCAGGCGCTTGCTGCACAGGCACACCCAGGCGAACAGCGCGACCAGCCCCAGGGCGTGGCCGATCACCGGGATCCACCCGGCCACCACCTGGACGCCCAGCAACACCAGCCAACCGATCCAGAACGCCTGGCGGCCGATGCGGCCCTCGGCGGAGAAGAACAGCGATTTCCAGTCCATTTCCAGCTCCCAAATCCTGAAGCGAGATTAGGGGCGGCGGGCTCGCGGTTGAAGTGAATTGCAAGTCATGACGCGGGTTTAACCTGGGCGGCGCGGAACCCTGCTGCCTCGGGGAGCGGGTTCCACGCTCCGCGCGAGCCGATCCAGCCCAGGAGAATCGCCCATACCAGCGCGCTGGTCGCCATGTCGACGACAAGCGGCGTGATCAGCGCCATGCCGTCGTCGAACACGTCGTAGACCCACACCCCCATCAGCCCGTGGATCAACAGCAAGATCAGGCTGAAAGCGATCAGCGGACTGCGGCCCTGACCGGCATGGCGCGAGCGCTTCAGCACCAGGCATGTCGTGGCGTAGAGCCGGGCCGCGACGATTAGGAACGCCGCCCCCAAAGGGACATCAACCGCGACGGCGCGCTGGACGTGGCTGGCCGCGCCGCCGACCAGGAAGGCGTCGCCGACCACCGGGATCGCGGCCGGCGATCCCTCGACGCCTAGGCGCGCCAACCCCAGCCAGACCGCCAGGCCCAGGAGCGTCAGCTGCGCAAGGCCGCTCCAGAACGTGCGCCGATCGATGACACCGCGGGGATCGAACAGCAGGGACAACGCAGGCATCGAAGGGTTCCTCCGGGGTTTTAGGCCGAGCCAGACCAGGAAGACGGTCCAGAGCAACAGGTTGAAGATGACGTCGATCAGGGGCGGGAAGAGCGTGCCTATCTCCGAGGCCCACACCGCATAGGCCCACCGGCCCATCTGCTCGTGGAAGGCCAGGCTCGCGCCGCCGACGAAGATCAGCCCGACCGGGCCGTGTCCGGCGTCCTTCAGGCGCTTCAGGCACAGGCACGCCAACACGTAGAGGCGGGCGCCCATCAGCAGGATGGCGGGGACCAGCATGGGCGAGGGGTCCTTGTCGATGACCGCCTCGACGATCGTGGCGACCAGCAGCGACGTGCCCAGCAGCGGCGTCGCGGCCGCCGCCATGTCGCCGACGGGCCAGGACAGGGTCAGGGCCAGCACCCCGAGGGTCACCAGGACAACGGCGATGATCCCCGCCAGGGCCAGCAGCCCGTCGCCGAACGCCTTGCGTCCAATCACGCCGCGCGGGTCCAGCAACAGCTTCGCGAAATTCATGGTCGCCTCTCCGATGTGGCGAATATAAGTGAACATTCACTCACATGCAAGGAGCTACGCCATGACCGCGTTCCACGAGACGCGCCTGCCCGCGCGGCTGGCCTTCTGCTGCACCGGCGGGGTCGAGCGGCGGACCCAGGTGACGACCCTGGCCTCGGGTTTCGAGCGGCGGTCCAGCCCCTGGGCCCAGGGGCGGCGGCGCTACCTGATCGGCACGGCGACGCGGCCGCTGGACGACGCGGCCGAGCTGGTGGCGTTCTTCGAGGCCCGGCGCGGGCGGCTGCACGGCTTCCGGTTCCGCGACCCGGCCGACTGCCGGTCGTGCGCGCCGTCGGGAACCCCGGCCGCCACGGACCAGCCGATCGGGACGGGCGACGGCGTCCGCAAGACCTTCGCCCTGACCAAGACCTACGGGACCGGCCCGACGGCGGCGGTCCGGCCGATCGCCAAGCCGGTGGTCGGCACGGTCAAGGTGGCGGTGGCCGGGGTCGCCCTGGGGGCCGGGGCCTTCGCGGTCGACACGGCCACCGGCCTGGTCACCCTGACGACCGCCCCAGCGGCGGGGGCGGCGATCACCGCCGGCTTCGAGTTCGACGTGCCGGTGCGCTTCGACGGCGACCGCATCGACGTGACCCTGGAAAGCTTCAACGCCGCCCGGGTCGGGGCGGTGGCCCTGGTCGAGGTGCGGGTCTGATGCGCGCCGTTCCCGCTGAACTGGCCGAGCGCCTGGAGAGCGGCGCGGCCGGCCTCTGCCACGCCTGGATCCTGACCCGCGCCGACGATGTGGTGCTGGGCTTCACCGACCATGACCGCGACCTGGTGGTCGGGGGCGTGACCTGCCGGGCGGCCAGCGGCTGGACCGCCGGGGCGGCCGAGACGGCGGCCGGCTTCTCGCCGGGCCTGTCCACGGCGGTCGGCGGCTTCGACGACGCGGCGCTGTCGGAGGGGGACCTGGCGGCCGGGCTCTATGACGGGGCGCGGGTCGAGTGCCGGGTGGTCGACTGGTCGGCGCCGGGCCTGTCGGTGAGCCTGTGGACGGCCCGCGTCGCCTCGGCCAAGGCCGAGGGCGGGGCCTTCACCCTGGCCCTGGAGGGACCGCTGGCGGCGCTGGACCGCGTGGCGGGGCGGACGTTCGGCCGGTCTTGCGACGCGGCGTTCGGCGATGGGCGGTGCGGGGTGGATGTCGCGGCGTTTCCGGGGGCGGCTTGCGACAAGCGGTGGGTCACGTGCCGGGACGTGTTCGGCAACGGCCTGAACTTCCAGGGTTTCCCGACGGCGCCGGGCGAGGACTTCCTGACGCTGTATCCCAGTGATGGGGAGCGCAATGACGGCGGGCGGCGGTAGCTCACCCACTTGCCCCCACCTGGCGACGGCGTCGCCTGTCGCGGCGAGGGGGCGGAGGCTCGCACCCGCGCCGGCGGCGGCGCCTCTTCCCCCTGTGGGGGAAGACGATCGCGAAGCGATCCGTAGGGGGCAAGTGTTAGCCGCCGAAACGCCGACAAGCACGGCCGCCCTCCGAGAAGCCCGCCTCTGGCTCGGCACCCCCTACCAGCACCAGGCCTCCCTGCGCGGCGTCGGCTGCGACTGCCTGGGCCTGGTGCGCGGCGTCTGGCGCGCCCTGCACGGCCCCGAACCCGAAACCCCGCCGCCCTATCGCCCCGACTGGGCCGAGCTGGGCGGCCGCGAGCTGCTGCGCGAGGCGCTCGAGCGCCGGCTGATCCCGCTGGACCGCACCGCCGCCCGTCCGGGCGACGTGCTGCTGTTCCGCATGGCGCCCGGCGTCCCGGCCAAGCACTGCGCCATCGCCTCGGCCGACGACCGGATGATCCACGCCTACTGGGGTCGGGCCTGCGTCGAGAGCTGGCTGGGCCGCTGGTGGCGCGAGCGGCTGGCGGGGGCCTTTCGCTTTCCTGACACCCTCTCCCAGCGGGAGAGGGCGGGGCCCGCCGCGTAGCGGTGGGAGGGAGAGGGACTACGCCCTCACCGATTTCACGCAAGCGCCCTGCCGGCTCTCCGTCGGACTCACCACCCCCTCACCCTCCCATGCTCGCGCATGGGCCCCTCCCTCTCCCCATGGGAGAGGGTTTCCGGACGCTCAGGACTTCATCATGGCCCAGGTCATCCTCTCCGCCGTCGGCTCGGCCCTGGCCGGCCCCATCGGCGGGGCGATCGGTTTCAGCATCGGCCAGGCGATCGACAACGCCGTGATCAACGGCCTGGCGCCGGACCGTCACGTCGGGCCGCGCATCCCGATGCTGAGGCTGTCGGGCGCGGCCGAGGGCGCGCCGATGGCGGCGGTGTTCGGCCGGGCCCGCGTGGCCGGCCAGGTGATCTGGGCGGCGCGGTTCAAGGAGCGCTGGGTCGACGTCCAGGGTGGTGGAGGCGGGAAGGGGCCGCGCACCACCAGCGCCGCCTACAGCCTGTCGTTCGCCGTCGCCGTCTGCGAAGGCCCGATCGACGGGATCGGCCGGGTCTGGGCCGACGGCAAGCCGATGGACATGGCCGGGGTGGTCATGCGCGTCCACACCGGGGTCGAGGACCAGGCGCCCGATCCGCTGATCGCCGCTGTCGAGGGCGAGGCCCCGGCCTACCGCGGCACGGCCTATGTGGTGTTCGAGGACCTGCCGCTGGGGATGTATGGAAACCGGCCGCCGCAGCTGTCGTTCGAGGTCTTCCATCGGCCGCGCGCCGTTGACGCGCCGCCTGGACTGGAGGAGCGCCTTAAGGGCGTCTGCCTGATCCCTGGGGCGGGCGAGTTCGTCTACGCCACCGACATCGTCCTGCGCCGAGACGGCCTGACCCGGACCACGGCCGAGACCCTGAACAACACCGAGGGCCGCCCCGACCTGGTGGTGTCGCTGGACCAGATGCAGGCCCAGTTGCCGAACGTCGAGGAGGTGACCCTGGTGGTCGCCTGGTTCGGCGACGACCTGCGCTGCGGATCGTGCGCGATCCGTCCCAAGGTGGAGGCGGCGGCCAAGGCGACGATCCCGTTCGACTGGCGGGTCAACGGCGTTGAGCGCGCCGACGCGGCCGTGGTCTCGCCCAATACTTCTCTTGGGGGCGGCGGCGGTCCCGCCTATGGCGGCACGCCCGCCGACCGGGCCGTGCTGCAGGCCATCGCCGAGCTGAAGCGGCGCGGGCTGCGGGTGACGCTCTATCCGTTCGTGCTGATGGACGTGCCGGCGGGCAATGCGCTGCCCGACCCGTACGGCGGCGCGGCCCAGGGCGCCTATCCGTGGCGCGGCCGGATCACCTGCCATCCCGCCGCCGGTCGCCCGGGCTCGCCCGACAAGACCGCCGCCGCGACCGCCCAGGTCTCGGCCTTCTTCGGCGCGGCGACGGCGGGACAGTTCGGGGCGGCGGACGGCCTGCCGACCTATGGCGGTCCGGCCGGGGACTGGGGCCTGCGGCGCATGCTGCTGCACTACGCCAAGCTGGCCCAGCTGGCGGGCGGGGTGGACGGCTTCATCCTGGGCTCGGAGCTGCGCGGCCTGACCACGGTGCGAGACGGGGCCTCGTCCTACCCCGCCGTGACCGCGCTGAAGAGCTTGGCCGGCCAGGTGCGCACCCTGTTGGGACCCACGACCAAGCTCGGCTATGCGGCGGATTGGAGCGAGTATTTCGGCCACCAGCCGGGCGACGGCTCCGGCGACGTCCACTTCCACCTCGACCCGCTGTGGAGCGACGCCAACATCGATTTCGTCGGGATCGACTTCTATCCGCCGATGGCCGACTGGCGCGACGGGGACGACCACCTGGACGCGCAGCAGGGCGGGCCGCACGACGTGAACTACCTGCGCGCCAATCTGACCGGCGGCGAGGGCTTCGACTGGTTCTACGCCTCCGACGCGGCGCGCACGGCCCAGACCCGCACCCCGATCACCGACGGCGCCTATGCCGAGCCCTGGGTCTATCGCGCCAAGGACCTGCAGGCCTGGTGGAGCCGGCAGCACTTCGATCGGCCGGGCGGCGTGCGGGCCGGGACGCCGACCGCCTGGGTCCCGAAATCCAAGCCGCTGCGGCTGGTCGAGTTCGGCTGCGGCGCGGTCGACAAGGGCGCCAACGCCCCGAACCTGTTCGTCGACGCCAAGAGCGCCGAGAGCGCCCTGCCGCCGTTCTCGGACGGAACGCGCGACGAGGTCGGCCAGCGACGGGCGCTGGAGGCGATGCTGGCCCACGTGGCCGACCCGGCGACCAACCCGGTCTCGTCGGTCTATGGCGGGCCGATGATCGACGGCGCCACGGCCTGGTGCTGGGACGCCCGGCCCTTTCCCGACTTTCCGGCCCGCAGCGCGGTCTGGGCCGACGGACCGAACTGGACCCTTGGCCACTGGCTGAACGGCCGCTCCGGGATCGCGCCGTTGCCCGAACTGGTCGCCGCCCTGGCGCAGCGGGCGGGCGTGGCGATCGACCCAGGCGAAGCCGGCGGCTTGATCGTCGGCTATGTGATCGACCGGCCGATGCGCCTGCGAGACGCCCTGGCGCCGCTGCTGGAGGCCTTCGCCCTGGATTCCGTCGAGCGCGGCGACGGCGTCGTGCTGGCCGGCCGCTCGGGCGTGGCGGCCGTCACGCTGGATGACGACGACCTGGCCTGGCCGGAGGACCGCGACGCCGCGATCGCCGCCGCCCGCACCCTGACCGCCCCGGTCCAGGCCCTGCGCCTGCGCTTCATCGACGCCGCCCGCGACTACCAGACCGGCGCGGTGATCGTTCGGCGGGACACGGGGGAGGGCGGCGCCGATCTGGACGCGCCGCTGGTCCTGGCCGCCGCCGACGCCCGCGCCGTGGCCGAGCGCCTGCTGGCCGCCGCCGATCCGCGCGAGGTCACCGCCCACCTGTCGCCCCTGGCCGCCCTGCGGCTCGAGCCCGGCGACCGGGTGGAGCTGCCCAGCACGATTGGGAATGGCGCGACCTGGCGGGTGACGCGGATCGATCTGGACGAGCATCCCCGCGCCCAGCTGGCGCCGGTGGTCGATCCGGTGCGGGTGGGCGGCGACCTGGACTGGTCGCCCGCCCCGCCGCGCGAGGTCTCCGGCCCGCCTGTGCTGCACGTGCTGGACCTGCCAGGCCAGGCGGACGAGCGACCGCTGGTGGCGGTCGCCGCTTCGCCCTGGCGGCCGTTCGACATCCACGCCGGCGTCGGCCAAGAGGCCTTGCGCGTGCGTGCGACCGCCGGCGTGCCCGCCACGGTCGGAGTCGCCCTGTCGGACTTGCCGGCCGGACCGCTGCACCGCTTCGACCACGCCACGCGCCTGACCGTCCGGCTGGAGGGGACGAGCCCGATCAGCCGTGACCGTTCCGCCGTCCTGGCCGGGGCCAACGCCATCGCCGTGCAAGGCGCGGGCGGCGAGTGGGAGCTCGTCCAGTTCCTGACCGCCGAGCCGGTCGCCGAAGACGTCTGGACCCTGTCGGGCCTGCTGCGCGGCCAGGCCGGCAGCGACCCGGCCATGGCGGCCCTGACCTCGGCGGGCGCGGCGGTGGTGATGCTGGACCAGGCCCTGGTCCGCGCCGACCTGACTCCCGCCGAGCGCGGCCTGCCGCTGGTCTGGCGCGCCGCCCCGGCCGGCGGTCCGGCCTCGGGGCCGTCGATGAGCGAGACGGTCGAGACCTGGCGCGGCCTGTCGGCCCGGCCCTGGTCGCCCGCCCACCTGCGCGTGCGGACCCAAGGCGGCGACGCCGTCGTCACCTGGATCCGCCGCGCTCGCCTGGCCGGCGACGGCTGGGACGCCGAGGTCCCGCTGGGCGAGGAGCGCGAGGTCTATCGCGTCGAGATCCTGGACGGCGAGACCGTGATCCGCGCGGCCGAAACCACGACGTCGACCTTCACCTACGCCGCCGCCCAGCGCGCCGCCGATTTCCCCGCTGGACCCGCCGGGGCCCTGGCTGTCAGGATCGCCCAGGGCTCGGCCTTGTTCGGCTGGGGCGCTGCATCGCGAACCTTGCTGTGATATTAATGCAACATAACGCTTGCGCGCCGCGCCGAACGGCCTAATTGAGGCGTTCCGCCTTTTCGAACTGACGTGAGGAGCCTCCTTGGCGCGCGACCCCTATCTGGAGCTTGGCGTTTCCCGCACCGCGAGCGCGGCGGAAATCCGCAAGGCTTTCCACAAGCTCGCCAAGCAGCATCACCCCGACGCCAACAAGGGCGACAAGAAGTCGGAAGAGAAGTTCAAGCAGGTCAGCGCCGCCTTCGACATCCTGGGCGACGCCGACAAGCGCAAGAAGTTCGACGCCGGCGAGATCGACGCCGACGGCCGCGAGACCATGCGGGGCGGGTTCGGCGGCGGCGGCAACCCGTTCGGGGCCGGCTTCGGCGGACGGGCGCGCGGCGGCGGCATGGGCGGCGGCGAGGGGCCGGAGATCGACCTCAACGACCTGTTCGGCGACATCCTGGGCCGCAATCGCGGCGCGGGGGCCGGGGCGGGCGGCGGCTTCGGCGGCGGCGGCTTCGCGGCCAAGGGCGCCGACGTGCGCGCCCGGCTCGACATCGACCTGGAAGAAGCGATCAAGGGCGGTAAGAAGCGCGTGGCCTTCTCGGACGGCCGCACGATCGACGTCACCATCCCGGCCGGCGCCCAGGAAGGCCAGACGCTTCGCTTGAAGGGACAAGGCAGCCCGGGCCGGGGCGGCCAGGGCGACGCCATGATCGAACTGGCCATCAAGCCGCACCCGATCTACCGGCCCGAGAACGGCGCCCTGGTCATGGACCTGCCGATCTCGGTGCCCGACGCCGTGCTGGGCGGCAAGGTCGAGGCCCCCACACCGGACGGCCCGGTCACCCTGTCGATCCCGAAGGGCTCCAACAGCGGCGCCAAGCTGCGGCTGAAAGGCCGAGGCCTGGCCGACGCCAAGGGCCACCGCGGCGACCTGTTCGCGCGGCTGGTGGTGACCCTGCCGGACACGCCGGACGCGGAGCTGGAGAAGTTCGCGGAGACGTGGCGCGAAAAGCGGCCGTACGCGCCCAAGCGGCGGTAGCTCAACCTTGGTTTGAGAAAACAGCTTCCCACGACCGGCGAACGCTGGCAGCATGCTTGAGCTGTCCAGAGGGGGCTCGGGGATGGACGACAAACGGCTGAAGGCCGTCGAGGCCGAGATCGCCTACACCATCCGCCAACGCGCTCCGCACTGGCAGAAGCTGCAGGACCGCGTCGTCGCGGTCGTGAGCGAATACGAGACATCGGAGGCGCTGTACGGCGCGATCTACCGGATCTATTCGCGCGCCGACAAGCAGAAGGCGACCCAAGAGGCCAATCCGCACATGAAGTCGGCGCGGAAGATCGCCGAGGAGATCTGCCTGCGGCGCCACGGCGGCTTCAAGATCCGCAACGGCAAGCCGCTCGAGATCGAGCCCGATCCCACGTTCGGGATCGGCAACATCACCGACGTGGTGGGCGTGACGATCGTCTGTCCGTTTCCTTCAGACGTCGCCCGGGTGGTCGCCCATGTGATGGCCGACGATCGGCTGGGCAAGCGCGGCGCCCTCAAGGTGCATGATCGGGACGACTACGCGGCCACCCATCTGCAGGTGCGCTTTGTCGACGACCCGCTGGATGGCCTGGCCTGCGAACTGCAGGTCAAGACCGCCTTCCAGGACGCCTTCGGTTGGAAGGTGCACGACCTCAGCTACAAGGCCGAGACCAACACCGACGATTGGTTGATCGACCAGCTGAACAAGATCAACGTGGTCATCCGCGCGGCCGACGAGATGAGCGACCAACTGCGCGTGCGCATCGCTCGCGAGAACGCCTATGGCCTGGCGCGTCGCCGGTTGGCCAAGGACTCGCTGAAGCGCAATATCCTCGACAGTGTCCGCAAGGACTCCGACGAGGCGCGGAAGGCGGCGATCTCGGACGTCCTCGAGCGCCTCGACAGGGCGTTGGAAGGCGGCGGCGCCAAGCGCGGCGAACTCTTCACCACGCTGCGCGAGGATATCCAGCAACTGATCGCCAGGCTTGGCTATTCAGCGACCACCTTCCGGGTGGCGGCGCTCTACGCCATCGACTGCGGCCGCACCGACCAGATGTGGTGGCTGGACGAGCACCACCTGGCCTGGACCCGGAATCTCCATCCCGAGACCCGCCCGGAGGACCTTGAGTCGTTCTGCCGGGCGGCCATCACCTGCGGCATCGGCCACTACTGCGCGGGCGACCTGCCTGGCGCGATCCTCGTGGGCGACAAGGCGCTCGAACGCGTCCGGAACATCGACAACGTCCTGGTCGGTCACCTGGCCACCAACGTCGCCTACTACTACGCCGAACGGTTCGGCCAGGGAGGGAAGGTCGAAGACGCCGAAAAGGCCAAGGAGTTGACGGCGTGGGCTAAATCGATCCTGACCGAGGAGCAGGGAGCCTTGCTGAAGGACACGATCGGCTACGTCCTGATCGAGACGGGCGAGACCGTCGAAATGGTCGAGGAGGGCCTGAGGCTCTGCCGGGACGCCTACGGCGATATCCAGTCCAACGGCCAGGACGGGCTCAAGCCGCCCAGCCAGAAATTCTTCGAGCTGCACCGCGAAATCGCCTATCGGCGGCTGGCCGATCTCACCCAGAGCCCGGAGGAGTCGCTGAAAAAATAAACCCCAGCTGTGGCCCTATGGGCCCTTGTAAACCGGGAACCGGACGACCTACGTTCGGTTTGTCACGCGAGGTGGCGACTGGAACGACCCGGTCCCGCCTCGAACAAGGATTGCATCATGACCTGTTGGCCTCACGATTGATCGCGCCCGAAAGGGTTATGAAACGGCTCAGGGGGGCTTGGCGGAAGCCAGGCCCCCCGAGTTGTATCTGGGGTCCTGCCGGTCAGCCCGCGCCGCGTCGCGGGCCTAGCCAACCCCCGCCGGCAGCGCGGCCTTCTTGATCAGGTAGGCCCCCTGGCCGATGCCGAAACTGCCCAGCAGGGCGGTGTCGACGTCGGGGAGCTGGGTGGTCTTGACGATGTCGACCAGGGTTAGGAACTCCCAGCTGGCGCAGGCGAAGATCACCGTGGCCACACCGCTGATCAGGATCATCTGGAAGTCGCCCAGGTCGGCGGCGCCGAAGTCGTCGCACACCAGGTCGGTGACCCTGGGCCGGGACGCGGGGGCGGCGGGCGCGGGCGCCGAGGCCGGGGCGACGCCCGTGGCGGCGGCCGCCGCGGCGCTGGAGGCCTTCTGCACGGCCACCACCTTGGCCGCCCCGAACGACAGGCCCGAAAGGCCGGTCATGGCCAGGACGTTGGTGGTCATCGAGATGCCGCCCATGAACTCCCAGCCCAGGAACCAGGCGCGCAGGATCAGGGTCGCGCCATAGACCATGGCGACCACGCCGAACCACAGCACCAGCTGGGTCTGGGAATTGCTCATGCGGTTGTCGTTGCCGACCGCGAAGCGCCAGGGCCTGCCGCCGGTGGCCAGGGCGGCGACGACGACGATCACCGCGAAGGCGGCGCCCAGGGCGATCAGCCGCTGCAACACCGGCACGGGCCGGGCGACGCGAGTGATCTGCACCACGTGCTCGGGGTTCAGCGGATCGTCGACCGTCAGCCAGATGCGGTCGCCGGGCCGGGCGCCCAGGTCCAGGGTCGTCTTGTCGGCGACGCGGTCCACGGTCAGCACCACGGGGTAGGCGGCGCCGGTCGGCAGGAACGTCAGCTGGTCGGAATTGGCGCCCAGTTTCGAGGGCTCGACCCCGATGGCCTGGATCACGCCGTCGGCCGTGGCGGGCGAGGCGCTGGGCGGCGGCGCGTCGGCGGCGGCCATGGTCAGGCTTGGAGCCAGGGCCAGGGCCAGGCCCAGCGCCAGACCGCAGGCCAGGACCAGGCCTCGTGGATTTCCGAACGGTCGCATGCGTTTCCCCCCCAGGACCTTCAGGATCGGACCTCGCGAGGATCCGACGCCGCGCCCGGACGTTGGGCTGTAACCCAGCGTCCTACACGCAACAATTGCACGCTAGAACCGTGTTATTTGACTGGCAAGTCCAGGGCGAAAGCTCCGTTCGCGGCGTTTCCGCGCCAGGATCGGCCGCGCGGCGGCAAGCTTTGCTTTCGTGCGCCGAATCCGTGACAGAACGACGCTACCCGTCCATAACGGCCGTGTTCAGCCTCTATTCAGCCGCCAAGCTCTAAACCGGAGCCCATGAAGCCGATCCACTTCCTCTTCGCCGCCGTTCTGGCCGCCTCAGCCCTCCCGGGCGTGGCGTCCGCGCAGCGCGGCCCGGACTCGCTGGGCGCCGATTGGCGCGCCCGGCAGGACCAGGCGCGTGGCGGCGTGCAGTCGGGCCAGCTGGTGCCGCTGAGCCGGGTGATCGAGCAGATCGGCCGGCGTACGCCCGGCCGCGTGCTTGACGCCGGCCTGGAAGGCCCCAACTACCGGGTCCGCTGGGCCACCACCGACGGCCGCCGCATCGACTTCATCGTCGACGCCCGGACCGGTCAGATCCTGAGCGCCAACTAACCCCTACAGCGTCACGAGACAGAGGCTCCTCCATGCGTATCCTGCTTGTCGAAGACGATCCCGACCTGTCGCGCCAGCTGAAGCTGGCCCTGGGCGACGCGGGCTACGCCGTCGATCACGCCGCCGACGGCGAGGAGGCCCAGTTCCTGGGCGAGACCGAACCCTACGACGCCGTCGTGCTGGACCTGGGCCTGCCCAAGGTGGACGGCGTGTCGGTGCTGGAGCGCTGGCGGCGCGGCAATGTCGCCACCCCGGTGCTGATCCTGACCGCGCGCGGCTCGTGGAATGAAAAGGTCGCGGGCTTCGACGCCGGCGCCGACGACTACCTGACCAAGCCGTTCCACACCGAGGAGCTGCTGGCCCGCCTGCGCGCCCTGCTGCGCCGTTCGGCCGGCCACGCCTCGCCCAGCCTGTCGTGCGGCGGCCTGCGCCTGGACCCGCGCGCGGCCCGGGCCAGCGTCAACGGCGAGCCCCTGCGCCTGACCTCGCTGGAATACCGCCTGCTGCACTACATGATGATGCACCAGGGCCGGGTGATCGGCCGCACCGAGCTGGTCGAGCACCTGTACGACCAGGACTTCGACCGCGACTCCAACACCATCGAGGTGTTCATCGGCCGGCTGCGCAAGAAGCTGGGCAGCGACCGCATCGAGACCGTGCGCGGCCTGGGCTATCGCCTGACGCCGCTGGAAGGCGAGACGACCGAGTGACCGCCAGCGCGTCCCGCGAAAGTGTGAGCGGTTTCGCGACAAGGACGCGCTGCAAACCAACTTGCGGGGCCCGCTAGACATGTGGGACCTCAGCAAGCGTTCGCTGGTCCGGCGGCTGGTGCTGCTGGCCGGGATCTGGAACCTGGTGGTGCTGGTGCTGGCGGGCGTGTTCCTGACCGCCCAGTTCCGCGACGCGGCGATCCGGCGCTTCGACCAGTCGCTGGCCGTGCTGACCGACGACCTCTACGCCGGGTCCAGCGTCGACGGCGGGGTGCTGAAGGCCCCGGTCCTGACCGACATCCGCGCCACCCGGGCCTATTCGGGCCGCTACTGGACGATCTTCGACCAGCCGGCGGGCGGCGGCGGGCTGAACGTGCTGGAGCGCTCGCGCTCGCTGTTCGACAGCGACCTGATGATCCCGGCCGAGCAGTCCGAGCGGCTGATGTCCGAGCCGGGCAAGACCCTGTTCTTCGACCTCAAGGGTCCGCAGAACCGGCCGCTGCGCGCCGCCGCCCTGCTGGCGCGGCTGCCGGACTATCCGCGGCCGGTGGTGTTCATCGCCGCCGAGGACCGCACGCCGATCGACGCCGACGCCGACCGCTTCGCCCGCATCACCGCCGTGGCCCTGGTCATCCTGGGCGGCGGCCTGATCGCCGCCGTGGTCGTGCAGGTGCGGGTCGGCCTGCTGCCGCTGTTCCGCCTGCGCCGCGAAGTGGCCTCGGTGCGGCGCGGCCGGGCCGAGAAGCTGGAGGGCGTCTATCCCGAGGAGCTGGAGCCCCTGGCGGTCGAGCTGAACGCCCTGCTGACCCACAACCAGGAGGTCGTCGAGCGCCAGCGCACCCACGTCGGCAACCTGGCCCACGCCCTGAAGACCCCCCTGTCGGTGATGCTGACCGAGGCCGGCCAGCAGCCGGGCTCGCTGGCCGACGTGGTGGCCCGCCAGGCGGCGACCATGCGCGAGCAGGTCGACCACCACCTGCGCCGGGCCCGCGCCGCCGCCCGCTCCCAGACCTCGGGCGAGCGCACGCCGGTCGAGCCGATCATGGACGAGCTGGCCGTCACCCTGGAGCGGATCTTCCAGGACAAGGGCGTCGTGATCGACTGGCGATGCCCCGAGAACCTGTGCTTCCAGGGTGAGCGCCAGGACTTCATGGAGCTGGCCGGCAACGTGATGGAAAACGCCGGCAAGTGGTGC
Organism: Caulobacter sp. P1_D6; assembly: GCF_056406095.1. Lineage (NCBI taxonomy): Bacteria > Pseudomonadati > Pseudomonadota > Alphaproteobacteria > Caulobacterales > Caulobacteraceae > Caulobacter > Caulobacter sp. P1_D6. The sequence continues at coordinate 17,581 of NZ_JBFUAW010000043.1, read as the reverse complement.
AAGGGCAAGGTGCGGGCCGAGGCCGTGGCCAGCTCGCCCGAGCAGATGACGCTTACGGTCGATGACGATGGCCCTGGCCTGCCGCCGGACCGCTGGAGCGACGCCCTCAAGCGCGGCCAGCGGATGGACGAGCACACCCCGGGCTCGGGCCTGGGCCTGTCGATCGTCGACGAACTGGCCCGCGCCTACGGCGGCTCGGTGACCCTGGGCGCTTCGCCCCTGGGCGGCCTGCGGGTGACGCTGATTCTGCCACGTTCGGAGGGATAAGGGCGAAACGCCTTTCCCGATTTCCCCGGTGAGGGGAAAAACACGCCTTTGGCTCAACCCAGCATTTCGTCGGTTTTCGACAGACACCGGTGACAACGATCCAGCGACCTTTCGACGCTGATCTTCGACCACCAAAAACATATGGTTTCGGAAAGTCTTAACCTCGTTGGCAACATGGTTGACGCGGCCCGGGAGCGGGCTGGTCCAGCGGGGGGTTATGGCCGGGGTCGCCGCCAATAAGTTGCTGATGGTTCGGAAGCTGGTGGAAACCGCGCCCGACGCCGCGTTGCGCAGTCTCGAACTCGCCCTGGCCGGTCCGGCCGGCGGGCAAGGCGCGTTGGCGGCCGTGCGCGGCCTCGTCGAGGACGAGACCGCCGCCCGCTATGTCCGCAACAGCGTCCTGGCTCCGATCGTCCCGCTGTGCGCCAAGCGCGACACCGAGCAGACCTCGTTCCCGCCCCGCACCCTGAGCCTGCTGTGGACCGCGCTGAGGACCGTGGCGCCGAGGGAGGTCGAAGAGGCCGCCGCGCGCTGCAATCCGTGGGACCTGGACGAGGGCCCGCCCGAAGTTTTCAACGACCTCTGCAAGATCGCCTCCAAGGGCCTGCGCGCCCAGGCCGAGCCCGGCTTCCAGGCGCTGGACGCCATCTGCGACATCGACGAGCTGGCCTCGTGCCTGGAGCTGGCGCACATCGTCCGCATGGCCCTGCCTCGGCTGCAGGAGTGGGTCAGCAAGATGAACGAGGAGCGCGCCTCCTCGGCCCGGCTGGCCTACAACGACGCCTGCGCCATCCGCTCGGACGCCGGGCCGCTGCTGTTCGAGATCCTGGCCGCCCACCTGCCCGACGACTGGCGGATCCTGCGGGTGATCTCGGCGGTCATGGACCGGCCGGGCGACAAGTTCTGGGCCTCCTCGGAGGTCAGCGTGTTCGGCGAGCGGGTGCTGGCCGATATCGCCAGGAACATCGAATTCATCGCGAACTTCGACGCCGGCAAGGGCGAGGCCGAGGGCCGCAAGGCCGCCCTGGCCGCCCAGAAGGTCTCGCAGGAGATCGCCGAGTTCGAGCATTCGGTGAACCTGGCCAAGGACGGTCCCTGGGGCCGGCGGATCGCCAAGCACAAGCAGGCCGTCGCCGAGACGGTCGAGATGCGGATGAACGGCGCCGAGCGGGAATTCCTGGCGGCCCTGCCGCTGCGGCCGATCTCGATCCTCGGCGGCAAGAAGGGCAAGGGCGTGCCCCAGCTGACGACCGAGCCCGACGAGGTCGCCGGCCGGCGGCTGACGGCGGTGCTGGTGTTCATCGCCGAGATTCGCGGCTGCGCCATGCAGAGCGGCTACGGCTCGAGCCGGGCCAAGGTGCTGGAAAAGCTGAACGGACGCCTGGACCAGTACATCGAGGACATCCTGCACGTGGTCCGCACCGGCGACGGCGGCGACCAGGGGCTGGCGCGTCTCTATGTCGACCTGGCCGCCGGTTACATCGCCTACAGCCGCGACGAGAAGACCGCCGAGATCGTCCGCCGCCGCGCGGCCGCGGCGATGGCCGCGGCGGCCTAGGCAACCCAAAATCCGCTCTTCCCGGCGAAGGCCGGGATCCAGATGGAATGGCGGTGTGGCTGACGCCAGGAGCGCCGAGCTCCTCCAACCCACTACACCGCCATGAGATCTGGATCCCGGCCTTCGCCGGGAAGAGCGGACGAGAGGAATGGGTCCAAAACCGATCCCCTCCCTTACGCGATCCTTACGCGATTTTTTCGCTAACGGCCGGCGCCGTTTCCCAGCTAACACGCGGTCCATGATCGCTTTCTGGATCGCCGCGGCGGGATTGTCGGCCGTCGTCGCCGCCCTGATGCTGCGCGGCGCCGCGCGGGCGTCGTTGGCTGTGGGCGACGACGCCAGCCTCGCCGTGCACCGGCGGCAACTGTCCGAGATCGACGACCTGGCCGAGCGCGGCCTGCTGGCCGACGCCGAGCTGAAGGGCGCGCGGGCCGAGGCCGGACGCCGCCTGATCGCCGCCGCCGACCACAAGGCCCCCTGGCCGCCGGCCGATCCCCGGCAGCGGCCCCTGGTGCTGGTCCTGGGCGCCGCCGCGCCGATCCTGGCCCTGGGGATCTACGGCATGATCGGCGCGCTGGGCGTGTCCGACCAGCCGTACCTCAAGCGCGTGGCCGAGTGGCGCAGGACCGACCCGGTCCAGCTGGAGCCGCGGAAGATCGCCGCCGTGCTGGAGCAGATCGCCCTCCAGCATCCGACCGATCCCGAGCCGCTGAAGAACCTGGCCCTGGCCCGCATGGCCGCCGGCGACGCGACCGGCGCCTCCCAGGCCCTGCGCCGCGCCGTGATCATCGCCCCCGCCCGCGCCGACCTGTGGGCCGGGCTGGGCGAGACCTTCGTGGCCGAGGGGCAGGGCGAGATCGGCGTGGACGCCCGCAAGGCCTTCGCCGAGGCGCTCAAGCACGACCCCAAGAACACCAGCGCCCGCTATCACCTGGGCCTGGCCCGGATTTCCGACGGCGACGTCCAGGGCGGCCTGGCCGACTGGAAGGCCCTGCTGGCCGACCTGCCGCCCGACGATCCGCGCCGCATGGGCTTTGGCCAGCAGATCGCCCAGGTCCAGGCCGACGGCGGCCTGCGGGCCTCCGCCGCCCCCACGGGCCAGCCCGCCGAGGCGGCGCAGGGCGGTGACGTCCAGGACATGATCCAGGGCATGGTCGCGGGCCTGGCCGCGCGGCTCGACGCCAATCCCGACGATCCCGACGGCTGGATCAAGCTGGTGCGCGCCTATTCGGTGCTGGGCGACACGACCCGCCGCGACGCGACCCTGGCCAAGGCCCAGACACGCTACAAGGATCAGCCCAAGGTCCTGGCCGCGCTGAGCCAGGCCGCCCAAACTCCGTCCCAGAAGACGTCGCAGCCATGAGCTTCCTGCCCCAAAGTCTTTGGCCCAAGTCCCGCAAGGCGCGCCGCCGCCTGACCGTCCTGGTCGTGGCCGCCCCGGTGGTGGCCCTGGCCGTGGGCCTGGCCCTGTGGGGCATGCGCGACGCCATCTCGCTGTTCTACACCCCGGCCCAGGCCGCCGCCGCCCACGTGCCGGCCGGCCGCAAGGTGCAGCTGGGCGGGCTGGTCCAGGCCGGCAGCGTGGTCAAGCATCCCGACGGGCTGGTCGAGTTCGTGGTCGCCGACCAGACCTCCACGGCCCTGGTGCGCTACCAGGGCGACCTGCCCGACCTGTTCCGCGAGGGGCAGGGCATCGTCGCCTCCGGCGCCTTCGACGAGTCCGGCGCCTTCGTCGCCAAGCAGGTGCTGGCCAAGCACGACGAACGCTACATGCCGCGCGAGGTCTCCAAGGCGCTGAAGGAACAGGGCGAGTGGCGCGGCGACGGCGCCAAGCCGGCCTATCCCAGCGCTCAACCTGGAAAGCCCAACACGTGATGTCGGCCCTTCTCCTTCCTTCTCCCCTTGCGGGAGAAGGTGTCGCGCAGCGACGGATGAGGGGTCTCGCCGACCTGTCCGTGCGACCCCTCATCCGACCTGCTTCGCAGGCCACCTTCTCCCGCAAGGGGAGAAGGGGAGTTCTCGCATGATCACCGAATTCGGCGCCTACGCCCTCGTCCTGGCCCTGGTCCTGTCGGTGCTGCAGCTGATCCTGTCGGCGGTGGGCGGCGCGCGGCGCTCGTCGCTGCTGGCCGGGGCCGGACGCGGCGCGGCGGTCGGGGCCTTCCTCTGCACGGCCCTGACCTTCCTGGCCCTGGTCCATGCCTTCGTGGTGTCGGACTTCTCGGTGGCCAACGTCGCGGCCAACTCCCACACCGCCAAGCCGATGCTCTACAAGGTGGCCGGCGCCTGGGGCAGCCACGAGGGCTCGATGCTGCTGTGGTGCCTGGTGCTGACCGGCTACGGCGCGGCCGTGGCCAGCTTCGGCGAGGCCTTGCCGCCGCGCCTGCGGGCCTACGCCGTGGCGACCCAAGGCGCGCTGGGCGTGCTGTTCCTGGCCTACACCGTCTTCGCCTCCAACCCGATGACCCGGCTGTTCGACGCGCCGGTCGAGGGCGCGTCGCTGAATCCGCTGCTGCAGGACCCGGCCTTGGCCTTCCACCCGCCGTTCCTCTACTGCGGCTATGTCGGATTCTCGGTGGTGTTCTCGTTCTCGATGGCGGCCCTGATCGAGGGCCGGGTCGACGCGGCCTGGGCCCGCTGGGTGCGGCCCTGGACCCTGGCGGCCTGGAGCTTCCTGACCGTCGGCATCACCCTGGGCGCCTTCTGGGCCTATTACGAACTGGGCTGGGGCGGCTGGTGGTTCTGGGACCCGGTCGAGAACGCCAGCTTCATGCCCTGGCTGATCGGCACGGCCCTGCTGCATTCGGCCGTGGTGCTGGAAAAGCGCGGCGCCCTGCCGGGCTGGACGGTGTTCCTGGGCCTGGCCGCCTTCACCTTCTCGATGCTGGGCGCCTTCCTGGTGCGTTCGGGCGTGCTGACCAGCGTCCACGCCTTCGCCGTCGATCCCGCGCGTGGGATCCTGCTGCTGAGCATCCTGGGCATCGCGGCCGGGGCCGGCTTCTTCCTGTTCGCCGTGCGCGCGCCCAGCTTGAACAGCGGCGGCCTGTTCGCCCCGGTCAGCCGCGAGAGCGCCATCGTCCTGAACAACATCATCCTGTCGACGGCCACCGCGGTGGTGCTGGTCGGCACCCTGTTCCCGCTGATCCGCGAAGCGACGGACGGCGAGGCGGTGTCGGTGGGCGCGCCGTTCTTCAACATGACGTTCGTGCCGCTGATGATCCTGGCCATGGCCGTGCTGCCGGCCGGGCCGCTGCTGGCCTGGAAGCGCGGCGACGCCCGCCTGGTGGTCCGCCGCCTGTGGCTGGCCCTGGCGCTGGCCGCGATCCTGGGGCTGGTGGCCTTCGCCGTCGTCGCCCCGCGCAGCGCCCTGGCCAGCGCCGGCCTCGTCGTCGGCTTCTGGCTGATCGGTGGCGCGGTGCTGGAGCTGGGCGAGCGGGTGAAGGCCTTCCGCGCCCCTTGGGCCGAGGTGCGCCGCCGCCTGACCGGCCTGCCGCGCGGCGCCTGGGGCACCACCCTGGCCCACGCGGGCCTGGGGATCTTCGTGCTGGGCGCCTCGTTCGAGACCACCTGGCGGGTCGAGGCGGCCCAGGCCCTGAGCGTGGGCGGGCAGCTGAAGCTGGGCGCCTATGAGCTGGTCCTGACCGACGTCGGCACGGTGGAAGGCGGCAACTACATCGCCGAGCGCGGGATCGTGACGATCACCAAGGCCGGGGCCCTGGTGTGCGAAGCCAAGCCTGAGCGCCGCTTCTACCCGACCGGCAAGCAGACCACCTCGGAAGTGGCGATCTGCCCCAAGGTGCTGGACGATCTCTACGTGGTGCTGGGCGAGCGCCGGGAAGGCGCGGGCGGCCAGCCGGCCTGGCTGGTGCGGGCCTTCGTCAATCCGTGGGTGCGGCTGATCTTCCTGGGCCCGCTGGTCATGGCGATCGGCGGCCTGGTCTCGCTGTCGGACCGCCGGCTGCGGTTCGGCGTGGCGAAGCGCGCGGAGACGGCGGCGTGAAGCGCCTCCTGATCGCCCTGGCCGCCATCGCCTGCATGGCCGGCGCCGCCGCCGACCCGGCCGAGCGCCTGCCCGATCCCGTCCAGGAAGCCCGGGCCCGCGAGATCTTCCGCGAGGTGCGCTGCCTGGTCTGCCAGAACGAGTCGATCGACGATTCCGAAGCCGACCTGGCGGGCGACCTGCGACAGGTCGTACGCGACCAAGTGAAGCAGGGACGCAGCGACAAGCAGATCCGCGCGTTCCTGGTGGAGCGCTATGGCGAGTTCGTGCTGCTCAAGCCGCCGTTCTCGCTGGGCAACGCGCTGCTCTGGGCCACGCCTGGGATTGCGTTGATCTTGGGCGGCGTGCTGATGGCGCTGCTCCTGCGTCGGCGGACCGCGTCGGTCGCGGACGGTGAAGATGCGCAGACACTTTCCCAGGTGGAGGAAGCGCGTCTTCAGGTGTTGTTGAAGGACGAATGACACGATTGCGCCGCGAAGACGCCGCAAGACCATCTTGAGCGTGGACGCATGATCTCTTCGAAGACCATTGCGCCTTTCGCCAGCGCAACTAGGTTCTCAAGCCAAGGACCCGGCGCCGCGCGCCGTGGGTGAGGAAAGACGTTAAGATGGCTGCTAGGAAGTCTGGTTTCTTTGTCGGTGCGGTCGCCGGCGCGGGCGTGGCCTGCGCGGCGCTGGCCGGGGTCGGCATGCGCATGGCGCCCGCGGGCGCCGCCGAGCCGGCCCAGGTGGTTCGCACCTCGGGCGCGCCCGCTCCGATGTTCGCGCCGCCTCCCGGCGCGCCGATGTCGTTCGCCGACATCTTCGAACAGGTCTCGCCCGCCGTGGTGCAGATCGACGTGACGTCCAAGGCCGCCGCGGCCCCGCGCCTGCGCATCCCCGGCCTGGAAGGCTTCGACATCGTGCCGCGCGGCCAGAAGCCGGGCGAGGAGGGCGAGGAAGCCGCTCCGGGCCCCAAGCAGCAGTCCTCGGGCTCGGGCTTCTTCATCTCGGCCGACGGCTATCTGGTGACCAACAACCACGTCGTCGCCGACGCTGACGACGACGGCATCAACGTCGTCCTGAAGGACGGCCGCGAGTTGAAGGCCACGGTGGTCGGCCGCGACGAAGGCACCGACCTGGCGGTCCTGAAGGTGGTCGACCCCAAGGCCAAGGGCGCGGCGTTCCCGTTTGTGAACTTCGAGAACCAGGCCAAGCCGCGGGTCGGCGACTGGGTGATCACCATCGGCAATCCATTCGGCCTGGGCGGCACCGCCACGGCCGGCATCATCTCGGCCTATAACCGCGACCTGGGCGACAGCTCGTCGACCTTCGTCGACTACATCCAGATCGACGCGCCGATCAACCGGGGCAACTCGGGCGGTCCGTCGTTCGACATCTACGGCCGGGTGATCGGGGTCAACACCGCGATCTTCTCGCCGACCGGCGGCTCGGTGGGCATCGGCTTCGCCATCCCCGCCGACGTGGCCGAAGCCACCGCCAAGCAGCTGATCAGCGGCGGCAAGGTGGTGCGCGGCTATATCGGCGCGCAGATCCAGCCCTTCACCAAGGAAATGGCCGAAGCCCAGGGTCTGGGCGAGATCAAGGGCGCGATCGTCGCCGACGTGCTGGACGGCGGTCCTGCCCAGAAGGGCGGCCTGATGCCCGAGGACGTGATCACCGCCGTCAACGGCGTGCCGATCAAGAGCGGTTCGGAGCTGACCCGCGAAGTGGCCAAGGGCCGTCCCGGCGACACCCTGAAGCTGTCGGTCCTGCGCGGCGGCAAGCCCCGCACGGTCGACATCAAGTCGGGCGTGCGTCCGACCGAGAAGGAGCTGGCGCTCAGCGACGACGACAGCGACGAGGGCGGCGCCGACACGCCGACCAAGCCGCAGGTCCAGAAGTCGGAAGCCCTGGGCATGAGCCTGGCGCCGATCGACGACGCGGCCCGTCGCACCTACAGCATCGACGCGACCGTTCGCGGCGTCCTCATCGACGGCGTTAAGGCCAATTCCGACGCCGGCGAGAAGGGCCTGCGCAAGGGCGACGTGCTGACCAGCGTCAACGGCGACCCCGTCACCTCGGCCTCGCAAGTGGCCTCGGCGGTGGAAGCGGCCAAGAAGCTGCAGCGCCCCAGCGTCAACCTGCGCATCATCCGCGCCGGTCGTCCGACGATCGTGCCGCTGAAGATCGCGCCGTAAGGGTAACGCGGATACGCGGGGGCTTTCGCCCGCGCGCGGATCACGTCACCATCTCGGGGACGTGACGACGACACGACAGAGGGCGTCATCGATTCGCACGATGACGCCCTTTCGTGCATCTGGGGATCTGGCATGCGTATTCTGATCATCGAAGACGATCTCGAGGCGGCGGCGGCGATGCGCCACGGCCTGACCGAGGCCGGCTACGATTGCGTCCACGCCCCTGACGGCGAGGCCGGCCTGACCGAGGCGGGCAAGGGCGGCTTCGACGTGATGATCGTCGACCGCATGATGCCCAAGAAGAACGGCGTCGAGGTGGTCGAGACCCTGCGCCGCGAGGGCGACCAGACGCCGGTTCTGTTCCTTTCGGCTCTGGGCGAGATCAACGACCGCGTCGTGGGCCTGCGGGCCGGCGCGGACGACTATCTGGTCAAGCCCTACGCCTTCGCCGAGCTGATGGCCCGGGTCGACGCCCTGTCGCGTCGCCGCGAGACGGGCGCGGTCGCGACCACCCTCAAGGTGGGCGAACTGGAAATGAACCTGATCAACCGGACGGTCCATCGCCAGGGCAAGGAGATCGATCTCCAGCCCCGCGAATTCCAGCTGCTGGAATTCATGATGCGCCACGCCGGCCAGTCGGTGACCCGCACCATGCTGCTGGAGAAGGTGTGGGAATACCACTTCGACCCGCAGACCAACGTCATCGACGTGCACATCTCGCGCCTGCGCTCGAAGATCGACAAGGGCTTTGACCGGGCCATGCTGCAGACCGTTCGCGGGGCGGGCTACCGGCTCGATCCGTAGGCGGCGCGGTTTGGCGGTCGGCCGACCCGTGTTAGGCTCGTGGCATGAACAAGCTGACCCAGCCCGTTCCTGACGATGAAGCCGACTTCGGCCCCGAGCTTTCCGAGGCCGAGATGGACGCCTGGATAGCGCGCAATCGCGAGGCCATTAACGAATCTCTGCGTGAGGCGCGTCAGGAATTCGCGGAAGGCAAGGCCGAGCCTTGGAACTCCGAGGAGATCATCGCCGGCGCCTTGAAGCGCATGGCTGAGGAAGATCAATAGTCCGGAATGGTCCCGCCGACGGTTGTCAGAAGCGCGAAGGCCGTCGTCGACGCGGAGGATGTCTTCATCTGGATCGCGCGGCGTGACGGTGCGAGCCGAGCCCGCGGCGTCATCTTCAGAATTGAACGGACGCTCGAACGGCTTGCCGCCCGCCCGGGGCTGGGACGTGTCAGAGCCGATTTCGTGGGCGAGCCGAGATCGTTTTCAGTACCGCCATGGCTTGTGGTCTACGAGCCTCTCGCGGAGGATCGCGGAATTCTCGTGCTCCGCATCCTCGACAGTCGCCGAGACATCGCCGCCCTCATGGGCAAGAAGAGCTAGCCCATGCGCCTGCCGCGCCTGATCCGATCGACGCCGTTCCGGCTGACCCTGCTGTTCCTGGCCCTGTTCGCGGCGGCCGCCAGCGCGTTCCTGGGCTACATCTACATCGCCACCGCCGGCGAGGTGAACCGCCGCGCCGACGCCGACATCACCCGCGAGATGGAGAGCCTTGAGGCCGCCTACCGGGTGGGCGGGATCAACGCCCTGAACCAGACCATCGTCGAGCGGGCCACCGGCGAGCGGCCGTTCCTGTACCTGCTGCTTGACAAGGACGGCAAGCGGATCTCGGGCTCGATCGAGGAGTCGCCGATCGACGACTTCGAAGGCCCGGGCCCGACCTGGGAGACCTTCAAGCTCACCGAGACCGACATCGACGGCGCCGAGGTCAAGCGCGCGGCGCGGGGCGTGCAGGAGCGCCTCTCCGGCGGCGAGGCCCTGTTCGTCGGGGCCGACGTCCAGGAGTCGGAAGGCTATGTGATGAAGATCGTCCGGGCGCTGCGCGGGGCCGGGGCGCTGGTCATCATCCTGGGCTTGGCGGGCGGGGTGCTGATCAGCCGCAATGTCTCGCGCAGCATGCAGGGCCTGGTCGATGTCGTGAACGCGGTGCGGGCCGGCGACTTGCACGCCCGGGCGAGGGTGCGCGGCACCCGCGACGAGTATGATGAGCTGGCCGAGGGCCTGAACGACATGCTCGACCGCATCGAGCGGCTGATGGGCGGCCTGCGCCACGCCGGCGACGCCATCGCCCACGACCTGCGCTCGCCCTTGACGCGCCTGCGCGCCCGCATGGAGGTGGCCCTGATCGACGCCGAGAACGGCAAGGGCGATCCGATGGCGGCGCTGGAGACGGCGCTGATGGACGCCGACGGCGTGCTCAAGACCTTCAACGCCGTGTTGGCCATCGCGCGCCTGCAGGCGGCCGGCGAGGCGCCGAACCAGGAAAGCTTCGACGCCAGCGAACTGGCCTCGGACATGGCCGAGCTCTACGAGGCCAGCTGCGAGGACAAGGGCCTGGACTTCAAGGCCGAGATCGTCCCGGCGCTCAGCATCCGGGGCAATCGCGAGTTCATCGCCCAGGCCCTGGCCAACCTGCTGGACAACGCCATCAAGTACACGCCCGAGGGCGGGGCGGTGATGCTGCGCGCCCGGCGCACCTCGTCCGGCGACCTGGAGTTCTCGGTCACCGACACCGGCCCCGGCGTGCCCGAGGCCGACCGCGCCCGCGTGGTCCAGCGCTTCGTGCGGCTGGAGAACAGCCGCAGCGAGCCGGGGGCGGGGCTGGGCCTGTCGCTGGTCCAGGCGGTGGCCGCCTCGCACGGCGGCCGGCTGGAGCTGGCCGAGGGGCCGGGCGAGTACGGCGGCTTCGGTCCGGGCCTGCGGGTGGCGTTGGTGCTGCCGCGGGTGGAGTAGGGGGGCGTGGCTCACTGACTTGCCCCCACCTGACGGCTTCGCCGTCTTTCCGCCCCCATAGGGGGCGAAGGCTCCGGCGCACGGCGTCCTCTTCCCCCTGTGGGGGAAGACGGTCGCGAAGCGACCCGCAGGGGGCAGGCGCCAGCCGCCCGGACCTATTCCGGCCGCCCGTACACGACGTCATAGCACCGCTCCCGGCCCAGCCTGGTCGGGCAGAACCCCGTCTCCTCCGAGCCCTCGCGGATGATCACGTAGCGGTCGCGCTTGCAGGCCCACCACTCTTCCTCGAAGCCGGCCCCGCCGTCCTGCTTGAACACCGGCTCGTCGCCCTGGGCGTAGAAGCGGGTCATGCCGGTCAGGCCGCCGAAGCTGCCCCAGCCGTTGACCAGGCCGCAGACCCGGCCGTCGCGGCGCGCCCAGACCCGGCCCAGCTCCAGGGCGTGCGGCTGGTCCAGGCGGGCGATCAGCCGCGGCTTGACGCTGGCCCAGCGCACCCGCGCCATCGACTTGGCGGCGACCAGCCGCGAGCCCGTGGCGGGGCGCTTGGGTTCGACCTTCATCTCGTACTGGACGAAGAACATCAGCATCAGCCCGACGCCCAGCACGATCAGCCCCATGACCAGGACGTCGAACGCCCGGACAGCCAAGGCCTTGTGTCGGGCGCCACGGCCGCGCCGCTCGGGCATCCGCAGGATGAAGGCCATGTCCGCTCCCCCAGGTCGAAGCTGGTTTACATCTGTAGATTATAGAAGTTACAGATGTAATCTACAGCGTCAAGGCAAGCGCGACGTCAGGGCTAGGCGGCGAGGGCGGCCTAGTGGCTGTTCAGGACGGGCAGGGTGATGCCGTCGGCCGGGGTGTCGCCGACGAAGCGGCCGGGCCACGAGGTCTCGTACTGCGGCACGGGACCGCGCGGCGTGACGGTCCAGACGCCGCCGGCGGTGATGATCGCCAGCAGGAAGATCGCCGCCGCGCCCGCCGTCTGGCGGCGATAGCTCGGCTCGGGACGGCCCAGCAGCTTGACCCGCAGCAACAGCGGATGGGCCGCGAAGAAGCAGGCCAGGGCCGAACCGGTGCGCCGGGTGTGGGCCTCGACGAGGGCCTCGGCATAGGTGCGGCGCAGATCGGGGCGCAGGCTCAGGACGGTGGCGTCGCAGGCCATCTCCTGGTCCAGCCGGGCGCACAGGGCGCCGACATGGACCAGCGGGTTGCACCAGCCCAGCACCTGGATCCCGGCGATGACCAGATTGGCCACGGGATCGCCGCGCTTGATGTGGGCCCGCTCGTGCAGGTCGACCATCTTGCGGGCCTGCTCCTCGAAGCGGGTGGCGAAGTCGGACGGCAGCACGACCCGGGGCCAGAACACGCCCATCACCGCCGGACCGGCGCGGCCGGCCTCGGCGCGGGCCCGGAAGGCGCGCTCCTGCAGCAGGATGGCCGTCGCCAGGGCGACGCCGCCGGCCAGCCAGACGGCCAGCAGCAGAACCGCGCGCTCCTCGCCCATCAGCGAGGCCGGCAGGCCCGAACCCAGGGTCTCCGACAGGCTGGGGAACACTGTGGCGATCGCCGCGACGGGCACCAGGGCCCACAGGCGGTAGGCCAGGCGCGCGCCGATCACCTTGCGGGTCGGACCGCGCAGCAACAGCACCAGCAGCACCGCCGCGGCGGCGGCCGCCTGGGTGCGCAGCAGAGTCAGGGCCAGCAGTTCAGCGACCATCTTCGAGACCCTCGATCAGAGTCTTCAGTTGCTTGATCTCGTCGTTGGACAGCGCGCGGTGTTGGGCGAAGTGCGCCACCAGCGGCGTCAGCTGTCCGTCGAACAGGCGGTTGAGAAGGCTCTGGCTCTCGGCCTGCACATAGTCGGCGCGCTGGATGATCGGGGCGTAGCGCGCCCGGCCCTCGATGCGGTCCGAGCGGATCGCCTTGCGCTTCAGAAGCCGGTTGATCAGCGTCTTGACCGTCGCCTCGCCCCAGCCCTGCGGCTCGGCGACCTCGGCCATGATTTCGTCCACCGTCAGGGGCTGGCGCGTCCAGAGCGCCTCCATGATGCGGCTTTCGGCCTGAGTGATGTTCATGGCGTTCCGATCTCCGACGCCAACGATTACGCCTGTAACATCGACTGTCAAGCGACCACGTTTCCGGGGCGGGGCGTCAGGGCTTGGCTTGCGCCTTCAGGGTCTCCAGCCGCGCCCGCGCCTCGGCGACCATGGCCTGGTCGCTGGCCGGGGCCTGATGGGCCAGGGCCTTGTCGCGCAGCACCTGGGCGATCGCGACGTTGAGGCTCAGGTGAGGCGCCTGGGCCAGCGGCTCGATCAGGGAGTCGGCGGTGTCGTACTCGCCCTTGCGGAGCAGGGCGATCACAGCGTCGATGCGGATCTCCTCGACCTGCGGGGCCATCAGATGGGCCTGGACCAGGGCGTCGAGCACCTGCTCGCTGCCCGCCGGCAGGGTGCGGGAATAGCGGTAGAGCGCCGGATAGAAGGTCGGGTCCAGCTTCAGGGCGCGGGCCAGCGCCTTCTTGCCCTCGGTGGTGGCCTCGGCCAGCCGGGCCGGGTCGCGCTTGCCGACGCTCAGCCACGAGACGCCCAGCAGGTACTGGGCGTAGGCGTCGGACTTGGTCGCCTCGGAGCCGCTCAGCATCTGGACCGCGACAGTCGGGTCGCCGAACACCTGCTGGGCGTGGGCCAGGGTGCGGACAGCCAGGGGATCGCCCGGATACTTGGCGGCCTTCGTCTCGATGGTCTTCAGCGCGTCGGCGGCCTGGCCGTCGCTCTCGCCGCGCCGGCCGCGGATCAGCCGCAGCGAGTCCAGCAGCAGGTCGTCGGCCGAGGGCGGCAGGGGGGTGACGACCACGTCGGTCGGGGCCAGGGGCTTGATCGGGATGACCGTCAAGGTCATGCCGGAGCGGGCATAGGTGGTCAGCTGCCTTTGCAGGGCGGCCTTGTCGGTCTTGAAGGCGGCGGCGAAGGCTTCGGGCTCGGCCTGGCCCGCGCGCAGGGCGGCGAAATAGGCTTGCAACTGGCCGGCGCGATCCGTGTCGCGCAGCAGATAGTGGGTCAGCAGCCAGCCCTGGGCGTAGACCATCCCGCCGCGCGTGATGCTCTGCCGCGCGTCCAGCAAGGCGTCCATCGACATCCACGGCTGCTTCTCCAGCGCGCGCACGCGTCCGTCGTCGACCCCGCCCAGCTGGATCGTGTCGCCCTTGACGAGGGTGGGCGCGAAGTACTCGGCGAAGCCCTCGGTGAACCAGAGCGGATAGGACCAGCTGAAGTACTGGCGCATGAAGTGGTGGGCGTATTCGTGCTGGAGGATCAGTCGCGCCTGGTCGCGGTCGACGCTGTTCCAGGAGACGAAGGCGGCGCGACCGCCGGGCCCCGCTCGGTAGAAGCCGGCGACCGCGCGATCCAGGCCCGGCTCGACCTTCTGCAGGTCGTCGCGCCCGCCGACCAGATAGATGTCCAGCCGGGCGACGGCGGCCTTGTCGTCGACCTTCATCACGGCCGCCAGCAGGCGGTGATAGCGTTCGAGGTCGGAGGCGGCCGTCCGCAGGTCGGACTCCTTGATCTCGCCATAGACGTTGAAGTGCTGGGTCTGGGCCTTGAGCCAGGTGTCGGCCGCCAGGGCCGGTCGGCAAACGACCAGGAACAGCAGGGCCACCAGGCCGCGCACGATTGTCTTCATGTCCGTTTCCCCACCCTCGGCGCACTGTGTCTCGCGCGCATATCTAAGGTTGAGGTTCGACGCGCGCGCTCGACAACCCATTTTTTGAAGTCCAACAGATGACCTCGCCGTTCCACCGCGCCACAGTGGCGGCCATGACTCGCCTGCTCGAACGTCTCACCCCCTGCGGCCCCGTCGTCGATCCCAAGGCCGCCGAGCGGGCGCACGAGGCGATCACGCGGCGGGTCGGCGAGGCCGCGCCCCTGGTCGAGGCCGCCTGGCCCGCCCTGGCGCCGGTGTTCGCCGCCTCGCCCTATCTGGCGGGCCTGGCGCGACGCGACGCCAAGCGGCTGCCCTCGATCCTCGATGGCGATCCCGATCAGCGGCTGGCCCGTGTCCTGACCGAAGCCGAAGCCGTGGGCGCCGAACCTGACTTCGAGACCGCCCGCCGGACGATGCGCGAGCTGAAGGCCGACCTGCACCTGCTGACCGCCCTGTGCGACCTGGGCGGGGTCTGGGACCTGGACGCGGTGACGGGGGCCCTGACCCGCTTCGCCGACGCCACCCTGCACGCCTCGCTGGCCCAGGCCGTGCGGCTGGAGGTGGCGCGCGGCGCCCTGACCCATGTGGGCGAGGGACCGGACGGCCCGGCGCCGGGCCTGTTCTGCATCGCCATGGGCAAGCACGGGGCCTTCGAGCTCAACTATTCCAGCGACATCGACTTCTCGATCTTCTATGCGCCCGAGGCCCTGCCGGTGGCGGAGGGCGTCGAGCCGCAGGGCGTGGCGGTGCGCATCGCCAACCACCTGGGCCGGCTGCTGGCCGAGCGGACGGTCGACGGCTACGTGTTCCGCATCGACCTGCGGCTGCGCCCGGATCCGTCCTCGACCCCGCCGGCCATGCCGATCGACGCGGCCCTCGATTACTACGAGAGCGTCGGCCAGAACTGGGAGCGGGCGGCGCACATCAAGGCGCGGATCTGCGCCGGCGACTTCGCGCAGGGCGAGGCGTTCCTGGCCGAGCTGCAGCCGTTCATCTGGCGCAAGAACCTCGACTTCGCGGCCATCGCCGATATCCACTCGATCAAGCGCCAGATCCACGCCTACAAGGTGGACGACCGGCTGACCGCCAAGGGCGCGGACCTGAAGCTGGGGCGCGGCGGCATCCGCGAGATCGAGTTCTTCGTCCAGACCCAGCAACTGATCCTGGGCGGCCGTCATCCCGACCTGCGCAGCCCGCGCACCCTGGAGGCCCTGGCCGCCCTGTCGGACGCGGGGCACGTCACGCCCGAGGACCGCGACTATCTGATCAAGGCCTATCGCGACCTGCGCGCCCTGGAGCACCGGGCCCAGATGATCGCCGACGACCAGACCCACAAGCTTCCGGAGTCCGACGCCGACCGCAAGAAGGTGGCGGCCCTGTGGGGCCACGCGGCGCTGCGCAGTTTCGACGCCGTGGTCGGCCAGATCCTCAAGGGCGTGAACCGCCGCTACGGCGCGCTGTTCAAGGGCGAGGAGGAGCTGTCGTCGCGGTTCGGCAGCCTGGTGTTCACCGGCGTCGAGGACGATCCGGAGACCTTGGCCACGCTCAAGCGCATGGGCTTCTCCCACCCCGAACGGGTGGCCGCCACCATCCGCGGCTGGCACCACGGCCACATCGCCGCCACCCGCACCGCGCGGGGGCGCGAGCTGTTCACCCGCTTGGCGCCGCGCCTGCTGGACGCCGCCAACGCGACCGGCGCCTCGGACGACGCCTTCAACCGGTTCGGCGACTTCTTCTCGTCCTTGAGCAGCGGGGTGCAGATCCAGTCGCTGTTCCTGGCTCAGCCGCGATTGTTCGAGCTGATCGTCGAGGTCATGGCCTTCGCCCCGCGTCTGGCCAGCACCCTGGCGCGGCGTCCGACGGCGCTGGACGCGCTATTGGACCCGGCCTTCTTCGGGCCGATGGAGATGCCCAAGGACGCGCCCTGGGATCCTGCCGATTTCGAGGGGGCGATGGACGCGGCGCGGCGGCTGTTCCGCGACCAGAGTTTCCGGATCGGGGTGCGGGTGATCAGCGGCACGGCCGGTGCGCGCGACGCCGGTGCGGCCTTCGCCGACCTGGCCGACGTGATCGTCCGCGGGCTGGCCCCCGCCGCCCTGGCCGAAGTCGAGCGGCTCGGCGGCGAATTCCCGGGCCAGGTGGCCGTCGTCGCCCTGGGCAAGGCCGGCTCGCGCGAGATGACCGTCAAGTCGGACCTGGACCTGATGACGCTCTACGCCGCCGACGATCCGGCCGGCATTTCGGCCGTGAAGGCCTGGGGCGCCGAGAGCTTCTACGCCCGGTTCACCCAGCGCCTGACCTCGGCCCTGTCGGCTCCGACCGGAGAGGGCACGCTCTACGAGGTTGACCTGAAGCTGCGGCCGTCGGGCACCAAGGGGCCGGTGGCGGTCAGCTATGCGGCCTTCGAGGACTATTACGAGCGCGAGGCCGAGACCTGGGAGCTGCAGGCCCTGACGCGGGCCCGGGTGATCTGGGCGTCGTCGCCGGACTTCCAGGCGCGGGCGGAAGGCGCGATCGCCGCCGCCCTGCGTCGGGCGCGCGACCCGAGGAAGACCGCCGTCGACGTGCTGGAGATGCGCCAGCTGATGGAGGACGAGCGGCCCGGCAAGGGCGACTGGGACCTGAAGCTCACCCCCGGCGGCCTGGTCGACATCGAGTTCGCCGCCCAGTTCCTGCAGCTGGTCCACGCGGCGGCCGGCGGTCCGCTGGCGCAGAACACCGGCGAGGCCCTGGCGGCCCTGGGACGCGCGGGGCTGGGGGATCCGGCGGCCTTGGCGGCGTTGGAGGCCGCGTGGCGGCTGGAGCAGGACCTGTCGCAACTGCTGAAGGTGGCGCTGGAGGACGGGCATGACCCGGACACCGAGCCGAAGGCGTTCCGGACCCTGCTGGCGCGGGCCGGAGGCGTGCGGGAGTTCCGGTCTCTGAAGACGAAGCTGGCCAAGGCGAAGGTCGAGGCGCGGGGGGCGTTCGAGGCGGTGGTTAAATAGGCCCTCCCCCTGTGGGGGAGGCGACCGAAGGCCGGTGGGGGGAGTTGTCGGATCGTCGATCCGGGTCGAAGCCGGCTGCCGATCACTCCC
>NZ_JBFUAW010000042.1:0-68011 GCF_056406095.1 Caulobacter sp. P1_D6 | reverse complement strand
CCTCCCCCTGTGGGGGAGGTGTCGGCGAAGCCGACGGAGGGGGGAGTGATCGGCAGCCGGCTTCGACCCGGATCGACGATCCGACAACTCCCCCCACCGGCCTTCGGTCGCCTCCCCCACAGGGGGAGGGCCTTTTTGAACGAAGTCGTGCGCAGCCTGTAACCATTCCCCCTGATCATACGTATCTTCCAAGGTAGTCCCTCGGAGCCCGCCCATGCTGATCCGCCACGCCCCCGACCTGACCGACAACGACGTCACCGACCGGAGCCTGTACCTGCGGCGGCGGGAGTTCATCGGCGGGGCGGCAGGACTGGGTCTGCTGGGCGCGGCCGGAGCGGCCGGCGCGCGGGACCTGGCCTACAGCCCGGGCTTCTCGACCACGGAGAAGCCAACCCCGAAGAAGGACATCACCAGCTACAACAACTTCTACGAATTCGGGGTCAACAAGGAGGACCCTTCCGAGAACGCCGGATCCCTCAAGACCCGCCCCTGGACGGTCCGCGTCGACGGCGAGTGCGAGAAGCCGGCCAGCTTCGCGATCGACGATCTGATCAAGGCCAACAAGCTGGAGGAGCGCATCTACCGCATGCGCTGCGTCGAGGGCTGGTCGATGGTGATCCCCTGGGTGGGCTTCCCGCTCAAGGACCTGCTGGCCCAGGTGAAACCGACCTCGAAAGCCAAGTTCGTCGCCTTCGAGACCCTGATGCGGCCGTCCGAGATGCCGGGCCAGCGCTGGGACACCCTGCAGTGGCCCTATCGTGAAGGCCTGCGGATCGACGAGGCGACGCACCCGCTGACCATCCTGGCCGTGGGCCTGTACGGCGACGTCCTGCCCAACCAGAACGGCGCGCCGGTCCGGCTGGTCGTGCCGTGGAAGTACGGCTTCAAGGGCGCCAAGTCGATCGTGCGGATCAGCCTGGTCGAGAAGATGCCCGTCACCGCCTGGAACCTCCTGGCCCCGCGCGAGTACGGCTTCTACTCCAACGTCAATCCGGCCGTGGATCACCCGCGCTGGTCCCAGGCCACCGAGCGCCGGATCGGCGAGTTCCGTCGCCGCGAGACCCTGCCGTTCAACGGCTATGGCCAGTATGTCGCCGACCTCTATCGCGGCATGGACCTGAAGCGGAACTTCTGATGGACGCCTCGGTGAAGCGGGCGGCCAAGAGCAAGCGCCCCTCCAAGACCCGGGACAACCTGGTCTACGCCGCCGTCTGGCTGGCCTGTTTCGCGCCCCTGGTCTGGCTGGCCTGGCGCGTGTTCAGCGACGACCTGGGGGCCAATCCGATCGAGACCCTGATCCGCCAGATCGGCGTCTGGGGCCTGCGGCTGCTGCTGGTCGGGCTGGCGATCACCCCGGCCGCGCGGATCCTGAGGAAGCCGCGTCTGGTCCGCTTTCGCCGGACGATCGGCCTGTTCGCCTTCAGCTACATCTGCCTGCACCTGCTGACCTACATCGGCGTCGACCTGTTCTTCGACTGGGGGCAGTTGGTGAAGGACATCCTCAAGCGGCCCTTCATCACCCTGGGCATGGCCGCCTTCGTGTTGCTGATCCCGCTGGCCGTGACCTCGACCAACGGCATGATCCGGCGCCTGGGCCGGGCGACCTGGCAACGGATCCACTGGCTGATCTATCTGATCGTGCCGCTGGGCGTGGCCCACTACTACCTGTTGGTGAAGGCCGACCACCGGCCGCCGCTAGTCTATGCGGCGATCCTCACGGCGCTCATGCTGTGGCGGTTCTGGGATGCGTGGCAAAGGCGGACGCGGTCCTAGAACAGCTCCGCCTCCGGATCGCGCGTCTGGTCCCGCTTCCACCACCCGCCCAGCTTCGCCCCGCCGCACGGGCCCTTCTGGGTCAGCAGCACGGTGTCGACGGTGAACGACGCGTCCAGTCGGCAGGCGTCCGGGCCCGTCCCGGTCAGCGGAAAGCTCGTGATTGTCTGGCCCGGCGCCACCTTCACTGGTTGGGTGTCGTCGGTGAAGCCCTGGGCGGCGTTCGGGTCGGCCAGCATGTAGCCGAAGGTCAGGCCGGTCGGGACGGGCTTGATGCTCAGGAAGTCCTGCCCGCGCGCATAGACCCCGCTCAGCCGGAAGCCCGGACTCCTCAGCACCGCGATGCGGTCGGCGTGGATGGTCCGCAGGCAGGGCAGGGCGGTTTCGTCGTCCTCGCAAAGGATGCCGCCCCCGCTCATCCCGGGCGTCTCCAAGGCGCGCGAGCCGACCCAGCCGCGCTGGTTCATCTTCACATAGGCGGCGATCTGGCCGTCCCAGAGTTCCAGGGCCTCGCCATAGGCCTTGGCCAGGTCCTCATCCTGGCGCGACAGCCGCGGGTCGTTGCAGATCAGCTTCTCGACCTTGGTGCGGGCCTTGGCGCAGTCGAAGCTGGCGGCGGTCGCGGGGGCGGCCACCAGGAGCAGCAGAAGTCCGGCGAGGACGGGGGCGACGCGGGTCCCAAAAAAGCTCATGGCGCCTACTCCGACAGATAGGGCGACTTTACCGGGTCGCGGCGGAAGACCTTCAAGTCGGTCCCCATGGCGCACCGCTCGGTCTTGGGCGCGGACAGGGTCGCGGTGTCCTGCGTGAAGGCCAGGACGCGCGGACAGCCGGCGTCCTCGAAGCTCAGCTTCCCCGAAGCGTCCACGTCGCCGTCGGCCTGCAGGAACACGCTCCCCTTCGGCTCGGGGCAGATGTAGAGCAGGACGTCGATCCCCGCCTCGGGATAGCGCTGCGTCACGTCCAGATAGACCCCGTCGTGCGGGCAGCGCCCGGCGACGTATCGGCCCGTCCACTTCAGGCTCGGATGCGTCAGGAAAGTCAGGCGGCGCTCGTAGTCCTGTTTCAGGCAGGCGGCGTCGGCCTTGCAGATCTCGTTGCGGTCCTTCAGCCATTCCCGCTGTTCGGTGCGGATGTAGGTCGACCAGTTCCCGGCCGGCCACAGGCCTTGGGCCGCCTTGAAGGCCGCGGCCACCTGGTCGTCCAGCTTGGAGACCGCGGGATCCTTGCAGATCACCTTCTCGGTGGGCGTGCCGGCCTTGGCGCAGTCGAAACTGGCGGCCCAGCTCGCCGTCGGGGCGGCAAGGCAAAGCAGGGCGGCAAGGCCGACCCAGAGCGTGACACGGACCATGCGGAGAGCCCCTCCAAACGACGCCGGGAGAGGCTAACCGAGAACCGCGTTATTCGAAAGCGCGAGCTACTTCGCGGCGGTCTGCTTGGCCGCGTAGTCCTGGGCCTGGCGCACGATGCGCAGCACGTTGCCGCCCCAGATCGCCGCCACGTCGGCGTCGGTGTAGCCGGCCGCCTTCAGCCGGGCGGTGACCTTGGGCAGGTCGGCGACGTCCTCGAAGCCGGCCACGCCGCCGCCGCCGTCCCAGTCGGCGCCGATGCCCACGTGCTCGGGCCCGACCACCTTGAGGGTGTGGGTCAGGCTGGCCATGAAGTCCTCGAAGCTGGCGCGGACCGGCGGAAACTTGGCGTCCACCTCGGCGCGCTTCTTCAGATAAGCCACCATCTCGGCCTCGGTCGCCGTCTCGCTGTCGGCCGCCGTTCCCAAGGCCTTCAGGGCCGCCAGGCGCTCGGGACTGGCGTTGGTGTTCTTCAGATAGACCGAGTTGATGCAGATCACCCCGCCCGCGTCGGCGATCTTCTTCAGTCGCGTGTCGTCGAGATTGCGGGCGTGGTCGTAGATCGCCTTGGCGCCGGAGTGGGAGGCGATGATCGGGACCTTCGACAGCTGCACCGCCTGGTCGACCACGTCGTCCGAAGCGTGGCTGACGTCGATCAGTATGCCCAGCCGGTTGGCTTCGGCCAGCCAGCGCAGGCCCAGCGGCGAGAAGCCGTGCCAGATCGGCTTGTCGGTCGAGCTGTCGGCGAACTGGTTGTTCCTGAAGTGCACCGGTCCGGCCATCCGCACGCCGGTGGCGTGGAAGGTCTGCATCAGGGTGAGGTCCTCACCGATCGGCCAGCTGTTCTCGATGCTCTGGAAGACGAACTTCTTGCCGGCCTTGTTGATCCGCTCGGCGTCGTCGGCGGTGTAGGCCAGCTCGAACTTGTCCGAATGGGCCGCGACCATCTCGCGGATCTCGGTGGCGCGCTCCAGGGCGACGTCGCGCGCCGCGCGATAGCCCTCGGCGGTCAGGGGGCCCTGCTCGGTGTAGATCACGAAGAACCCGCCATCCAGGCCGCCGGCATCCATGCGTGGCAGGTCGACCTGGGTGCCGTCGACCTTGACCTCGTGACGGTCGACCATGCTCCAGCCCCTGCGCGCGAAGTGCTCGGGCGTGTCGAGGTGGGTGTCCAGGGTCAGGACCTTCTCGTGCAGCGCCCGGTCGGCTTTCGAGACCGGAGCGTCGGCGGCCCAACTCGCGAGAGGGGAGGCGGTCGTGGCGAGGGCGAGAGCGGCGGAGCCGAGGAGAACGGTCAGCAGGCGGGACATCTTGGCTCCGACGCAAGGATTACGACGGCCACGCTCGGGGATAGGGACGGCGGGGTCAAGCTGTTCCTCCCCCTGTGGGGGAGGTGACCGCAAAGCGATCGGTGGGGGGATTTTTCGGGTCGATAGCGCCGCATCCGAGCCCAGAACACTCCCCCTCCGTCGGCCGCGCCGACACCTCCCCCACAGGGGGAGGGCTATTTAGAACAGCCCCAACGCCTTGAAGCTGGCCACGCCGTCGCGGCCGACCACCAGGTGGTCGTGGACGTTGATCTTCAGCGCCTTGCCGGCCTCCACGATCTGCTTGGTCATCTCGATGTCGGGTCGCGACGGCGTGGGGTCTCCACTGGGATGGTTGTGGAGCAGGATGATGTTGCTGCTCGACAGCTCGAGCGCCCGGCGCATCACTTCGCGCGGATAGACCGGGGCGTGGTCGACCGTGCCGTGGTTCATCACCTCGTCGGCGATCAGCTGGTTCTTGTTGTCGAGGAACAGGACCCTGAACTGTTCGCGCGGCTCGTTGGCCAGCGCGACGCGGACATAGCCCAGCAGAGCCGTCCAGGACGAGATCACCGGCCGCTTGGCGATCTTGTCGCGGCCGGCTCGCAAGGCGGCCTCGTGCAGCAGCTTGATGTCGACCGCCGCGCTCTCGCCGACGCCGGTCACGGTCTTCAGCTCCTCGATCGAGGCCGAGATCGTCGCGCCGAACGAGCCGAACCGGGCCAGCAGCGCCTTGGCCATCGGCTTGACGTCGCCCCGGGCGAAGGTGCGGAAGAGATAGAGCTCCAGCAGTTCGTAGTCGGGCAGGGCGGCGAGGCCCCCGGCCTTGGCCCGCTCGCGCAGGCGTTCGCGGTGGCCCAAAGCGTGGCTGGGCGCCGGCTTGGTCGGGGCGGCGTCCGCGACGCCCGTGGCCCTGGGATCTGTCGCCCTGAGTGATCTGCCGCTGACCATCCCGCCCCCGTCATGCGAGCGGGAAGTAGGTCAGATCAATTGGGGGTTGTCGAGTCTCAGCCGCCCAGGATCGCGGGCTGGAACAGACCCGTCGGCGAGGCGGTGAACACCTCGTAGCCGTCCTCGGTGACGCCGATCGAGTGCTCGCACTGGGCCGACAGCGACTTGTCGCGGGTCACCGCCGTCCAGCCGTCGCCCAGCACCTTCACCGCCGGCTTGCCCAGGTTCACCATCGGCTCGACGGTGAAGAACATGCCCGGCTTCAGCACCGCGCCCTGACCAGGGCGGCCGAAGTGCAGGATGTTCGGCGCGTCGTGGAACACCTTGCCCAGGCCGTGGCCGCAGAAGTCGCGCACCACCGAGCAGCGTTGCGCCTCGACGTAGGACTGGATGGCGTAGCCGATGTCGCCCAGGGTCGCGCCCGGCTTAACCGCGTCCAGGCCGCGCTTCATGCCCTCGTAGGTGATCTCGACCAGGCGGCGGGCGCGCGGCCCGACTTCGCCGACGCCGTACATCCGCGAGGTGTCGCCGTGCCAGCCGTCGACGATCACGGTCACGTCGATGTTGACGATGTCGCCTTCGCGCAGCGCCCACTCGCCGGGGATGCCGTGGCAGACCACGTGGTTGCGCGAGATGCAGACCGTCTTGGGATAGCCGCGATAGAACAGGCAGGCCGGCAGGGCGTCGCGGTCTAGGATGAACTCGCGGGCCAGGGTGTCCAGATAGTCCGACGACACGCCGGGTTTGACGTGCGGGACCAGCATGTCCAGGCACTCGGCGGCCAGCTTGCCGGCCTTGCGCATGCCTTCGAAGTCGGCGGGCTTGTGGATCTTGATCGCGCCGGTGCGGGTTTCGGCTTCGATCTCAACCGTGTCTTCAAGGGTCATGGCGGTCTGGTCTCAAACTGTCGGTGCGTCCCGCCCCCTAGGCGGGAGATGGGGGATGCGCCGGGAAATGCGAATTTCGTCAGGGCTTATGTCGCAACGATAGCACAGAACTTCAACGCCCGCTGCCGCCGCGTCGCTCAAACCCCGGGCGTAGACCGGATCCAGGTCTTCGCAGGCCGCGAAGCTGTCGCAGTCGGTGCGCTGGATCACGAACAACTGCACGGCCCGCGCGCCCTTGGCGACCTCGGCGGCCAGGTCCTTCAGGTGCTTGGCGCTGCGGGCGGCGACGCAGTCGGGGAACTCGGCCAGGGTCCCGTCGCGGCGGTAATGGCAGTTCTTGACCTCCAGCCAGCAGGGCGGCCGGTCGGGATGGGTCAGCAGGAAGTCGACGCGGCTGGCTTCGCTGTACTTCACCTCCGGCCGGATCACCGCGTAGCCCGACAGCTCGGGAATCGCGTCGGCCGCCAGGGCCTCGGCGACCAGCTTGTTGGGGTTCATGGTGTTGACCCCGACCAGCCCGTCGTCGGCTTCCACCAGCTGCAGCGTCCACGGAAGTTTGCGCTTGGGATCGCCCGACCACGACACCCAGGCGGCCAGACCCGGATCCTTCAGCCCCAGCATGGCGCCGGGATTGGGCACGTGCGCGGTGATCTCGCGCCCGTCGTCCAGCACCATGTCGACGAAGAAGCGCTTGTAGCGCTGGACGATGACGCCGCGCGCCATCGGTTGCGGGAGAAGCATGGGGGCCTTAAGTCGGACAGCGAAGATGTTCGGATGTAGGGGATCGCAGTCATGACCACCACCCAAGACAAGAGTGGCGAGCGCGTGACGGCGGCGGTTCTGATCATCGGCGACGAGATCCTGTCGGGCCGCACCCAGGACGTGAACCTCAACGCCATCGCTAAGTACCTGGCCACCTACGGCGTCGATGTCTGCGAGGTGCGGATCGTGCCCGACGTCGAGCAGGAGATCGTCGACGCGGTCAACGCCCTGCGGACCCGGTACGACTACGTGGTCACCACGGGCGGCATCGGCCCGACCCACGACGACATCACCGCCGACTCGGTGGCCAAGGCGTTCGGCGTCACCGCGCCCGAGCATCCCGAGATCATGGCCCTGCTGCGCGAGCGCTGGGGCGAGCCCAACGCCGCGCGCCGGCGCATGGCCCACGTGCCCGAGGGCGGCACGCTGGTGAAGAACCCGGTCCAGGGGCCGCCCGGCTTCCAGATCCGCAACGTCTTCGTCCTGGCGGGCGTGCCGGCGATCATGCGCGGCATGCTGGACGACGTAGGCCCGCGCCTGCGCACCGGTGCGGTGGTGATCAGCAGGACCGTCCGCGTCACCGGCACCGGCGAGGGCACGATCGCCGCGCCGCTGGAAGCGGTGGCCAAGGTCCATCCGGACCTGTCGATCGGCAGCTACCCGTTCTTCGCTCCGCCCGACGTCTACGGCGCCAGCCTGGTGATCCGCGGCCGCGATCCAGCCGAGGTCGATGTGGCGGTGGAAGAGCTGGTGGCGGCGCTGACCGACGTCGGCGTCAAGGGCATCGAGCGCTTGGAGGCGGGAGCCGCCTAGGCCGCGCCCGCGGTCTCGTCCGGTTCGACCAGGGTCTTGGCCACGGTCAGGATGGTCTTGCGGCCCTTCGGGGTGGCCTGGCTGTAGGCCCGCAGCAGGTCGATGGCGCCCGGCGTCGAAAGCGCCGTCAGCATGGCCACGTCCTGTTCGGCCACCATGTCCTCGCCCACCAGGCTGCCGACCGTGGTCTGCAGCTTCGCGGCGATGCGCACCAGCATCGAGGCCGAGACCCGATTGGTGCCGCGTTCGTATTTCTGCACCTGTTGGAAGGTCAGGCCCAACACCTGGGCCAGTTCGTCCTGGCTGATCTTCATGTGTCGCCGCTGAACCCGAATGCGGGTTCCAACCGCGACGTCGATGGGGTCGGGACCGGTCGGCGTGTTCAAGGTGGGTTCCACACACAGAGGGCGATGTGGAACTATCGGCTTGGCCTTGGCCGGCCGCAATGCATTCTTGCACCTTGCGCGGCGCGTCGGGTGTCCGCCGTATCGACGTCGAGCGTGATGGACAGGCCTTCGATCCCCGCGGCTCCCAATATCGAGCTGCTCACCCAGCGTGAGCGCGAGGCTCTGCGCTGGGTCGCCGAGCACAGGCTTTCCAAGGAAATCGGCCCGCTGATGGGCGTCTCCAAGTCGCGCGCCGACGCCCTGGTCGAAAGCGCCTGCCGCAAGCTGGGCGTCAGCGGCCGCCGCGCCGCGGCCCGGGTGCTGAGCGCCCACGAAAACGCCGCGCCCGGCTATGGGCCCGGCTATGGGACTGAATCCCACCCCGACTCAATGGGACTGTCGTCCGTCCCGCCGCCGCCGTCTGCTGCCGTCTCGACATCCCAAGAGGCGGACGAAGACAGTGATCATGAGCGTGATGAACGACAACGAGGCGACCAATCTGGCGGGGGCTCGCCTGGGCTTGCTGGTCCGCAAGGCGCTGCAGATCCGCGACGCGGTGGAGACTTTCGACCGCGACTGGCCGCCGTTGCTGAACCGGCCGCCGATGCCGGTATTCGCCTGGACGGAGCTGGAGCGACAACTGCTGAGCCTGGCGCCCGACGACTTGGCGCCGATGGTCCGCGACCTGGTCTCGGCGGTGCGCAAGGAGGCCAGCCCCAAGCCGCCGGAGATGGTGCTGCGCGAGATCCTGATCATCGCGGCCACGGTCCTGGACGAAGCTTTTCACGAGAAATGGGCGGACGGTACGATCATGTCCTGAACCCCGCGATGCGGGTGTTGGTCGTCCTCGCCATAGCCGCTGCCTGCAGCCTGCTGATCGGCGCGCTGCTGGGGACGCGGCAAGTGGCCCACTTCTTCCAACACTTGCGTTACGGCTGATCCCCCGGGGCTGAACCCCGCACGGGCGCCGGGCGTCCGCCGTCCGTTCAGCAATGCGCCCGAGGGCGCGGGGAGACCGTCACATGAAACGTCGCATCGTCGCCGAGCAGTTGGCCAGCCGCCTGTTCACCACCGAGGAGGCCGTCGACACCACCCTGGCCCTGATGGGCGACCTGATCGCCGCCATGCCGCGCGCGCGTCTCGAGGCGGGCCTGGCCGTCGGCGTGGGTCAGCAGGCCGTCGATCGCGTGCTGGAGGCCGCCTCCGGCATGGCCCACGCCCGCCGCTCGCTGATCGCCGCCCATGAGGCCCTGGCCGAAGCCCGGGATCAGGTCGGGCTGCGGCGCGTCACCCTGGTGGGCGGCGGCGACAAGACCGAGGGGGGCGTCCCGCCCACCGGCCACCTGCGCGAGGTCCAGAGGGTCTAGCCGCGCCGAAGGTCCTTGGCGGGGCCTCGATTCATGAGACACATGTCGCTCCTGGCGCGGGGGCGGCATGTCTCAGTTCTACGACCTCTTCTCGATCCTGCCGACCCAGATAGCGGCCCTGGCGATGCTGGCGGTCTGCGCGCTGGCCCTGCTGATCGGGCGGCGGCTGGAGCGCTGGCTGGCCGCGGCCACCGTCGCCGCCTGGTTCATCTCGGCCGCCGTCCAGACCTCCGACCGCGTCGGCGTGCAGTGGGGGATCTTCACGGTCGACATCGTCTACCTGCTGATCCTGATCTTCCTCTGCACGTTCGAGCGCCGGGTCTGGATCCTGTTCATGACCGCCTTCCAGTTGCTGGTCGTGCTGACCCACGTGGCCTTCATGATCGACCGGACGCTGATGCAGTGGAGCTTCTTCTCCGCCTACTACCTGTGGAGCGACGCCGAGCTGGTCGCCTTCGCGGTCGGCGTGGCGCAGGCCGGCTGGGGGCGATGGAGATCCAGGAAGGCCTGAGCGTGGGCGTGGTTCGCGATTGGCGCCCCGGCGTGGCTTGACGCATAGATTGCCCATGACCCGATCGCTTCCCGTCCAGGCCGTCCTCCAGCTGCGCAAGGGCCCCGCGTCCCGCGTCGGGCCCGATCGCATCCGGCTGCTGACGGCCATCCAGGACCACGGCTCGATCACCGCCGCGGCCAAGGAGGTGGGGCTCAGCTACAAGGGCGCCTGGGACGCGGTCCAGGCGCTGAACAACCTGTTCGAGCGGCCCTTGGTCACCGCCCAGACGGGCGGTCGCCAGGGCGGGGCGGCCCAGGTCACGCCGGCCGGCGAGGCGGTCCTGGCCGCCTACGTCAAGGTCGAGGACGGGCTGAGCCAGTTGGTCGGACAGCTGGAAGAGGCGCTCGGCGGCGCGGACGTCGATCTGAAATCCCTGATCTGGAGTTTTGGCATGAAGACCAGCGCCCGAAACGCCCTGCGGGGCGTCGTCGAGACCGTCACCGACGGCGCCGTCAACGCCGAGGTGACTCTGAGGATCTCGCCCAGCGTCGTCATCGTCGCCATCGTCACCCGCGACAGCGTGGCGGACCTGGGCCTGACGCCGGGCCGGGAGGCCATCGCCCTGATCAAGTCGAGCTTCGTGATCGTGGCCCAGGGCGACGAAGGCCTGCGGACCTCCGCCCGCAACTGCCTGGCCGGCACGGTGATCCGCCATGACGAGGGGGCGGTCAATGACGAGGTCGTGCTGGAGATGGAGCCTGGAAAAACCCTGACGGCCACGATCACGCGCGGCAGCGGCGAAGCCCTGGGCTTCAAGGTCGGCGCCCGAGCCCAGGCGCTGATCAAGGCCTCGCACGTCATCCTCGCGGTCGACTAGGACCGACGCCTAACTGATGCCGCGCGGCCAAACCGTCACGGATTTCACGCGCCTGTCACAGTGGCCCGCTAGCCCCGCCCCAACGAAAAAGCGGGGCCCTCCATCATGTTCGATCGTCACCGTCTCGCCACGGCGCTCGCGGTTCTCGTCCTCGGCGTCGCGAGTCCCGCGCTCGCCGACCCCGTCGCCTTGGGCGGCGCGGCCAATCTGCCGCTCAAGCAGAACGGCGGCGTCTGGCCGTCGGGCCACGTGCAGGGCGTCGCCGTCGATGTCCGGGGCGGCTACATCTATTATTCGTTCACCAATCTGCTCGCGAAGTACGATTTCAGCGGCAAGCTGATCGGCACGCTCGTCGGCTGGACGGGCCACCTGGGCGACCTCGATTTCAACCCGGCCGACGGCAAGGTGTACGGCTCGCTGGAGTACAAGGAAGACAAGGCCTTCTACATCGCCGTGATCGACGTGGGCCGGCTGGACCGGGTCGGCGTCGAGGCCGGCAAGACCGAGATCTTCCGCACGGTCTATCTGCCCGAGGTGGTCAAGGACTACGCCGCCGACCTGAACGGCGACGGGGTCTTCGAAGGCGACGACGGCAAGTTCAAGGGCGACGTCGTCGCCTCGCCCGATCACCGCTACGACTGCTCAGGCATCGACGGGGTGAGCTTCGGCCCCGAGTTCGGCCGTACCGACGGCACGCGCTATCTGACCGTGGCCTACGGGATCTATGGCGCCACCACGCGCACCGACAACGATCATCAGGTGCTGCTGCAATACGACATCGCCGACTGGGCTCGCTACGCCAGCCCGTTGACCGAGGCCGCGCCCCACCACAACGGTCCCGCCGCCGTGCACGGCAAGGTCTTCGTGCGCACCGGCAACACGCGCTACGGCGTGCAGAACCTGGCCTATGACGAGACCCAGCGGCGCTGGTTCATGGGCGTGTACCAGGGCCAGAAGACGACCTTTCCCAACTACCTGCTGTTCGCCGTCGAGGCCCGCGAGAAGCCTGTGCTGGCCGACCTCTTCGGCGTGCCCGGCCCCGGCGGCAAGGGATGGGAGCAGGGGCCGACGCTGGCGCTGGCCGACGAGGGCCTGAAGGACGCCGCCACGGGCGTCCGCGGATGGAACCAGAAGGCCGATGTCGGCCTCCAGCCCGTGGGCCATGGACTGTTCTACGCCGCCGTGAACGCCAAGGTCGAAGGCAAGCAGACCGCCGACCTGACGCTGATGCGCTGGACCGGCGACGCGCGAAAGCCGCTCGCCCCGGTGACGGCGCAGGAGCGGGACGCCTTGGCGAAAGCGTCGACCGCACCGTGAGTTTCGACGCGCGACCGGAGGTTGGAAACCTCCGAGATCGTCCGCCCGCGTGCAAAGAGGATTGAGTGTCACAATTGGCGTCTAGGCAGGGCGTCGAACCGAAGCGGCGCTGTCTCGTCGCTTCCGACGCTGGACCGCTCCGCCAGCGCAATGTCCAACCAACGGGTCAGGGATGAGCGGCGCCGACAGGCAAAGAACACGGTGGTTCCTGCGGAACATCCTGCCTCACGAGCCCGCGCTCAGAGGTTGGCTTTCGCGCAGCACGCCGTCGGGAGTCGATCCTGACGACGTCATCCAGGAGGCCTATACGATCCTGGCCGAGCTGGAGTCCGTGGACGCCATTCGTCATCCGCGCGCCTACCTGTTCCAGGTCGCGCGCTCGGTCATCATGCGTCACGTCCGTCGCGCGCGAATCGTGCCGATCCACACAGTCGACGATCTGGAACGGCTCGAGCATTTCGACGACGCGGCCTCGCCCGAGCAGCACGCGATAGACCGGGACGAATTACGCCAGTTGGCCCGGGCGATCGCGGCGATGCCCCTCAAGACCCGCGAGGCTTTTGTCCTTCGCCGGGTCCAGGGCATGCCGCAGCGGCAGATTGCGGCGCAGATGCGGATATCCGAGAATACGGTCGAGACCCATATTTCACGAGGCATCCTATTCTTGATTGATTGGTTCGGGCGTAGCGGAAACAAGCGGTCCCAAACCTCTAGGAATACGGAAGCGGAGATTGCCTCGATAGATGGCCGAGCGAGACACCAGTCGAGACATTGATCAGGCGGCGTCCGAGTGGACGGCGCGGCTGGATCGTGGGCCGCTGTCCCCGGAGGGAGAAGAGGCGTTCCAGGCTTGGCTGAGTGGGGATCCACGCAGCAAGGGCGCGTTGCTGCGCGCCCGCGCCGTGTCGATGATCAGCGAGTCCGCCCAGGCGCTCGGATCCAGCTTCGACCCGATCGCCTTCGAGGAGCCGAAGCGCTCGCGATTGGCGGGCGTGTCCCGTCGCCAGGCGCTGACCTGGACGGGGGGAGCGGCCGCCGCGGCCTCCCTGGTGGCGCTCGGCGTCGGCATGCCGGCCGCCGGGGCCGTCATCAGCACCGAGCGGGGCGAGATCCGCCTGGCGCCGCTCAAGGACGGTTCGACGGTGCTGCTGAACACCGAGACCAGGATCCGGGTCAGGTACAGCAAGGGCGAGCGCCTGGTTACCCTGCTCAAGGGCGAGGCCTATTTCTCGGTGGCGCGCGATGAAGAGCGCCCGTTCATCGTCGAGGTGGACGGTCGCCGCCTCAGCACGGTGCAGGCCGGCTTCCGGGTCCGCAAGCTCGACCAGGATCCGGTCGATGTACTGGTCAATCAGGGGCGGGTCGATGTCGCGGCCGCGCGGCCGTCCGCCTCGACCGGCGTCTTGGCGCTCAGGGACAACACGCGGCTGATCCTGTCCGATCCCGCCGGCTCCGCGGTCGAGCGTCCCCAGGCGATCACCCCGGAGACGGTCACCCGCGAGCTGGCCTGGCGCGAGGGCAAGCTGGCCTTCGAGGGGGAGACCCTGAAGCAGGCGGCGGACACCTTTGCGCGCTACAGCGGGACACGGATCCAGATCCGCGACGCGGGCCTGGCGCGTGAACCGGTGACCGGCCTGTTCGCCGCCAACGACCCCGTGGGCTTCAGCCGCGCCATCGCGCGCGTGTTCGACGCCAGGCTGGAACAGGACGGCGACGACGTCGTCCTGACCCGCGCCGCGTCCCAGGGTTCCGCCGCGCAATAAGAAGTTTTTGTTACCGATAGTGGAAGCCGCCGACTGACGGCTCTTAACCCCCGAACCTCGCGACTAACGCGATGACTGGGGGCTACCAGCCAATGAATTCTCGTCTTTCCGTCCTCGCCTGCGGGGCCGCCGTCGTGGCGCTCGCGGTCGCCGCGCCGGCCTATGCGCAGGAGCGCGTCTTCGACATTCCGGCCCAGGCCGCCGTTCGCGCCATTCCCGAACTGGCGCGCCAGGGGCAGGTGCAGATCGTGGCGCCCGCACGGAACCTGGAGGGTGTTCGGACCCCCGCCGTCAAAGGCCGGATGGACGTCCGCGCGGCGCTCCGCCTGCTGATCGCCGGCACGCCGCTGCAGATCGACACCGACGACGGCCAGATCATCACCCTGCGATCGTCCGGCCCCGGGGCGTCGAACGATGCCCCGTCCCAATCCCAGGCCGGCGTCGGCGTCGTGCGCGGCCGCATCCTCAACACCGCGACCGGCGAGTACGTCCGTAACGCCGAGATCCGTGTCGAAGGCACGACGATCGTCGCCTTCTCCGAGGACGGCGGCGACTTCCGCCTCGCCGGCGTGCCGAGCGGCGAGGCCACCGTCGTGGTCAAGTACACCGGCCTGCAGGAGACCAAGGTCGTCGTGGCGGTGACCGCCGGCCAGCAAGCGAACCTGGACGTCGCGCTGAGCCCGCAGTCCTACGCCGCCAGGGACGGCGAGGTGGAGGCGGTCATGATCGTCGCCCGCCGCGAGGGCCAGGCCGGCGCCATCATGGAGCGCCGCGCCTCGACCAACGCCAAGAACGTGGTCGCCGCCGACAACTTCGGCGCCCTGACCATGGGCGACGTGGGCGAGTTCATGAAGAACATGCCGGGCATCTCGATCGACTACACCGAGGTCGACGCCACCGCGGTGCGCATCGGCGGCCTGGACCCGAAGTACTCGACCTTCACCACCGACGGCGCCCGCATGGCGACGGCCACGTCGAACAACAACTCCGGCCGCCAGAACTCGTTCGAGCAGATGTCGATCACCGGCATCGACTCGATCGAGCTGAACAACACGCTGCAGGCCAACATGGACGCCGACTCCCCCGGCGGCGCCATCAACCTGCGCAGCAAGTACGCCTTCCAGCGCACCAGCCGCCTGCTGCGCTTCCAGGTCGGCGCCGTCGGCACGTCGGACTCCGGCCTCTCGCGGATCTATCTGCCCGACGACAAGCTGCACGCGCGGATCTTTCCCTCGGCCCAGGTCGGCTATGCCGACGTGTTCCTGGACGGTCGTCTGGGGATCGCGTTCAACGCCAGCTACAACGCCAACTACGTCCAGCAGGACCGCATCCAGACCGACTGGTCCTACCTTCCCGGCGGCCGGGTCATGCCCTACCAGGTGATGTGGCGTCCCGGCCCTAAGCTGACCAGCCGCAAGGCCGCCAACCTTTCCGTGGACTACAAGATAACCGACCAACTGGCGCTGTCGCTGCGCAGCACCTACTCGTTCTACGACGTCGAGTACTTCAACCAGTACACCTACCTGATCTTCGGCACGACGACGGTATTGCGGGCCACAGCGGACTCCACGCCCACCCACATCGTGGTCAATCCCAACGGGACCAACACCCGCCTGCATACGCAGTATTCCCACCGCTACGCCGGCACGCCCTCGGTGCTGTTCGCGCCCAAGCTGGAATACCGGGGCGACACGACCGAGGCCGTGCTGCGCACCAGCTATTCCAGCTCGCAGTTCAACTTTCGGGACAATGACGAGGGCTTCTTTCAGCGTACGGACAGCTACCTGACCCGCATCGGCTTCACCCTGGACCGCGCGTCACAGGATTCGAACGCCTGGACGCTGAAGCAGACCGCCGGCCGCGACTGGAGCGTGCCGTCGAACTTCAACCGCGACGACGACATCGGCAACAACATCCGCACGTCGCAGTCGAACGCCAACAACCAGATGTACAGCGCCTACCTGGACCTGAAGCAGCGGCTCAACATCGGCGAGGTGCAGGTCAAGGTCCTGGCCGGCGCCGGCGCCCGCACCAACGTCTGGAAGACCAATGAAGGGTCCTACAAGCAGTTCCAGTATGTCGGCCCGACCGGCGACCTGACCCAGAAGGCTCCCGAGGCCTACATTCCGTGGACCCAGAAATACCAGTTCAAGATGCTCGGTTTCGACGCGGGCAACATGAACGACCAGAACTGGCGCGCCGACAGCAACTACGCCGTCTACGACATCTACAAGGCGCACCCCGAGTACTTCGTGCCCGACACGGCGGGCAACCTGTCGCGCCAGTTCGCCAACAACAAGAAGGTCGGCGAGGAGATCGCCGCCGCCTATGTCGAAGTCCAGCCCCGCGTCGGCAAGGCGCAGTTCGACTTGGGCCTGCGCTTCGAGAACACCAAGACGGAGGCTCGGGTCGGCGAAAACGGGACCTACACCACGCGGCACGGCGAGTATGACGACTGGTTCCTCAGCGGCGGGGCCAAGTACGACCTCACCAAGAAGCTGGTCGGTCAACTGGCCTTCAGCCAATCCATCCTTCGCCCCGACTACGGCAACCTGGGCGGCGTCGTCTCGGTGGACGACAACAACCAGATCGTCACGGTGCCGAACCCGCTGCTCAAGCCCGAGCACTCGACCAAGTACTACGCCAGCCTGCAGTACTTCCTCGAGCCCTCCGGGATCATCGGCATCTCGGCCTACCAGCTGGACGTGGAGGACATGCAGGTGACCGGCCTCACGGTCGATCCCGAGGATGTCGGCTACGATCCCGACGCCTACGCCGGCTACACCTTCCGCAGCGCGCAGAACCTGCCGGGCACCAGCACCAACAAGGGCCTGACCCTGGAATACGACCAGCAGCTGACCTTCCTGCCGGGGGCGCTGAAGGGCCTGGGCCTGCGCGGTTCGATCACCAAGATCGATCCCGACGGCGAGCGCGTGAACCTGCCCAAGACGGCCGCCAACTGGGGCGTCCGCTACAGCAACGGCCGCTTCGACTTCCAGCTGACCGGCAACGCGCAAGGCAAGTATCGCACCAGCGCCTTGAGCAACACGCCGACCACCGCCAACAACGGCATCCTCTATCACACCGCGCGCGAGCTCTGGAACATCAGCGCCAGCTACAAGATCAACCGAAGCTTCGAGGTGATGCTGGCCGGGCGGAACATCTTCAACGCGCCTGACGTCATCTACTCCAACGTCCGCGACCGAGTGCAGCAGTACAGCATCTACGGTTCGATGTGGAACGTCGGGATCAAGGGCACCTTCTAGGCGCCGATCCCGTCCGTGGCCGCGCCGGCTCCCCTCGGCGCGGCCACTCTTCCTTCTGCCTCCCCCCCGCATTCCAGTCGAGGACCTCGTCATGGTTCTGAAGATCGATCGTCGCAGCATGGTTCTCGGCGCCGGGCTCGGGCTGAGCGCGCTCCTTCTGCCGGCCGGCCATGGCCTGGCCGCCGAACTGATCGGCGCCACCGGGTTCACCCACAGCGTGGCCAGCGGCGAGCCCGGCCCCGACGCCATGCTGCTGTGGACGCGCTACGTCCCCGCGAGCGGCGACGGCGTCATCCGGCTCGAGGCCGAGGTGGCGCTCGACCCGCAGTTCACGAAGGTGGTCTCGGGCGGCGTCGTCCGCACCGGCCCCTATCGCGACTGGACCGCCAAGATCACGGTCGACGGACTGAAGCCGGGAACGGTCTACTGGTATCGGTTCGCGGCCCCCGACGGGACCAAGTCCCCGGTCGGCCGCACCAAGACCCTGCCTGTGGGCGACGTCGCCCGCTTCAAGCTGGGCGTGTTCTCGTGCTCGAACCTGCCCGTGGGCTGGTTCAACGCCTATGGCCACGCGGCCGCCCGGCCCGACCTGGACCTGTGGCTGCACACCGGCGACTACATCTACGAATACGGCCTGGCCTCGGTCCGCGAGAGCGACCGGGCCGAAGGGCGGTCCCAGGAGCCGGCCCACGAGATCCTGGCCATCGCCGACTATCGCCTGCGGTTCGCGTCCTATCGCGCCGACCCCGATCTGCAGCGCCTGCACCAGATGGCGCCGATGGTCGCGCTCTGGGACGATCACGAGTCGGCCAACGACAGCTGGGAAGGCGGCGCGCAGAACCATCAGGCCGCGACAGAGGGAGACTGGAACATCCGCCGCGCCGCCGCGATGCAGGTCTATCGCGAGTGGATGCCGGTCTCGGACGAGCCCTGGAAGGCCTATCCGATCGGCACGCTGGCGACGCTGTACCGCACCGAATCCCGCCTGCTGGGCCGCACCCGCCCGGCCGACATCGGCGCCGCCTTCCGGTCGGACGATCCCGACGCCGCGCTCAAGGCGTTCCGCGACGGCGTCTGGCGCGATCCCTCGGCGACGATGCTGGGCTCGACCCAGGAAAGCTGGCTGGCGCACCAACTGAAGACCAACGCGCGCTCCACGGCGTGGCAGATGGTCGGCATGGGCACCATCATCGGGCGGACCGTGATGCCGCAGGACGCCGTCGGCTGGCTTCGCCCCGAGGTCACCGAGCGCAAGGTCGCCGGCTACAAGAACAACATCCGCGCCGCCAAGCTGGGCCTGCCGATGTGGATGGACCGCTGGGACGGCTATCCGGAGGCGCGGTCGCGACTGCTGAAGGCCGCGCAACAGGCCGATGCGGACCTGGTGATGCTGGCCGGCGACAGCCACAACGCCTGGGCCTACGGGCTGGTCGAGGACGGCCGGCCCGCCGGCGTCGAGTTCGCCGGCCAGGCCGTCACCTCGGGCGGCGCCGAGGGCGATTTCGGAGCCGATCCCAAGGTCGTCGCCCAAGGCTTCATGGCCGCCAATCCCGAACTGAAATGGGCGGACACCAGCCGGCGGGGCTACATGATGATCGACATCACGCCGCGGCGCGTGACCGGCGAGTGGCTGTTCATGAACACGATCAAGGCCCGCGACACCGCGCTTTCGGGAACCCACCGCATGCACGTCGAGCGCGGCCGGAAGGTGTTCGCGGCCTAGGTCCGCCAGTTCCCCGAGCCTAGGTCGGGAGCTGGTGCGGGCGGCCGGGGTCGAACCGGCATAGCCTTGCGGCTGACGGATTTTAAGTCCGTTGCGTCTACCAGTTTCGCCACGCCCGCGCTGGTCCTGCCCGTATAGGATGAGGGGAGAGTCTCGCCAAGGCCGTGCGAGCGCCGGGCGCCCTGGTTCGCGGCGCCGGCGTGAAACTTGACCGTTACGGCTCGACGTTCGGCGGGCGCGTGATAGCGTCGCCGTCCCCGATCGTCCGGGGACGGGGGATCGTGACCATGCAGCGCAAACTGGCCGTTCTGGCTTTCCTGACGGCGGCCTGCGCCGCGCCTCTGGCCCCCTCCGCGGTTTGGGCCGCCGACGTCGAGGTGGTGCGCGCCGCGCGGCTGCTCGACGTGGCCACGGGCAAGTACCTGGACAATCCGCAGGTGGTGGTCACCGACGGTCGGATCACGGCGGTGGGCAAGGCGGGCGACGCGGTTCCGGCCGGCGCGAAGGTGGTCGAGCTGCCGGGCGCGACCCTGCTGCCGGGCCTGATCGACATGCACGTGCACTTGGACAGCGTCGCCGAGATCGGCGGCTATCAGGGCCTGCAGTACAGCGACGCCTTCTGGAGCGTGGTCCAGACCCGCAACGCCAAGGTCACCCTGGAGGCCGGCTTCACCACCGTGCGCAATGTCGGCTCGGCCCAGTTCGACGACGTGGGCCTGCGCGAGGCGATCGACGAGGGTTACGTGCCCGGCCCGCGGGTGGTCAGCGCCGCCTATGCGATCGGCGCGACCGGCGGTCACTGCGACTCGACCTTCTTCCCGCCGTCGATGGACGAGAAGAGCCCCTACAACGTCGACAGCCCCGACGAGGGCCGCAAGCGCGTGCGGGAGCTGAAGAAGTACGGCGCCCGGGTGATCAAGATCTGCGCCACCGGCGGGGTGTTCTCGCGTGGCAACGAGCCGGGCCAGCAGCAGCTGACCCTGGCCGAGATGCAGGCGATCGTCGACGAGGCCCACATGGCCGGCCTGAAGGTCGCCGCCCATGCCCACGGCGCGGCCGGCATCAAGGACGCCATCCGCGCGGGCGTCGACACCATCGAGCATGTCAGCCTGGTCGACGACGAGGGGATCAAGCTGGCCGTCCAGAAGGGCGCCTACTTCTCGATGGACATCTACAACACCGACTACACCCAGGCCGAGGGCGCCAAGAACGGAGTGCTGGAGGACAACCTGCGCAAGGATCGCGACATCGGCGAGATCCAGCGCGAGAACTTCCGCAGGGCCCTGAAGGCTGGCGTGAAGATGGTCTACGGCACCGACGCCGGGGTCTATCCGCACGGCCAGAACGCCAAGCAGTTCGCCGTCATGGTGCGCTATGGCGCGACGCCGCTGCAGGCGATCCAGTCCGCGACGATCACCGCCGCCCAGGCCCTGGGCCAGGAGAAGGACGTCGGCCAGGTCGCCGTCGGCCGCTACGGCGACCTGATCGCGGTGGCCGGCGACCCGCTGAGCGACGTCACGACCCTGGAGAAGCCGGTGTTCGTGATGAAGGGCGGGGCGGTGGTCAAGCAGCCTTAAGCTCCGCCGCTTCAGAATGTCGCGGCGCCGCGAAGCCTGGACTTAACGCCAGGGCTTCGCGGCGGTGATAGTCCAGGATGGTCATTCCTCGGAGCCTCCCAGCCATGAGCCGGACCTCGGCCCACCGCGCGTTCAGGCGGACCATGACGCTGATCGCCGGCGGCAACCCGCTGTCGTCCGTGCTCCTGGCCATCGTCCAGGCGGTGGAGGCCGAGGACCCAGACATCCTGTGCAGCATCCTGCTGCTGGACGACGAGGGCCGCCACCTGCTGCTGGGCGCGGCGCCCGGGCTGCCCGACTTCTACAATCAGGCTCTGGACGGGGCCGAGATCGGGCCCGCCGCCGGCTCCTGCGGGACGGCCGCCTTCCTGGGACGCCGGGTGATCGTCGAGGATATTCAGACCGATCCCCTGTGGGCGGACTACAGGGACCTGGCCAGGCTCGCCGGCCAGGCCGGTCTCGCCGCCTGCTGGTCGCAACCGATCGTCGCCGCCGGCGGCGCGGTGGTCGGCACGTTCGCCATCTATCTCCGACAGATCCGCGCGCCGGACAGCGAGGACATCGCCTTCATCGAGGCCGCCGCCGAACTGGCCGCGATCGCCATCGACCGCCAGCGCGCCGAAGAGACCCTGGCCGCCAGCGAGGCCCGGGCCCGGCAAGCCGCCGAGGCGGCGCGGGAGACGGCGCGCGACCTGACGACCTTCTTCGACGTCTCGCTCGACATGCTGTGCATCCGCGACATGCGGGGCAATTTCGTCAAGCTGAGCCGGGCGTGGGAGGACGTCCTGGGCTACCCCATCGAGATGCTGGAGGGGACGCCGCTTCAGCCCCTGGTTCACCCGGACGACCTGCCCGCGACCCAGGACCTGATGGCGCGGGCCAATCTCGACGACGAGGTGGTCGGCTTCATCAACCGCTACCGCCATCGCGAGGGCCATTATCGTCAGCTGGAATGGCGGGCGCGGCGCTCGGGCGACCTGGTGTTCGCCGTGGCCCGCGACGTCACCGAACGGCTGAGCCAGCAGGCCGAGATCGAGGCGGCCAAGTCGGCCGCCGAAGCGGCCAACCGCGCCAAGACCGATTTCCTGGCCAATATGAGCCACGAGATCCGCACGCCCCTGAACGGGGTGATCGGCGTGGTCGCCGCCCTTGACCAGACCGACCTGACGCCGGCCCAGCGCGAGATGGTCGAGCTGATCCAGAGCTCCGGCGCGACCCTCGAGCGGCTGGTGTCGGACATCCTGGATGTCTCGAAGATCGAGGCCGGACGCCTGGCCATCGAGGAGCGCGACTTCGACCTCGACGCCGATTTGGGCGGCCTGCTGGAGATCACGCGCATCCGCGCCGGGGACAAGGGCCTGGCCTTCCGCGTCGAACGCTTTGGCGAGACGCGCGGCGTCTTCCGAGGCGACAGCGTCCGCATCAAGCAGGTGCTGGGCAACTTGCTGTCCAACGCCCTGAAATTCACCGACCAGGGCGAGATCGTCGCGCGGATCGCGGTGGTCGACCCCGCACCGGTCGACGAAGCCGCGCGCCTGATCATCGAGGTGGCCGACACCGGCGTCGGCTTCGATCCCGCCCTGGCGGCCACCCTGTTCCAGCGGTTCAGCCAGGCCGACACCACCATCACCCGCCGGTTCGGAGGCACGGGCCTGGGGTTGTCGATCAGCAAGACCCTGGTCGAGATGATGGGCGGCGAGATCGTCGCCGATTCCGAGCCCGCTCGCGGCAGCCTGTTCAAGGTGACCATCCCCCTGGCGCGCGCCCGCGGCCCGGCCGATCACGACGCGTCGCGCGAGGTCGCCGCGCCGCCGCTCGCTCGCTCGGACGGCCTGCGGGTGCTGCTGGCCGAGGACCATCCGGTCAACCAGAAGGTCGTGCAACTGATCCTCGCCCCGTACGGCGCGGAGGTGACGGTGGTCGAAAACGGCGCCCTGGCCGTCGAGGCGTTCGAGACCGGCCTGTTCGACGTGGTGCTGATGGACATGCAGATGCCGGTGATGGACGGGCTGGCCGCCACCCGCGTCATCAGAACCCGCGAACGCGAGCGCGGCGGCGCGCGTACGCCGATCATCATGCTCAGCGCCAACGCCATGGACCACCACCGGCAGGACGCCCTGGCGGCCGGCGCCGACCTGCATGTCGCCAAGCCGGTCGACGCGGTCGCCCTGATGACCGGCATCGGCCGGGCTCTGAACCCGGCCAGCGTCGCCGCGATCTGAGGGCGGCGGACCTGTCTGCGCGGGACAGGCTTCACCTTTCGCGCCGCAGCGCCTAAATCGGACGGCTCCCGGCCGCGTGACGGCCGCCCTTCCGCTTTCAGGCCTCGCCCTTGATCACCTTCGACGATGTTTCCAAGACCTATGCCGGAGCCGGCGCCAAGGACGATGGGCGCGCCGCTCTCAGCGGGGTCAGCCTGTCGGTCGCGCCCGGCGAGGTGTTCGGGGTGATCGGCGCGTCGGGCGCGGGCAAGTCGACGCTGATCCGGCTGATCAACGGCCTGGAGAAGCCGTCGGGCGGCAAGGTCGTGGTCGACGGCGACGACGTGGCGGCCCTGGGCGTCGAGGGGCTGCGGTCCCTGCGCCGCCGGGTCGGGATGATCTTCCAGCACTTCAACCTGCTGTCGTCCAAGACCGTGGCCGGCAACGTCGCCTTCCCGCTGAAACTGGCCGGTCGGCCAGAGGCCGAGGTCAAGGCGCGCACCGCCGAACTGCTGGCGCGGGTGGGGCTGAGCGATTTCGCGAACAAGTATCCGGCCCAGCTGTCGGGCGGCCAGAAGCAGCGGGTCGGCATCGCCCGCGCCCTGGCGACCGGTCCCAAGGTGCTGCTGTGCGACGAGGCCACCAGCGCCCTGGATCCCGAGACCACCGAACAGATCCTGGAGCTGGTCTCCAACCTCAACCGCGAACTGGGCCTGACCATCGTGCTGATCACCCACGAGATGGACGTGGTGCGCCGGGTCTGCGACCGGGTGGCGGTGCTGGAGGGCGGCAAGGTGGTCGAGACCGGGGCGGTCGAGGAGGTGTTCCTCCACCCGGCCAGCGCCACGGCCCGGCGGTTCGTCATGGAGGCCGACGGCGTTCCGGGCGAGGCCGGGGCGGCGGTCGACGGCCGCGTGGTGCGCCTGACCTTCCGCGGCGAGGCGACCTACAAGCCGATCCTGGGCGCGGTGGCCCGCGAGACCGGCGTCGACTATTCGATCCTGGGCGGCCGCATCCATCGTCTGCGCGAGACGCCCTATGGTCAGCTGACCCTGTCCCTGACCGGCGGCGACGTCGAGGCGGCGATCAGGCGGTTCCAGGCCGACGGCGTCCGGGTCGACCTGGTCACGGAGGCGGGCCGATGAGCGCCTTCATGGAGAACATCGACTGGTCGGAGATCGGCCAGGCGACGCTGGACACCCTGTCGATGCTGGGCGGCTCGATGGTGCTGACCGTGATCCTGGGCCTGCCGCTGGGCGTGATCCTGTTCCTGACCGGCAAGGGGCAGATGCTGCAGAACCGCGTGGCCAACGGCGTGCTGTCGCTGGTGATCAACATCCTGCGCTCGGTGCCGTTCGTGATCCTGCTGATCGTGATGATCCCGCTGACCGTGGCCCTGGTCGGCACCTCGCTGGGCGTGCCGGGGGCGATCCCGCCGCTGGTGGTCGGCGCCGCGCCGTTCTTCGCCCGCCTGGTCGAGACCGCTCTCCGTGAAGTGGACAAAGGCGTGATCGAGGCCAGCTTCGCCATGGGYGCCAAGCGGCGGCAGGTGGTGCTGGGCGCTCTGCTGCCCGAGGCCATGCCGGGCCTGATCGCCGCTGCGACCGTCACGGCCATCGCCCTGGTGTCCTACACCGCCATGGCCGGCGTGGTCGGCGCCGGCGGCCTGGGCGACCTAGCCATCCGCTTCGGCTACCAGCGCTTCCAGACCGACGTGATGGTGGTGACGGTGGTGGTGCTGCTGGTGCTGGTCCAGGCGCTGCAGATGGTCGGCGACGCGGTGGTGCGCCGCGTCTCGCACCGCTAGAACCCTCCCATGACCGACGACGACATCCCCATCCTGTCCGCCCCGCCGCCCGAGCACTGGGACGAAAGCTTCGCCCAGGGCCTGGTCGGCAAGATCATGCTGGTGAACCTGACCTATCTGGACGCCGACGGCGAACTGGAAGGGCGCGAGGCCTTCCACGGCGTGGTGATCACCGCCGATGCGGAGGAGGGGATCCTGCTCGACCTGCTGGGTCCGCAGGACGGCGACACCACGACCCTGCCGCCCCAGACCTCGAACATCACGGCCGCCAAGCCGGGTCTCTATCCGCTGACCGGCGGTGAGACGGTCGAGAACCCCGACTTCCTGTCCAGCTGGACCATCGCCGGGCCGGAAGAGCCGGCGAACGACGAGGAATAGGCCTCAGGCCTGATCGAACGGGAACGGCAGTCGGCCGGCCTTGAAGATGATCTGTGGATTCTCGTCGTAATCGCCCAGCTCGACGTCGGCCGAGGCGGCGAAGGCCACGACGCCTTCGCGGATCGGCGCCAGGCGCTCGGCCTTGCGGCGGGCTTCCTCGGCGTCCTTGCAGCCGACCTGCTGCTCGGCCTTCAGGCCCTTGCCGCGACCGGCCTTGTAGGCTTGGACGATATAGACGGTTTCTCTGGCCATCCTTCTCCAGGCGACCTGTTTGGCCTTCGGGTCAAGACGCGGGGCTGAAATGATCCAAGACTCTGCGCGTCGGTTCAGGAAAACTGATTTCCCGATCCGACGGGAAGCGGGCAATACCCGACCCGATTAATCGCCTTAACGGAGCCGTTCATGGTCGCCCGCCGCGCCCTTCTCGTCAGCCTCGCCGTTCTTTCGCTGGCCGCCTGTGGCAAGAAGCCCGCAGCCAGCAGCGCCGCCGACACCCTGACGGTCGCCGCCACGGCCATCCCGCACGCCGAAGTGCTGGAGTTCATCAAGCCGAAACTGGCCGCCGAAGGGCTGAAGATCGAGGTCAAGGTCTTCAACGACTACGTCCAGCCCAACATCCAGGTCGCCGAGAAGCGCATGGACGTCAGCTATTTCGAGACCCTGCCGTACCTGGAGACCTTCAACGCCGACAAGGGCACCAACCTGGTGCCGGTGATCGGCGTGCACATCGAGCCGATCGGCGCCTATTCCAGCCGCCACAAGGCGATCGCCGACCTGCCCCAGGGCGCGACGGTGGCCATTCCCAACGACGCCAGCACCGAGGACCGCGCCCTTCGCCTACTGGCGCGCGGCAATGTCATCGGCCTGGACACCAGCAAGAAGTCGCTGAGCCTCAAGGACATCGACAGCAACCCCAAGGGCCTGAAGTTCAAGGAACTGGAGGGCGCGACCCTGCCGCGCACCCTGGGCCAGGTCGACCTGGCGGTGATCAACACCAACTACGCCCTCGACGCCAAGCTGGACCCGTCCAAGGACGCCCTGCTGATCGAGGACAAGAACAGCCCTTATGTGAACTATCTGGTCGGACGGCCGGACAACAAGGACGACCCGCGCGTCCAGAAGCTGGCCAAGGCCCTGACCTCGCCGGAGGTGAAGGCGTTCATGGAGCGCAAGTACGGCGGCGCGGTGGTGCCGGCGTTCTAGGGCGCTAATCGGCCCGTCGGAGCGCGCCGGTCAGCGGGTCCACCCGCAGCAGCGGAGACTGGTCCAGGCCGCCGTGGGGATCGATCAGCGAGATCACCAACGGCGTAGCCTTCATCACCGCCACCGACGCGCCATGCGGATTGAAGACCTGTTGTTCTGGGTAGCGCTTCACGAGCATGGCGTTGAGGCGGCGAACCTCGTTGGCGTCGGTGACCTCGATGGCGTCGGCCGCCATCGACAGGCCGCGAAGATCGGAGCCGTCACCGTCATGCCGCCCGATCGCGATCGAGACCCGGGCGTCTCGCTGGATGTTGGCGAGCTTCTGTCCATCGCGGGCAACGACGAAATACAGCGTCAGGCCGTCATGGATGTAGCCGACCATGGTCGCCTGTGGCCAGCCGTCGGGACGCAGGGTGGCCACCGCCATGATCCGGTTCTCGGAGAGGATTTGCAGCGCCCTCTTGCCGGC
The DNA here is from genome assembly GCF_056406095.1 of Caulobacter sp. P1_D6. Classification (NCBI taxonomy): domain Bacteria; kingdom Pseudomonadati; phylum Pseudomonadota; class Alphaproteobacteria; order Caulobacterales; family Caulobacteraceae; genus Caulobacter; species Caulobacter sp. P1_D6. The sequence continues at coordinate 41,342 of NZ_JBFUAW010000042.1, read as the reverse complement.
TGCTTCGGCGGCTATGTCCGTGGAGGTCATGGCGTCGTCTCCTGCTCGCGTCGGATGACCGAAGGTCCGCGAAGAAAGCCGGCAGAAATCTCGGCGAAGAGCGGCGTGGCGCGGGCGCGGCTGCCGTGAAGACTAGCACAACCGCCGATTTCCGCTGGTGGTTTGCTTGCTTGCGTCCTGAAGTAGATCAGTCGCCCTAGGCGAAGCTGACATTTCACCGTACATATCAGGGCTTGCTTACTCGGAGCCCCGCCTTGCGACAGTTCATGGCCCCTGACGACGCCCTGGCCGGCGCCCAACCGGCTGGCGGCCGCGACCGGATGCTGGTGCTGGACATCTGCTCGTCTTCGGGGCTCGAGGACTGGTCGCCCGACCTGCAGAAGGCCAAGGTCTACGAGCGCATCCTGCTGGACCTGATCCTGGGTCGGCTGGCGCCGGGCGCGCGCCTGGACGAGCAGTCGTTGGCGGCGCGCTACGACGCCGGTCTGGCCGGGGTGCGCGACGCCCTGGGACGGCTGGCCCTGGAGGGGCTGGTGATCCGCCGCGCCCGCTCGGGCACCACGGTCGCGCCGCTGGACCTGGTCGAGCTGCGCCAGGGCTATGACGCCCGGGCCCTGATCGAGCCGCACTGCGCGGGTCTGGCCGCCAAGCACGCCAGCAAGGCCGAGGCCGACGCCATCCGCGCGGCCTTCGACGGCGGCGAGCAGGCCGCGCGCGACCGCGACCTGCCGGCCCTGGTGGCCATGGACCAGCGCTTCCACGCCGCCGTGGCCCGCGCCGGCGGCAACATGGCCCTGGCCCGCATCCTCATCCCCCTGCAGCACAAGGCCGCCCGCTACTGGGTGTTCTCGTTCGGCGCGGCCACCGAGGCCGAGCTGATCTCGGACGTCGAGCAGCACCGCGCCGTGGCTGACGTGATCGCCCGCGGCGACGTCGAGGGCGCCAAGCTGGCGATGATGCGCGTGCTCAACATCATGCCCGAGGCGACCCGGCCGCTGCTGGAAGGCTGAGAGCGTCCCGCGACGCCTTCTGCTTTCCTAATCGCGGCCTCAATATAATTTCTTCTGAAATGTTACATAACGTCTTGACGAACGTTGCGTAACATCCCATTTGCTAGCTCCACCGCTGCTCCCTCGGCGGATTTGGAGCTTTCCACGATGTCGATCCGCGTCTTCCTGCTGAGCAGCGCCATGGCGACCGGCCTGTTCACGGCCGGATACGCCTTGGCCCAGGATGCGCCCCAGGCCGACGCCGTAGACGAAGTCATCGTCCTGGCCCGCGACAAGGCGGGTCTGCTGGAGAAGCAGCCCAGCACCACGGTGTTCGGCCTGGAGAAGTCGCTGCTGGAGACGCCGCGCTCGGCCAGCTTCGTCAGCGACACCACCCTGCAGCGGTTCGGCATCGAGACCATCGACGGGCTGACGGCGGTCTCGCCGGGGACCTACACGGCCAGCTTCTATGGCGTCCCGGGCGCGCTCAACATCCGCGGCACCCTGGCCGAGAACTACTTCCGCGGCTTCAAGCGGGTCGAGAACCGCGGCACCTATTCCACCCCGATCGGCGGGGCGGCCCAGATCGAGATCGTGCGCGGTCCGCCGACCCCGATCTATGGCGCGGGCAAGGTCGGGGGCATGCTGAACTTCATCCCGAAGTCCGCGCGCGACGAGGGCCGCTTCCTGACCGATCCCAAGGGCGAGGTCACCGCCACCTTCGGGGCCTACGACAAGAAGAACCTGACCGGCCAGGCCGCCCTGCCAGTCAAGCTGGGTTCGGCCGATGGCGGGATCTACGCCTATAGCGAGCTGGACGACTCCAAGAGCTTCTACCGGGGCCTGCACCCCAAGCGGCAACTGGCCGAGATCTCGGCTGACTTCGACCTGAACAACGGCTGGAGCACGGCCTTCGGCGGCATGGTCTATCACTCGACCGGCGACATCCAGACGCCGGGCTGGGACCGCCTGACCCAGGACCTGATCGACCATCAGACCTACATCACCGGCCGCGACACCACCCTGGTCGACGCCGACGGCAACGGTCGGCTGACCCCGGGCGAGGTGGGCTTCTACCCGTTCGGCAGCGCCCTCTACATCCCGTATTTCGGGGCCCCCGCCACCGACGCCAACCACACGCTGGACACCGGGGTGGGAACGACGAAGCTGGACCCGCGCACGGTCTATGTCAGCGCCGCCGACTTCTCGAAGACCTGGACCAACACCCTCTATTTCGACCTGGCCAAGCGGTTCGACGACGACAGCGTGCTGAAGCTGCAGCTGTTCTACGACGACCAGGAGAACAAGCGCTTCGTCTCGTACGGCTATCCGGCCTGGTTCGACAGTTCGGTCTGGGAGGCGCGGGCCAGCTACGCCTTCAAGCGCGCGTTCGGGGCGGTGAGCACGAACACCATCGTCGGGGCGGGCTATCGGGCGTTCGACGGCCGTCGGCGCGAGAGCTTCAACAGCGGCATGATCGCCATCGATCGTCGCGACATCTCGGTCGGCGCCCAGCCCAACGACATCATCGACAGYCCGTTCAGCACCGAGCCGGCCGGCGTCCAGGGCCTGGAGTGGGAGAACGACAACAGGAGCACCTGGAGCCAGACGGGCCTGTTCTTCACCAGCGACATCAAGTTCGGCCAGCGCCTGACCCTGACCCTGGGCGGCCGCTACGACTGGTACGAGGTCGAGGCCGAGGACACCGGCTTCCTGCCGTTCACCGTCGCCGGCCGCCAGACCGACAACCGGGGGAAGGGGACCTACAGCGCCAGCCTGACCTACCAGACGCCGGTCGGGCTGATGCCCTATATCAGCTACGCCAAGGCCTCGGCCCTGGAGGTCAGCCAGGCGGGCGACATCGCCCCGGGCCTGGTCGCCGACGGCTCGTGGCTGTCGGACAGCGACCTTGCCGAGGCCGGGGTGAAATTCCAGCTGCTGCGCGGAACCCTGGTCGGCTCGCTCGCCGCCTATCGCCAGAACCGCACCCAGCTATCGGGCCTGACGCCGGTGGTGCAGGGCACGCGGGCCAAGGGCGTGGAACTGGAGGTCCGGTGGCTGGCCTCCGAGCATCTGAGCTTCACGGCGACCGGGAACACCCAGCACACCACCGTCAAGGGGCCGGACCAGTCGTTCCAGTACATCCCGGCCTATACGGCGGGCGTGCCCGGCGCGCAGGGCTATGGCGGCAGCTATGTCGTCTGGACCTTCAACACCTTGCCGGGACGGGCGGGCGACTACGACTACACCCTGATCCCCAAGTCGGTGGTCAGCCTGTACGGCGCCTATACCAGCGACGCCCATGACTGGGGTTCGGCGGGCGCCACCCTGGGCGTCACCCATGTGACCAAGACCTCGGGCACGGTGCAGGACGCGGTGACCTATCCCGCCTACGCCGTGGTCAACGCCTCGGCCTATGTGACGCGCGGGCCGTACACCGCAGAGCTCAACGTCGATAACCTGCTCGACAAGCTCTATTTCACCCCGGATGCCGACACCTATGCCAATCTCGGGGCCTTGCCCGGCAAGGGGCGGGAATGGCGCGTGACCCTGAAGCGGACGTTCTGATGACCGACCTGTCGATTTCCCGGACCACGACCGCGTGGCGTCCCTGGCTGCTGGTCGGCGTGTTCAGCCTGCTGCTGTTCCTGATCACGGCGGCGACCTATTCGTCGCTGGGCGTGGTGATCCCGGCCATGGTTCCGGAGCTGGGCTGGAGCTGGGAGCATGCCTTTCTCGGCTTCACGATCCTGGGGGTGTTCACGGGCCTCTCGTCCTGGCTGCCGGCCCTGCTGATCCGCCGGATCGGGGTGCGCGGCGCGATCCTGGTGGGGGTGGCGGTGATGGCCGGCGGCCTGGCCTGCCTGTCGCGGGTCCACGCCCTGCCGATCTATTTCTTCGGGACAGCCCTATGCGGGATCGGCTTCCAGATGGCGGCCCTGATCCCCGGCACCCACGTGCTGTCGGCGATCTTCAAGGAACGGGCCCTGCCGTTCGGGATCTATTTCACCTTCGGCGCGCTGGGCGGGGTGGCGGGACCGTGGATGGTGGTCAGCGTCCTGGGGGCGACCCACAACGACTGGCGGCTTTATTGGGCGCTGCAGGCGGTGGCCGTGGGGCTGGTGGGCCTGATCTGCGCCGTCGCCGTGGGCGGCCCGCGCTGGCTGGAGCAGGCCGGCGCCGCGCTGGACCGGGAGCTGGACGCCGAAGCCAAGGCCGGCAAGACGCCAAGCCACGTCTATCACACCGACCACGAATGGAGCGTCCGCGACGCGGTGCGCACGCCGCAGTTCTACGTGCTGCTGGCCGCCTATTTCAGCCATCTGCTGGCCGGGATCAGCGCCGCCAGCCTGACCCAGGCCCACCTGACCCAGCTGGGCGTCGCGGGCGCGGTGGCGGCGGGCATGCTCAGCCTCGAAGGCGGCATGCAGGTGGTCGCGCGGCTGGGCGGCGGGGCGATCGGCGATCGGATCGATCCGCGCTGGCTGCTGGTGTTCGCCCAGGGCCTGCTGGTGGTCGGGCTGCTGGCCCTGTCGCAAGCCGCGACGCCGTTCCTGCTGACCCTCTACGCGGTCGGGGTGGGCGTCGGTTTCGGCCTGACCGTGCTGGCCGTCAGCCTGCTGCTGCTGAACTACTTCGGACGCCGCAACAATGTCGAGCTGTTCTCGCTGACCTGCCTGATCGGGGCGGTGTCGGCGGCGGGACCGTTCATCGGCGGCGCCATCCGCGACCGCGTCGGTTCGTTCACCCCGGCCTTCCTGCTGTTCGCGGCGCTGACGGCGGTGGTGTTCGTGGCCGCGCTGTTCATGCGGCCGCCGAAGCCGACCGCATGATCGCCGCCCAAAGAAAAAGCCGCCCCGACCGAAGTCGGGGCGGCTCGTTCGTCAGGCAGTTCTAAAAGCTTAGAACGAGGCCTTCAGCGAGGCGGTGAAGGCTTCGCCGAAGATTTCGCCGAACTTGTGTTGGCTGGTGTCCGAGTAGCGGAAGTCAGCCGACAGGTGGTCGGTGATCGCGGCGGTGACGCCGATGTTGTAGGTGGTGTAGCTGCTGCTGATGCCGGCGTAGTAGCCGTCGGCGTCGACTTCCTGACGGCCCAGGGCGCCAGTCAGGGTCAGCTTTTCACCGATCGGAACCGAACCGTTGATTTCGCCGTAGAGGGCTTCGCCGCCTTCGCCCGGGAATTCCGGCGAGTAGTACAGGGCGGCGCCGACGGTGCCCGGGCCGACCGCGGTCGAGGCGGCGGCCTTGACTTCGATGTAGCCGTACTGGCCCGGAGCGCCGTTCTTGTCCTTGTCGTAGCCGTAGTAGATGACGCCGAAGTCCAGCGCGGCGGCGCCGATGGTCGGCTTCACGCCGGCGTAGACGTCGATTTCGGTGTCGGGGTTCGGCGTGCCGAAGTCGACGTTCGAGGCCCACACGCCCGCGTAGCCGATGCCGTAGGTGGCGTCGACGCCGCCGAAGACCTGGCCCTTGCCGTTGGTGTTGCTGACGCCGCGGAAGATGTAGTCGCTGGCGACGCCGACGTTGTACGAGAGCTTCAGCTCTTCAGCCATGGCGGCGCCGCTCATGGCGACCGAGGCGGCGGCGGCGACCAGCGCCAGTTTCAGAAACTTCATGTGTTCTATCCCCTTATTTCGTTTTGCCGACCGAAGGGTTTGGAGCCTTCGCCGTCCAGCGACGCCTGCAAGCGTGTTTGGCCACAACAGGAATAGTTGTCGGCTTAGCCCTAGTTGCAATCGCAGTGGTTAAATCGCCAGCACAAACGGCGCCCTGGGCACAAAGAATGGGCGAAGTGTGACGATTTTGCTTCAGAAGTGACGTTGGGCGCCACAGTGTCGACGGAACGTTTGTTTGGGCTTTACCTGCGGCTTTAGCGCATCGCCAGACTCGCTCCGCCCAAGTGCAGTCCGGCGTCTACCAACAGCGTTTCGCCGGTGACGTGCCTTGATGCGGGCGAGGCCAGGAACACGGCGGATCCGGCGATGTCCTCGGCGGTCGAGGCGACCTTCAGCGGCGTGGCCGCGGCCGCTCCCGTGCGCAAACGATCAACACGTTCGGCGTCCATCGCCTTGCCGAACCAGGGCGTGTCGATGAATCCGGGGCAGACGGCGTTGACCCGGATGCGGGGCGCCAGGGCCCGGGCCAGCGAAAGGGTCATGGTGGTCAAGGCGCCCTTCGAGGCGGCGTAGGGCACGGACGAGCCGTTGCCGACCACCCCGGCGATCGAGGCGGTGTTGACCACGGCCCCCGGCTGGGGCGCGGCCTCCAGCAGGCTGCGGGCGGCGCGGACCATCTGGAACGCGCCGACCACGTTGACAGCGTAGAGCCGCAGGAAGTCCTCGGCGTCGACCGCGTCGAGGTCGGAATGGTCTGGCGCGAACTTGGTGACGCCGGCGTTGTTGAACAGCGCGTCGATCCGGCCCGTGCCGGCCGCCGCCTCGGCGATCCGACGACAGTCGGCGTCCTGGGCCACGTCGCCCTGGACCAGGACGGCCTTGGAGCCCTCGGCCGCGATCAGCCGCGCGGTTTCCTCGGCTTCCTGCGCGCTGCTGGCGAAGTTGACGACCACCAGGCCGGCGCCGCGCCGGGCGGTCTCGACCGCCATGGCCCGGCCCAGGCCCGTGGAGGCGCCGGTGACCACCACCGTGAAGCCGTCGAAATCCCGTCCGCTCATCTGCCGTCTCCCCAGGCCCTTGGGCCTAAACGCTTGTTTGGTGCGACGATAGCGACGCCGCGCGCGCTTGTCTCGCGGCGGTCCGGGGCCTAGATGACCGCCCATGACCGAACTTCATGTCACCCAACTGGGCCAGGTGGTCGAACCCGCCGCCAGTCCCGACCAGGCCGTTCTCGAGCGGGTGCCCAACCCGCAGAGCGACGTGACCTATCTGGCCCGTTTCGTGGCCCCGGAATTCACCTCGCTGTGCCCGGTGACCGGCCAGCCGGACTTCGCGCACCTGGTGATCGACTATGCGCCCGGCGACTGGCTTATCGAGAGCAAGTCGCTGAAGCTCTATCTGACCAGCTTCCGCAACCATGGCTCGTTCCACGAGGACTGCACGGTCAAGATCGGCCGCAAGATCGTCGAGATCGCCCAGCCCCGCTGGCTGCGCATCGGCGGCTACTGGTATCCGCGCGGGGGCATCCCGATCGACGTGTTCTGGCAGACCGGCCCGGCGCCGGAAGGGCTGTGGGTGCCCGGAGGGGCGCGTCCGGCCGGMCGCGCCCCTTTTTTCTTTGCGCCTAGCGCGGCTGTTGCGCCGGCGCGGGCGGCGGGGTCGGAACCGGGGGCGGGCGGCGGCCTGGCGGCTGCACCGGGCGGGCCGGGCCGATCAGCTTGCGGAAGCTGATCCGCACCGTCCGGCCGATCGGGTCGCGATAGTCCGGCTGATAGGCCTGGGGCGTGATGCCGAGGCGGTCGTGCACGTCCTGACGGGTGTCGAACAGGTTCTGGGCCTGCAACTGCACCCGCGAACCGCGCAGCCACGGATGGGCCCGCAGCAGGTCGGGGCGCGACGACAGGTCCGCGAACAGGTTCAGGCTGACCGTCGACAGGTCCCCGAAGAACAGGTCGCTATCGGCGGTCCTGCCGTTCAGGCGATAGCCGCTACGCCAGCTGCCGTTCAGGAACGCGCCCATGCCGCTCTTGGAGAGGCCCGCCTGGAGCTGGACCTCGTGCTCGGGACTGGCGCCCGAACCGCCGTTCAGGCGATCGATGATCGGCAGGCCGTCGCGGATGGTGATCTCGTCCTTCAGTTTCCAGGTGTGGTAGAGCGAGACCTGGAACTGGCCCTGGCCGGGGCGCGGACCACGGAAACCACCGCCGCCGCCACCACCGCCGCCACCGCCTCGGAAGCCGCCTCCGCCTCCTCCGCCTCCGCCGGTCGCGCTGGGACCGCCGGTGTTCTCACCGCCGCCGCTCGGGCCGGGGCCGCCGCCGGGGCCTTCGCCGCCACCGCCGCCACCACTGCCGGAAGGCGGACCGCCGCCGCCGCCCGGGAAGCCGGCCGGCGCGGGACGTGGCTGGCCGAACGGCCGCGACAGGTTGAAGCCCCAGCGGATCTGCTGCTGCTGGGTCTTGGCATAGTTCACCGGCCGCGCGTCGACCGAGAGCAGGTTGCCGTCGACGTCGCGGCGGATGCGGTCGGGGAAGGCTTGTTCGATGTCGGCCGTGATGGCCGGGAAGTTGTTGGTCGAATCGTCGACCCGCGTGGCCGTGTAGTTGGCGTTGATCTGCAGGTTGGTCTTGGCCGTGCGGGGCAGGGGCCGGATGGTGGCGCTCAGCCTCAGCACCTGGCGGCTGTCGGACAGCAGGTTCGGATTGCCGCCTTCGATGCGGGTGGCCAGCACGGTCCGATTGTTCCTGAAGTCGAAGATCGAGACGTTCGGCGTCGAGAGGATCGGATCGTTCAGTTGCGAGGCGCTGGGCGCGCCCTGGTCGTCGCTGTAGCTGACGATGAAGGTGACCGGATCGACCGGCGTCCAGTTGGCGCCGGCCCCCACGGTGGTCAGGCCGCCGAAGTCCGACACCTCCTCGTACTGGCCGTTGAAGTTGACCGACAGGTCGCCCAGGAACGGCAGCACGTCCTTGGAGCGACTGGTCAGCGGGACGCTGATATTGGCCTGCAGGTTGCCGCTGGTGCGGGAGATGTCCCGGTCGACCGCAATGCCCTGGCGGGTGCTGCGGGAATCCTGGTTCTGGGTGTCGGCGCCGGCCTTGAAGGTGGTCGAAACACCGCCGGCCGGGACCTGCATCAGTTTGCCGATCAGCACGACCTCGCCGTTGGCGGTGTTGGAGGTCGAATGGGCGGTGTCGGGCGAGACGCGGCTCATCAGTTCCGACGGGATGTTGCCGAACGGGTTCAGCGCCGGGTTGCCGGCGGCGACGCCTTGGATGAAGGCCGTGGCGTCCAGGCCGCGTCCGGTGGTGGTCTCGCTGGTCGAATAGACGTAGCCGCCGGTGGCGCTCCAGCGCCACTCGTCGATCCGGCCGTTGGCCGCCGCCGACACCGTGGCCTTCTGGGTGTCGGTCTTGCGCAGCATCGACACGTAGTCGTCGGCGAAGCGATAGACCGCGACGTCGGTGGTGAACGGCGAGAACGGATTGCCGGTCGGCACGATCAGGCGCTGATCCGGGCCGCCCACGGCGAGGGGCAGACCTCGGACGCCGGGCAGGCCCAGATAGCTGAGCGAGCTGGTGTCGTCGAAGCCGCCGCTGATCGTGATCATGGACGCCTTGCCCAGCGGCCGGGTCACCGCGCCGGTCAGGCTGGCGGTGGTGTTGTTGGGGGCCAGGCTGCGCCAGGCGGTCAGGTCGTCGCTGGCCGGAACGCCTGCGTTCGCGGCGAAGTCGGCCAGGGTCGGCGCGCCGAGCGCGGCCGAGGCGGGGACGGGGGCGTACCGGACAGGCGACCCGACAATGGCGCTCAGGGCCGGATCGATCTCCCCGCCGTTCACGCCGACGACGTTGCCGGTCAGGTCGTAGGGTTGGCTCAGCTGCGCGCGCGTGATGTCGCGTTCCGTCTCGAACAGCGTCGAGTCATGCGTGACCTTGCCGTTGAACAGCCAGCGCTGGTCGCCCTGCACCCGGAACAGCGTGCTCTGCAGGTCTTCGCTGGTGCGCCCGCCGTTCGTGGCGCCCTTGAGGCCCGCCTCGGTGGTCACGGCGCGGAAGCGGCGGCGCAGGACGATGTTCACCACCCGCTGGTCGGCGCGGTAGCCGTAGGTCAGCGAGACTTCCTCGGGAAGGATGTCCCAGCGCTCGATGGCCTCGGGCGGGATGTCGCGGATTTCCTGCATGCCGGAGGTGCGACGGCCGTTGATCAGGATCACCGGCTGGCCGTCGCCTCGGCTCGAACCCGTGCGAAGCTGGGGCTCCATGAACGCCAGAAGTTCCGTGATGCTGCCGGCGCCGTAGGCGCGGATCTGGGCGGCGTTGAGGCTCAGCTCTGGCTTGACGTCGCCCTCGACGGAGCCGCGCGGCTTGCCGGCCACGACCTCGACCGCGTCGACCTCGGCGGCGTACGGATCGGCCTCGGCGCCGGCAGCCGCCCCGGAGGCCTGCTGCGGCGTCTGCTGGACCTGCGCCGCCGGTTGTTGCTGCGCGGGAGCGGCTTCAGGCGCGCCTTCGAGGGCGGCGGACATGCCGAGAATTAACAGTGAGAGCGTCATAAACCCCGTCGGCCGAAAAGTTTTGGTCGGCGTGTAAGTACGCAGACAACGTCGAGCTTGGCCTTAGGCAACCCAAGGCAAGATGACAAGTTACCGATACTTAAGGTCGAATTGATGCAGGACTGTTACATAAAATGTCGCGCATGATGCACGACGAAGCTTGCGCTCTTTAAGTCCCACGCTTTGGGAGTAGAGACTAGCCAAGTGGCCATTCTATGGCGTTAGCTGTCATTTCGAGCGGGACGAGCCCGAATAAAGGCGCGGGACCGATGCGGAAACGCAACAGGCGGCGCCATGGGTCTCTCAGTCGGCGGACCATTCCGTGGTGATCGCCGCCACGTCGGGCCGCACGCGCTCCTGCGGAGCCTCGGTCGAGGTCCCCAGATAGAGGAAGCCCGCCACGAGTTCGCCGTCGGCCACGCCCAGGACGGCCTTGGCGCGCGAATCGTAGGAATACCAGTCGGTGATCCAGTTGGCGCCCCAGCCCATGGCGGCGGCGGCCAGCAGCATCTGCTGGCAGACGGCCGAGGCGCTCTGGCGCTGCTCCCACTCGGGGATCTCGCCGGGAATGAAGCGCGAGATCACCGCCACGGCGACCGGCGGGCGGGTCAGCTTGCGCAGGGCTGCGTTGGCCTTGACCGGATTGGCCTGGCTGTCGGCCAGGGCGGTGATCTTCTCGGCAAAGGCGTCCTTGGCCGGTCCGCGCAGGATCACGAACCGCCAGGGCGACAGCTTGCCGTGATCGGGCACGCGGGCGGCCAGGCGGAGAAGGTCGGTCAGTTGGGCGTCGTCGGGACCCGGCGCGGTCAGGCTCATGGCGGACGCCGAGCGCCGCTTGGCCAGGAAGTCCAGCACCGCCTGCGACGGCTCGATCGGCAGCACTTCGCCAAATTCGGGGGCAGGGGGAACGGAACCGGTCAAGACGACCTCCAGGAAGCGCGGCCGGAGACCGTGCCGGTCTCCAGATTTTTGTTTGGCGCATTTTCTTCACGCGAACCGGAATCCACTTCGCTCGAAAATGCTAGAGCGAGCACACCTATGGCCGAGCCTCGGTCACCACAAGTCGCGAGTCGTTCGCATGACCGATAAACCTGCCTGGCTCAAAGCGCACGGGACGCCGTGGTCGGTGACCAGCGAAACGATCGTCTACGACAATCCCTGGATCACCCTGACCGAGTATCAGACGATCGCTCCGACGGGCCGGCCGGCCCTCTACGGCAAGGTGGCGTTCAAGAACCGGGCGATCGGGATCGTGCCGCTGCACGCCGACGGTACGGTGACCCTGGTGGGCCAGAACCGCTTCACCCATGCCAACTACAGTTGGGAGATTCCCGAAGGCGGCGCGCCGCTGGACGAGGATCCGCTGGAGGGCGCCAAGCGCGAACTGGCCGAGGAAGTCGGCCTGCTGGCCGGCGACTGGCGACTGATCCTGAAGATGGAGCTGTCCAACTCGATCACCGACGAGTTCTGCCACGGCTATCTGGCCCTGGACCTGACGCCCACGGCGACCGCGCCGGACGAGACCGAGGACCTGGCGATGGTCCGCGTGCCGTTCGGAGAGGCCCTCGACGCAGCGGTTTTGGGCCACATGCCGGACTCTTTGACGGTGGCTTTACTGCTTCGAGTGCACCATATGGCGGTGAAGGGCGAGCTGCCGGTCGACCTGGCGCGACTTGTGCTGGCTTAGGCGCGTTCTTAAATGCCTGAGTGTTTTTTGAAAATGGCGGTTCGGCGGCTTGGCCGTTGAATCCAAAGGACGTCTGGAGCATCTTCAAAAAGGATGCTCTATAGGCGACGTGGGCGAGGGAGATCCCGGTGGCCAAGCATCTTGAGGTCGTGACGCAGGAAACGACGCCCCCCGTGTGGGCCGCGCTGCGCAACCAGGCCGAACACGCCGCCAAGGCCGAGCCGGCCCTGGCCTCGCTGCTCAACGCCGTGATCCTCAGCCACGACAACCTGGCCGACGCCCTGACGTTCCAATTGGCGCGCAAGCTGGGCGACCAGGAGATGCGGGCCATGACCGCCCGCGAGTTCGCCGCCGACGCCTTCGAGAGCGACCCGTCGCTGGTCGCCGCCGCCGAGGCCGACCTGATGGCGGTGTTCGAGCGCGACCCGGCCACGAAGGGCTATGTCCAGCCGTTCCTGTTCTTCAAGGGCTTCCTGGCCCTGCAGACCCACCGCGTGTCGCACTGGCTGTGGGCCCAGGGCCGCGAGACCCTGGCCTTTTACCTGCAGAGCCGGGCCAGCGAGGTCTTCCAGGTCGACATCAATCCGGCCGCCCGCATCGGCAAGGGCGTGTTCATCGACCACGGCACCGGCATCGTCATCGGCGAGACCGCGGTGGTCGGCGACGACGTCTCGATGCTGCACGGCGTGACGCTGGGCGGCACCGGCGCGGACCGGGGCGACCGCCACCCCAAGATCGGCAAGGGCGTGCTGCTGGGTGCGGGCGCCAAGGTGCTGGGCAACATCACGATCGGCGAATACGCCAAGATCGCTTCCGGTTCGGTGGTGCTCAAGCCCGTGCCGCCGCACTGCACGGCCGCCGGCGTGCCGGCCCGGATCGTCAACTGCCCCACCTGCGAAGAGCCGGCCCGGACGATGGACCATACGCTGGCCGACGTGGTCTACGACTACGTGATCTAGAGCGCGCGGGTTACACACCGGCCGCCCCTACCCACCCACCGTCATCCTCGGACTTGTTCCGAGGACCCCTCGTTCAACTGAGCTGTCGGCTCAATGGCGGGCAGGCCCGCCACCCCACGGCCGTCGCGGCGGACCTAGGGATCCTCGGAACAAGTCCGAGGATGACGGGCGTTTGAGGTGTCAAAAAGAAAGGGCCGCTCCCCGAGGAAGCGGCCCTTCTGCCTTCTGGATTATCCGCCGTCCTAGTAGACGACGCCGCCGACGCCGCCGTCGAGGCTGAGGCTCAGGCCCGAGCTGGACTGCTCGCGCACCGTTTCCTCGCGATAGGCGGTGTACTTCTCGGTGGTCAGCATGGTCAGGACCTTCACGCCGGCGCCGTAGCGGCGCAGCAGCGAGCGCTCGTTGCAGTCGCGGGCCGGGCGTTGCGGCCGGCAGGCCACGGTGCCGCCTTGGGCGCCGGGGGCGTAGTAGAGAGCGTCGTTCTTGCCGCAGACATAGGTCTCGCCGGCGAAGTTGTTTTCGCTGGAGCCCTCGTAGGCGCCGATCACGTACTGCATGCGCGAGCCGGCGATGCAGCGGTAGAGCTCGCCGTCGTAACCGTTGTCGATGTCGCGGTCGGGGGTGACCTGCGAGGCGGGGTGGGGCACGTCGCGGTCGTCCAGGCAGACGGCGCGGATGACCACGCGCTTGAACTTGGTGCGGGTGGCTTCGTAGGACGCGCGACGGCGGGCCTCGCTGCCCTCGACGTTCAGGCCCTGGATGTAGCCGGTCGAGACCGGGCCGGAATAGTAGCCGCCATGCGTGCCGCCGCCGTAATAGACGGTCGTGCCGGCCGAGGCGCCGGCGCCGGCCCCCGCGCCGGCCCCCGCGCCGGCCGAGGCCGAGCTGGTGGCCGAGGCGCTGGCGTTGACGACGACCGAGCCGCCGACATGGATGTTGATGCCGGGCACATAGACGTTATGGCCGCCGCCGCAGGTGTTGCAGCTGGGCGGGGTGGGCGGACGCGGCGGGGCCGGGGGCGGCGCGCAGCAGGGCGGCGGCGTGCAACTGCCGCATTGGGCTTGGGCGGCCCCGCCCAGCACCAGCGCGCCCAATCCTCCGAGGAGGCCGGCGGCGAGGCTGATCCACAGCTTGGGCAAGGTCAATTTCGGCGCCCGCATAGGCCTCTTCCCTTCACAACACGTCGGCGTGCCGCTCGGCCAAAAGCCAAGCAAGAACCACGCCATGGTCGCCGTTCGACCGAGAAACTGTCCCAGGACGATACGGTCCGGGGGCTGGCCCGGTTCTCCCTGCAAGCCCGGTGCGGTCGAAAAAGGGACCGCGAGCGAGCCCGCGAGGGGAACGACGATGTTCCATCCAAGCACGGAACGGTTGATAGACTATTGGCGTAGCAAGGCCGTTAACGACGGCGTGCCCGCGCGCGCCAGCGTCAATCCGGGCGAATTCCTGGATCTGCTGCCCCAGGTGTTCATTCTCGGGCGCGACGAGAAGGGTCGCTATCCCGTGCGTCTGGCCGGCGGTTTCGTCACCGACCTGCACGCCCGCGACCTGCGCGGCGAGGACGCCCTGGGCTTCTGGGCGCTGTCGCATCGGCTGGAGGTCAAGTCAGCCCTGGAGGTCGCGCGCCGCCGGGGCGAGCCTGTCGTGATCACCGCCGACATCCGCGCCGTGGGGGCGCCGTCGGTGGGCATGGAGGTGCTGCTGGCGCCGATGGTCGGCGCCGACGGCCAGACCGACCGTTTCCTGGGCCTTTACCAGCCTGTCGCCATGATCCAGCGCCTGATGGGCCGTCCGGCCTCTGAACTGGGCGTGCGCAAGATCCAGAGCCTGGGCCCGGCCAACGAGGAATCGCCGCGCCTGCGGCTGGCGACGCTGCACGGACGGCGCATCGCCTAGAGAGACATTTCGAGCTTTTCCGTGCCGGGGGGACGGAAAGGGCGGCGCGGGGGCTTCGGGGGCGCGCCGCGGATGGGGAGGGGGCGCTGAGGGGCGACCCCTCCCCATTGATCTTCAAGCCTAGCCCGCCGCGTTCAGCGCCTCGATCACCTCGGCCGGCAGGGCCAGCCGGGCCGCGCCCATCAGTTCGTCCAGTTGCTCGACGCTGGTGGCGCTGGCCAGCGGGGCCGTGATCGCCGGATGGGCCATGATCCAGGCCAGGGCGACCTGGGCCGGGCTGGCCGACACCGCCTTGGCGGCCGCGTCCAGGGCGACCAGGATCCGCTTGCCCTTGTCGTTCCAGTAGTCGCGCAGGATGGTCCGCGACCGCGCCTTGCCCTCCAGGTCGGCGTCGGTGCGGTATTTCCCGGTCAGGAAGCCGGCGGCCAGGCCGTAAAAGGGGATGACGCCCAAGCCCTCTCGCGCCGCCAGTTCGGCCAGCGGCCCCTCTACCTCATGGCGGTCATAGAGATTGAATTTCGGCTGGATGGTCTCGTAGCGGGCCAGACCCAGCGTCTCCGACGTCTTGAGCGAAGCCGACAGCCGCTCGGGCGAGAAGTTCGAGGCGCCGATCGCCCGCACCTTGCCCGCCTTCACCAGCCGGTCGAAGGCCTCCAGCGTCTCCTCGATCGGGGTGGCGTCGTCGTCCTGGTGGGCCTGGTAGAGGTCGATGTAGTCGGTCTGCAGCCGCTTCAACGACCCCTCGACCGCCGAGGCGATGTTGGCCGCCGACAGCCCGGGCTGGGCCGGCCACATCGCGACCTTGGTCAGGATCAGCACGTCGTCGCGTTTGCCCCGCGGCTTCAGCCAGCGGCCGATCACGCTTTCGGACTCGCCGCCCACGTGACCGGGGACCCAGGCCGAATAGACGTCGGCGGTGTCGACCGCGTTGAAGCCGCCGTCGACGAAGGCGTCGAGCAGCCGGAACGAGGTCGCTTCGTCCGCGGTCCAACCGAACACATTGCCGCCGAACACCAGCGGCGCGACGGAGAGGCCTGAGCGGCCCAGGGGGCGGTGGTTCATTGGGTTTCCCTGCCGCTAGGCCGCCGCCGCCCGGCCGTCCTCGAACACCGGTACGTCCACGGCCGGCAGAACGGCCTTGCCGCGGATCAGGTCCGAGGCGCGTTCGGCGATCATGATGGTCGGGGCGTTGGTGTTGCCGCCGATCAGGTTGGGCATGACCGAGGCGTCGATCACCCGCAGTCCCGAAATCCCCTGCACCCGCAGCTGGTCGTCGACCACGGCCAGCGGATCGCCCGTCGCGCCCATCCGGCAGGTGCCGACCGGGTGGTAGATGGTCTCGGCCTTGGCCCGCACCCAGGCGTCGATGTCGGCGTCGCTCTTGATGTCGGCGCCGGGCGCGTATTCGGCCTCGCGATAGGGATCGAAGGCGGCCTGGGCCACCACCTCGCGGGCGATCTTCACGCCCTCGCGGATGGCGCGGCGGTCTTCCTCGGTCGCCAGGTAGTTGCCCAGGATGGTGGGATCGTCGAACGGATCGGCCGAGCGCAGGCCGACCTTGCCGCGGCTCTCGGGACGCAGCTGGCAGACGTGCAGGGTGAAGCCGTCCTTCTCGACCTGGGTCTTGCCGTGGTCCTGCATGATCGCCAGCACGCCGTGGATCTGCAGGTCGGGACGGTCGAGGTCGGGACGCGACTTCAGGAATGCGCCGCTCTCCAGGAACTGCTGCCGGCCCAGGCCCTTGCCCATCAGCATGTAGGACAGGCCCGTGCCCAGCTTCTTCAGGCCCTTGTTGGCCGAATAGGCGGTGACCAGGTTCTTGGTCGTCCACGACAGGCAGACGTCCAGGTGGTCCTGCAGGTTGGCGCCGACGCCCTTGGCCGCGTGGGTCACCGCGATGCCCTGGGCCTTCAGGTCGTCCGGATCGCCGATGCCCGACAGCTGCAGGATGTGCGGCGACTGCACGGCGCCGGCGCTGAGCAGCACCTCGGCGTCGGCATGGGCGACGACGCGTTCCGGGCTGGTCCCGACCACGTACTCGACGCCGATCGCCTTGCCGTTCTCGATCAGGATGCGGGTGGTGCGGGCCTCGGTCACGCAGGTCAGGTTCGGCCGGGTCAGGGCCGCCGTCAGATAGGCCGCCGCCGCGCTCCAGCGCTTGCCGTCGCGGATCGTCAGGTCGTAGGGGCCGAAGCCCTCCTGCCGGTAGCCGTTGAAGTCCTTGGTCGTCGCATGGCCCGCCTGACGGCCGGCCTCGATCAGGGTCGGATAGAATGGGCTCTTGGATTCGCCGTGCGACACGTGCAGCGGTCCCGAGCCGCCGTGATAGGCGTCGCCGCCGCCATGGTGGCTTTCCGAGCGCTTGAAGTAGGGCAGGACCTCGGCATAGGACCAGCCCGACAGCCCCATCTGCCGCCACTGGTCGTAGTCGCGCGCATGGCCCCGGATGTAGATCATGCCGTTGATGGCCGAGCTTCCGCCCAGGCCCTTGCCGCGCGGCCACCACAGCTTGCGATCGTTGAGATGCGGCTCGGCCTCGGTCCAGAAGCCCCAGTTCTGGTCGCCCTTGGCCTTGATCAGCTCGCCCACGCCGGCGGGCATCCGCACCAGGATCGAGGTGTTCTTGCCGCCGGCCTCCAGCAGCAGGACCTTGACGTCCGGATCCTCGGTCAGCCGGGCCGCCAGGACGCAGCCGGCCGAGCCGGCGCCGATGATGACGTAGTCGTAGCGCGTGCTGGCCATGGCCCGACGTCGCCTCCCTGGAATGTTATCGTTGTTAAGACAGAGAGTGACGCGGGTTTGGACGGGCGGCAAGAGGCCGTTACGTCAGCCTGCCGAGCCGGCGTTGAACACCGCCAGCTGAGCGTCGAACGCGCGCTTGAAGGCGGGGCGCGCTTCGGCGCGGGCGACGTAGGCGGCCAGGTTCGGATAGTCCTGGACCAAGCCCGACGACCCCAGTCTGCGCAGCACGGTCACCATCGCGATGTCGCCCGCGCTGAACACGCCGTCGAGCCATTCGGCGTCGCCGAGCCGGTTGGAAAGGTCGCCCAGCCGGACGCGGACCTGTTGCTCGAGGCCGGACAGACGGTCCTCGAACCAGGGCTTGTCGCGTTCGAACAGCGTGGCCATGCCGTGCTCGACGATCGGCGGCTGCATCGTGACGAGCGCGGCGAACATCCAGGCGATCGCGCGCCCCCGGGCGTTGGCGTCGTCCGGCAACAGGCCCGGATGGCGCTCGGCGATGTGCAGCACGATGGCGCCCGACTCGAACAGCGTCAGCTCGCCGTCCTCATAGGTGGGGATCTGGCCGAAGGGCTGGATCGCGCGATGCGCGGGCTCCTTCATTTCCGTGAAGGTGACGAGCCGCACGTCATAGGGTTGGCCGACTTCCTCGAGCGCCCAGCGAACCGACATGTCGCGCGCCAGGCCACGGCCGCGATCGGGCGAAGTCTTGAAGGCGGTGATGGTGGGGCTCATCGTCTTTCTCCGAGGTCCAGGTATCTAGATGACGAACGACCGGACGGCTTCGCGACATGCGCGCCGAGTTTTTATCGCGGATCGCGGCGTCGCGCCGAGAATGCAAGTCTCTGGATCGTTATGGCTCCGCTTGCGTTGAAGGCGTCTGGCCGCTCTGGCCGCATCCCCTTCCAACGGAGTTTTCGACCATGAGCCAGCTGCGCCCCCTTTGCCTTGCCTTGACGCTCATGATCGCGGTGGCGGGATTGAGCGCTTGCGACAAGGAGGCCGGGCGCAAGCAGGAGACCGTGGGAAAGGTCGAGTCCGGAGTCGGCAAGGTCATCGGCGACAAGGACCTGAAGAAGCAGGGCAAGGAAGACAAGGTCGTCGGCGGCGTCAAGCAAGGCGACCTGAAGGGCGCGGTCAAGGACGCCAAGGACTAACTGGCCCGCGTCCGCGTCGTCTCTCCACGGTCCATCCCCAACGCTCGCGAAACCGCGGCCAGCAGGTCTTCCCGGCGGATCGGCTTGGCGACGTGGTCGTCCATGCCGGCCTGGCGGCAGCGGGCGATCTGTTCGGGCAGAACGTCGGCGCTGAGGGCGATGATCGGCACCGAGCCTTGCGGACCGGGCAGGGCGCGGATGGCGCGGGCGGCGGCCAGGCCGTCCATGCCGGGCATGTGGACGTCCATCAGGATCAGGTCGAAGTCGTCCAGGCGCGCGGCCGCCAGGGCCTGGGCGCCGTCGTCGGCCGTGGTGACCTCGCAGCCGGCCAGGGTCAGCAGGGCGTGGCCCAGTTCGCGGTTCATCGGATGATCGTCGACAAGCAGCACGCGGGCGGGGCGGGTCGCCTCCAGCTCGACCGGCGCGGGCGTCGCGGGCTCCGGCCGGGCGACGACCTCGGCGGACAACGCCACCCAGAACCGCGAGCCCTCGCCGAGCGTGCTGGCGACGCCGATCTGCCCGCCCATCTGGCTGACGAGGGATTTGCTGATCGCCAAGCCCAGCCCCGCGCCGCCATATCCGCGGCTGATCGAGCTGTCGGCCTGGCTGAAGCGCTGGAACAGGCGGGCCTGGACGTCGGGCGCGATGCCGATGCCGGTGTCGCTGATCTCGAAGCGCAGGTCGCCGGGACCCGGGCCGATCGTCAGCCGCGCGGCGACCTCGCCCTGGGCGGTGAACTTCAGCGCGTTGGCCAGCAGGTTCAGCAGCACCTGGCGCAGGCGGGTCTCGTCCAGGGCCAGCAGGGCGGCCTCGTCGCCCTCACCGGTCGTCTCGACGGTCACCGCGAGCGGCAGGTCCTTGGCCTGGGCGGCCGGGGTGACGATGGCGACGGCGTCGGCCAGCAAGTCGGCGGGCGAGACGGGGGCCAGGGCCAGGTCCAGGCGGCCCGCCTCGACCTTGGCGAAGTCCAGCAGGTCGTTGACGATCTCGGCCAGGGAGCGGCCGGCGCTGCCGACCAGGTCCAGGCGACGACGGCTCTCGGGCGAGAGGTCGGGGTCGTCCCTGACCAGGGCCGCGAAGCCGATGATGCTGTTGAGCGGGGTGCGGATCTCGTGACTGATCGTGGCCAGGAAGTCCGACTTGGCCTGGTTGGCGGCCTGGGCCTTGGCCTGGGCGGCCCGCGCCGCGGCCTGGCGGCGGACCAGCAGGGCCTGCAGGCGCGACTGGCGGCTCAGCGCCAGGGCGGCGGCCAGGCAGACGGCATAGAGCACCAGGTGGAAGATCTGGGCCTCGCGCAGCGGCGGCACGGCGGCGACGGGGTTCAGACCGGTCTTGTGCAGGATCGCCGGGATGGTCGCCGCCAGCGAGCCGGTCACCAGCACCGCCGCCGCGCGCGGTCCGCCGCGGAACACCGCCAGCAGGGCGGGCGCGAACAACAGCACCTGCAGCGAGGCGTCGGCGGTGAACACGGTCACGGCGGTGGCCAGCACCAGCGCCAGGACCAGCACGGACTCCAGCGTGCTGATGCGGAAGCTCTCGCGGTGACGGCGGTCGAACAGGATCAGCAGGGTCGGCAGGGCGATGGCCACGCCCAGCACGTTGGAGGTCGTCCATTCGCTCCAGGCGCGCAGGAACGGGCCGCCGAAGCTCATCGACAGCAGGCCGTTGACGACGATCGCGCTCGCGGCGGTCAGCGCGGTCGCGGCGGCCATCAGGGCCAGGAAGCCGCGCATCGAGCGCACGCGGATCGGCAGATGCATCAGCCGCAGCACGGCCGCCGTCGCCGTCGTCTGCAGGACGTCCAGCACGGTGACGGTCAGCACGAACCGGGGCGAGTCGCCGACCGACAGCTCCATCAGCACATGGACCACGGCGGTCAGGCCCAGAAGGGCCAGGCCTTGCCGGCGGTTGAGCAGCAATAGGCCGCCGATCAGCACGGCGTTGGCGGTCCAGATCGTCGGGATGCGCTGGGCGGCGCCGGCCAGGAACAGGCTGTAGGCCATGCACCCGGCGTAGGCGAGCGTCAGCACCGCCAGGCGTTGCTGCGCCGGATTCCAAACTCGTCTCGGGTTCGCCGCGATACGCATTTCCCAGGCCATGGCCTTAAGGATGAACGCAAACCGTCGGTATTTTATTAAGTCGGGCTGCCGACGTATCGGAGGCTGGGGCGTAACGGGCGCCGAGGCCGGCATCCGCTTTCGGCTGTCACCTCCTAGTCGATCCGCGTCAATTCAGCCCGGTATCGCTTCCAGTTCTCGACATAGTGCAGGGCAGAGGCCTGCAGGATCAGGGCGTGGCCTTCGCTGATTTCGCGCACGACCTTGCCGGGCGCGCCCATGACCATCGAATTGTYGGGGATTTCCTTGCCCTCGGTGATCAGGGCGCCGGCGCCGATCAGGCAGTTCTTCCCGATCCTGGCCCCGTTCAGGATGATCGAGCCGATGCCGATCAGCGAGCCGTCGCCGATCGTGCAGCCGTGAAGCATCACCATGTGGCCGATTGTCACGTTCGCCCCGATGGTCAGCGGGCTGCCGACGTCGGTGTGCAGTACTGAGCCGTCCTGGACGTTGCTGTTCTCGCCGATCTCGATCGGATCGTTGTCGCCGCGAACTATTGCACCCCACCAAATGCTCGAGTTCTTCCGCATGATGACGTTTCCCATCACCGAGGCACTGGGCGCGATCCAATATTCGCCATCCGCGGGAAGCGAGGGATCTGTGGCGCCCAAGGAATAGACAGTCATCCGTACACCTCGTGTTCTAAAATCGGGCAAAGCCTTAACGGCTCATAAACCATGCTCGCCCCATTGTGTTTGTGCGATTCGAGGGGGAACACTCCCATATCGGGAGACATTCTTCTCGTATCCGAGCCGTGCTCGATCATCGATCACGGCCTCCCGACGACGGAGACCTTGGGTGTCGGTTTTGGGGTTTGGGCGTACGCTACCGCCTTCGGGGGCAAGCTCCGAACCGCCCGGCCGCGCTCGCGTCTCTGTTTTTCTCCTCCCCACCTGCTCCAAGGACGTCGCCATTCGGCCACGTCCTTTTTTCATGCCTGAATGGAGGCTTACATGACCAAGCGAGCTCTCAAGCGGATGGTGCGCGAAGGCGCGAACGACGCTGGCCGTTACGACGACGACGCCAAGGTGCGCCGCCTGCCGGTGGAGCATCGCCAAGCTTGGTCGCCCTTGGGCAATCCGGGGCATGAGGACCGGGACCAGAGTTACCTCAAAACGATCAAACCCAAATCGCCAGGCCAGGCCAGCCTGATGGAGGCGATCGACGACAAGAACCTGATCATGGCGCTGGGTCCGGCGGGCACCGGCAAGACCTACATCGCGATCGCCAAGGCCGTCGAAGCTCTGGAGGCCGGCAAGGTCGGCCGCATCGTGTTGTCGCGTCCCGCCGTCGAGGCCGGCGAGTCGCTGGGCTACCTGCCGGGCGACATGGAAGAGAAGCTGGCCCCCTATCTGCGCCCGCTCTACGACGCCATGAGCGACCGTCTGTCGGTCAAGCGGATGCGCGCCCTGATGGCCGAGGGGGCGATCGAGATCGCGCCGGTCGGCTTCATGCGCGGCCGCACGCTCAACAACGCCTTCGTGGTGATCGACGAGGCCCAGAACTGCACCTACATGCAGCTGAAGATGCTGCTGACCCGCCTGGGCTGGAACTCGACCATGGTGGTCACGGGCGACCCGAACCAATCGGACCTGCTGCCGGGCATCTCGGGCCTGGGCGACGTGGCCGAGAAGTTCGAGGCGCTCGAGAACATCGCGGTGGTCCGTCTGGCCGACCGCGACATCGTCCGCCACCCGCTGGTCGCCGAAATGCTGGGCGTTCTCTGAAGCCTTCCTGAAAAGGCGCTCTGAAGGGTAGCGCCGACCCGCAAAACGCGAAAATGCGGAACAACACTTGAGTTTGGGGCGGTCGGACGTGCAAGGTCCGACCGCCTTAACTGTTTTGGGACCCTTCATGTCGTCCGACGCCGCCGCGACTCCTCGTTCGGAGTTCACTATCCGAGGGGTCCTTCTCGGGATCGCCATCACCGTCATCTTCACGATGGCCCAGGTCTATCTGGGTCTTAAGGTCGGTCTGACCTTCGCCACTTCGATCCCGGCCGCCGTCATCTCGATGGCCCTGCTGCGGCTGTTCCGCACCGGCACGATCCAGGAAAACAACATTGTCCAGACCATCGCCTCGGCGGCGGGGACGCTGTCGTCGGTGATCTTCGTCCTGCCGGGCCTGCTGATGATCGGCTGGTGGAGCAAGGTGCCGTTCCTGGCCACCTTCGGCGCCTGTCTCGTCGGCGGGATCCTGGGCGTGATGTACACCATCCCCCTGCGCCGGGCCCTGGTGACCAATTCCGACCTGCCCTATCCGGAGGGCGTCGCCGCCGCCGAGGTGCTGAAGGTCGGCACCGGGTCGCGGGCCGGCGCCGCCGAGGGCGTCTTCGGTCTCGTCGCCGTGGTGCTGGGCACCGTCGCCTCGGCTCTGTTCGCCGCCCTGGCCGCCGCCAAGATCTTCGCCGCCGAAGTGGCGGGCTACTTCAAGGCCGGGGCCGGCGCGACCGGCCTGGGCGCCTCCAGCTCGCTGGCCCTGATGGGCGCGGGCCACCTGATGGGCATCACCGTCGGCGTCGCCATGTTCGCCGGCCTGGCCATCGCCTGGGGCGTTTTGGTCCCCGTCATGACCAGCCTGCATCCGATGCCCGGCGCCGACGTCGCCAAGCACGCCCTGACCGTCTGGAAGACCGAGGTGCGGTTCATGGGCGCCGGCGTTATCGGCGCCGCCGCCATCTGGACCCTGGGCAAGCTGGCCCTGCCGATCTGGGCCGGCCTGATGTCGGCCTTCGAGGCCAACAAGGCCCGCAAGGTCGGCGGCGCGGTGATCCCGCGCACCGAACAGGACATCCCGATCGGCATCGTCGGCCTGGTGTCGCTGCTGCTGCTGGCCCCGGCCGGCTGGTTCCTGGCCCACTTCCTGACCGGCGGCCCGATCGCCAGCCTGGCCGCGCCGCTGGTGGCCATCGGCATCGGCTACGTGCTGATCGCCGGCCTGCTGGCCGCCGCCGTCTGCGGCTACATGGCCGGCCTGATCGGCTCGTCCAACAGCCCGGTCTCGGGCATCGCCATCCTGACCGTGCTGGGCGCCTCGCTGATGGTCGGCGTCGTCGGCCGCGGCGTGATCGGCCCCGACATCGCCAAGGCCCTGGTCGCCTACGCCCTCTATGTCACCACCATGGTTCTGGCCGTGGCCGTGGTCGCCAACGACAACCTGCAGGACCTGAAGACCGGCCAACTGGTCGACGCCACGCCGTGGAAGCAGCAGGTGGCCCTGGTCATCGGCGTCACCGCCGGCGCGATCGTGATCCCCTTCGTGCTGGAGCTGCTGAACCAGTCGAACGGCTTCTCGGGCGCGGCCAACCTCAACACCGTCGCCGGCGCCACGCCGCTGGACGCCCCGCAGGCGACCCTGATCTCGACCCTGGCCAAGGGCGTGATCGCCCACGACCTGAACTGGACCCTGCTGGGCTACGGCGCCCTGATCGGCCTGGGCCTGGTGCTGGTCGACATCATCCTGCGCAAATCCAGCAACGGCCGGTTCAGCCTGCCGCCGCTGGGCGTGGGCCTGGCCATCTACCTGCCCAGCGCGGTGACCGCGCCGGTCGTGGTCGGGGCCCTGGCCGGCTGGATCTACGAGAAGGTCGTCGCCAAGGACCGCATGGCCGAGCCGGCCAAGCGCCTGGGCGTGCTGGTCGCCTCGGGCTTCATCGTCGGCGAGAGCCTGTTCAACGTGGCCCTGGCCGTGCTGATTGTCGCCACCCAGAAGGCCTCGCCCCTGGAAGTTCCCTTCGCGCCGTCCGAGCACGTGGGCATGATCTTCGCCCTGATCGCCGCGGCGGTCGTGGTCGTGGGGCTGTACGGCTGGGCGAGGCGCTCGGCGAACAAGATCCAGGCCTAGGTACGGGTCTGAGCGTTCAAAGGGACCCGGAAGGCGAAAGCTTTCTGGGTCCTTTTTGTTTCGGTCCTAGTTACTCCGCTTTTCCCGGCGAAGGCCGGGACCCAGATGGAATAGCGGTGGGTCTGACCCCACGAATGCTGAGCCACTCCAACCCACCACACAGCCATGGGATCTGGGTCCCGGCCTTCGCCGGGAAGAGCGGTGTTTTGGGGGAATTTAGGCCGGCGCCAGAACGGTCAGCACCTGCTCGCACCGGAACCGGAACCCCAGCGCCTCGTACAGCGCGATGGCCCCGGCGTTGTCGGCGTAGCTGTGCAGGAACGGGGTCTCGCCGCGCGCCACGATCTTATGGGCCACGTGCAGCATCAGCTTCGCCGCATAGCCCTTGCCGCGATGGTCTGGATGGGCGCAGACGGCGCTGACCTCGGTGAACCCCGTGGGCCGTAGGCGCTCGCCGGCCATGGCGACCAGCCGGCCGTCGACCTTCACGCCGACGAATTCTCCCAACTGATGGGTGCGCGAGAAGAACGGGCCGGGCGCGGTCAGGATGGCCAGGGCCAGCATCTCGGGCGCGTCGACGTCAGCGAGGGGCAGGATCTCGAAATCGACCGGCCTCGGCGCGGCCAGGGTCTCGGCGACCATCTGGTTGAGCACCGCGCGCCGCGTGACTTCCGTGCCGGGAACGGCCGGCGGGTCGAACCGTTCGACGACGCCCACCTCGCCCGGATGGGCGTGCACCAGGCGGGAAAGGGCGGCCAGGGTCTCCGGCGCGTGATCCGCCGTGGCGACGAACAGGCCAAAGTCGGGATGGACCCGCAGGGCTCCGCCGTCCCGCAGCGCCAAGTGCGCCTGCCGGCTGGTGAAGGCGTTCCAGATCACGCGATCGAGGGGATGCTCGCTCATCGTCCCTCAGTTGGGGAGCAATACGCCCCGATCAACGCCTTGACCGCCCCGACCACGGCCAGGGCCGGCTTGTCGTCGTCGTCGAACATCTGGCTGGAGGTGAACACCCCCTCGACCAGCAACATCATCGCGTCGCCCAGGCCGCCGGGATCGGAGGCGCCCATCGCCTCGGCCTTGGCCCGCAGCCGGGTGCGCAGGTCCTGCTTGTGCACCTGGGCCACGGCCCGGCCGGCATGGTCGCGGTCCGGATACTCGACCACGGCGTTGCTGAGCGCGCAGCCGCGATAGTCGGCCCCGCCCGAACGCGCGGCCAGGCCTTCGAAAAAGGCGACCATCTGGGCCTTGGGATCGTTCGGGAACGCCGCTTCGGCCGCGTCGAAGCGGTCCCAGAAACCGACCTCGACCTCGCGCAGCACCGCGGCCACCAGGTCGTCCTTGGACTTGAAGCCGCGATAGAGGCTGGGCTTGGTCACGCCGGCCTTGGTGACGATCTCGTCGACCCCGACCGCCCGGATGCCTTCACGGTAGAACAGCTCCCGCGCGGTCTCGAAGATCCGCTCGGCCGCGCGCGGTCCGGGGCCGTAGGGCAGGTGGTGTTCGGGGATCAAACCCGAAGATTTCTCGTCGTTCTTGGCCATGGCTCTTGACGATGTTACTTACCGGTACGTATGCAGGGCGACAAGCCCCGTACCGATCGGTCACATCGCATGCAGATCCTTCGCCGCACCCTGGGAAATCGCTACGCCTTCGTCGTCGCCGCAGCGACTTTTCTAGCGCTCTTGTCGGCCGCTGGCCTCCGGGCCGCGCCGGGCGTGCTGATCCTGCCGCTGGAGAAGGCCTTCCACTGGGATCGGGCCTCGATCTCGTTGGCGGCCGGGATCGGCATCTTCCTCTACGGCCTGACCGGACCGTTCGCGGCGGCGCTGATGCAGTCGTTCGGCGTGCGGCGCACGATCAGCCTGGCTCTGCTGCTGATGGCGGTCTCGACCGGGCTTTCGGCCTTCATGACCCAAAGCTGGCAGTACGTGGCCACCTGGGGCGTGATGGCGGGCGTGGGCAGCGGGGCGGTGGCCATGGTGCTGGGCGCGACCATCGTCAATCGCTGGTTCGTCCAGCGGCGCGGCCTGATGCTGGGCCTGCTGACCGCCGCCACGGCCACGGGTTCGCTGATCTTCCTGCCGGCCATGGCCTGGATCGCCGATCACGGCGGCTGGCGGCCGGTGGTGCTGACCGTGGCCGCCGTCGCCGCGATCATGGCCCCGATCTGCTGGCTGCTGATCCCCGAGAGCCCCGACGCCATCGGACAGCGTCCGTTCGGCGCGCCCGACGACTGGACCCCGCCGCCCAAGGGCTCGGCCTCGAACGCCCTGGCGACCGCGTTCGGCGCCCTGCACCGGGCCAGCAAGACCCGCACCTTCTGGCTGCTGTTCGGCGGCTTCTTCATCTGCGGCCTGACCACCAACGGCCTGATCGGCGTGCACATGATCGCCTTCTGCGGCGACCGGGGCCTGCCCGAGGTCAAGGCCGCCGGCCTGTTGGCGCTGATGGGCCTGTTCGACCTGTTCGGCACCACGGCCTCGGGTTGGCTGACCGACCGCTACGATCCGCGCAAACTGCTGTTCGTCTACTACGCCCTGCGCGGACTCTCGCTGATCTACCTGCCGTTCTCGGACTTCTCGCTGATGAGCCTCTCGGTGTTCGCGGTGTTCTACGGGTTGGACTGGATCGCGACGGTGCCGCCGACGGTGCGGCTGGCGACCGAGGCGTTCGGGGATCGCGACGGGCCGATCGTGTTCGGCTGGATCGGGGCGGGCCACCAGCTGGGCGCGGCGACGGCGGCGATCGGCGCGGGGGTGATCCGCGCGCAGCAGGGGCAGTATCTGGAGGCCTTCGTCATCGCCGGCGTCGCGGGACTGCTGGCGGCTGGGGCGTCGCTGATGGTGCGGCGGAGCTTGGTCGTGAGCGCGGCCTGACTTGCCCCCTACGGGTCGCTTCGCGACCGTCTTCCCCCATAGGGGGAAGAGGTTCTTGAGCGCTGCGTCCTCCGACCCCTATGGGGGCGGACAGGCGGCGAAGCCGCCAGGTGGGGGCAAGTCGAAAGCCGAACTAGCCTTCCAGGTCTTCGGCCAGGATCGCCATCTCGAACATGAACGAGCCGTCCTCGTCCTCGTCCTGGAAGATGACGCCGATGAATTCGCCGGCCACTTCGACCTCGGCGGAATCCTTCTGCTTGGGACGGGCCTTGAGGGCGATGTGCGGGTTGCCGAAGGTGCGCTTCAGATGGCCTTCGAGCTTGGCGATGGTGGCGGCGTCCATGACGGGCTCCTGATATCGATGGGGCGCGCGGGGCGCGGGGGATCGGCGGAAACTAGAGGGCGTCAGCGCAAAGTGTAAGGGGTTTTGCGTCCGAAGGCGGCTCAGCTTGTTGAGAACCCGGTTCCGATGTCGGACGGCGGGGCCGTCGCCGCGCCCTGGACGACCAGCCAATCGCGGAACCGGCGGGCCGCCTGGGTGGCCTTGCCCTTGGGCGTAAGGGCGCAGACCCCGGCGTGGCCGGGGACGAAGCCCAGCGGCGCGACAAGGCGTCCGGCCCGCAGGTCGTTCTCGACGAAGGCGAACGGGCTGAGCGCCACGCCCAGGCCCGCGGCGGCCGCTTCCAGCATGTAGAAATAGTGGTCGAACTCGCGGTTCATCGCCGCTGGCGATACGGTGACGCCCGCTGCGGCCTCCCATTCGGCCCAGGCCTCCATGAAGGTGCGGGTGTGCAGGCGCGGCGGGCGGGCCAGGCTGTCCAGGTCGTGGACCTGGGCGGCGAGGTCGGGCGAGGCTACGGGGCCGACATAGTGCTTGAGGAACGGCGTGACGTCGGCGTCGGTCGAGGGCGGCGCGTCGGGCAGCCGCATGCGGATGGCCAGGTCGACGCCGTCGGCGCGGAAGTCGAACGGTCCGTTGGACTCCACGATCCGCGCCTGGATTTCCGGACGGGCGGCTACGAAGTCGGGCAGGCGCGGGATCAGCCACTTCATGGCGAAGGTCGGCAGGCACGAGACCACCAGGGTCCCGTCACCGCCGGCGGGTCGGGGCAGGGCGGCCTCGATCTGGTCCAGCGCCACGGTCAGGGCCTGGGTCAGGGTCAGGCCGGTCTCGGTCAGGGTCAGGCGGTTGCGCGGCCCGTCTGTGAGCGCAACGCCCAGGTGGTCCTCGAGCTGGCGGATCTGGCGGCTGATCGCCCCGTGGCTGACGCACAGCTCGTCGGCCGCCAGGGTCATCCGGCCGCGCCGACCGAACGCCTCGAAGGCGCGCAGGGCGTTGAGCGGCGGAAGCGAGCGGGCGGCCATGTGACGAAACCTCACAGATGTCCGCTGATAAGTCGTTATTCGAGGAAGGGCAACTGGGGGATAGGGAGGGCATGAACCGGACCAAGCCCCACCAAGTCACCTTTGCCCAATGGCTGGCCGTGGTGGCGATCTGGAGCCTGGCGGCCTACGGGGTGCTGGCCTCGCCGAAAGCCGAGGCGCGGCGGGATCAGGTCCACCTGATCGCCTGCCGGTAGCTCTGTTCCCTCACTCCATTCATCCCGGCGAAAGCCGGGACCCAAGCCGAGCCTAGAGTTTGGCTTGGCGGACCCAGTCGCACAGACCTATCCTGATCGTCAGCTTGGGTCCCGGCTTTCGCCGGGATGAATGGAAGTTTGAGTTGGACCCTACTTCCCCTCCGGCTTGACGATCATCGTCCACGACTTGTCGTCGCCCAGGAAGGTCTGGGCGGCCTTCTGGACGTCGGCGATCGTCACACGTTGCAGGCCGGCGATCACCGAGCGGGTGGCGGTCAGCAGGCGCGGATCGGTCTGGGCGCCCGACAGCGCCCCCAGCCAGTATTCGTTGGTCTCGCGGGCCTTCTCGATCTGGTCGATGCGCGGCTTCTTGGCCCGCTCCAGCTCGTCGGCGCTGACCGGCTTGTCGCGCAGGTCGGCGGCGATCTTGCGGATGCTGGCCACGACGCCGTCGATCTTGTCGGGCGGGGTCTCGACGCTGACCGCCAGATAGCCCCAGCCGGTGAAGGCCACGCTGGCCGTCGCCGAGGCCGAGGGCGAATAGGTCGCCCCCTGCTTCTCGCGCAGTTCGTCGGTCAGGCGCAACTGCATCACCTGGGCCAGGACCTGGGTGTTGCGGGCGCGCTGCAGATCGCTGAACAGGTCGTCGGTCTTCCAGGCCATGAAGAGCTGGCCTTGGTCGGCCCGACCCTTGTGGGTGCGGACGATCGGGGTCGGCGATGGGGCGGGGAAGGGCGCCTTCTCGGCCCCGGCCGGGGCGGGGGTGTCGGCGCGGGTCGGCAGGGCGCCGAAGGTCTGGGCCACCGCCGCCACGGCCTTGTCGACCGTGATGTCGCCGACGATCACCACCTCGATGGAGTCGGCGGCCAGCGGGCCGGACACCGTGGTCTTCAGCTGGTCCAGCGACGTCGCGGCGATCTGCTGGCGGCTGGGGAAGGTCCAGCGGCCGTCGCCGCCGTGCAGCAGTCCGCCCAGGTCACGGCCCATCACGCCGCCGGGGGTGCTCTCCAGTTGATCGTGGATCGAGCCGTAGTAGGTCTTGATGCGGTTGAAGGCCTCGGGCCGCCAGCCGCCCTCGGTGGCGTAGGCGGCCAGGACCTGCAACTCGGTGTCGAAGTCTTCCGGACGCGTGCGGCCCGACAGGCTGAAGGCGTCGTCCTCGACCCCCAGGCCGGCGTTGTAGACCTTGCCGTTCAGCACCCGCTCCATGTCCTGGGTGCTGATCTGCTTGAGGCCGCCCTCGATGAAGGCCGAGCCGGCCCACATCGGGCTCTGGCTGTTCGCGGGCAGGTCCAGCAGGCCGTGGCCGATCCGGGCCTTCACCAGGATCTGGTCGTCGCGGAACTTGGTCGGCTTGACCGTCAGGCGCACGCCGTTGGCGAAGCGCACGAAGACGGCGTCCAGGTCGGCGACGTCCTTCTGCTCGACGACCGCGCCCTTGGGACCGAAGCTGGCATAGGGCCAGTTGGTGACGCCCGGCGCGGCCGGGGCGGCGACCGGGGTCTTGGCCGAGGTGGCGTAGGCGTCGGTGACAGCCTTTTCCGCGCCCTCGATGGCGGTCGGCGTCGGGATGACGATCAGCGGGCCGGAGCCAACGAACTGGTCCTTCAGCAGGACCGAGACCTTGTCGGCGGTCAGGCCTTTCGTGGCTTCGTCGAAGACGACGAGGTTCTGGGAGGGGCTGGTGACGACCTCGCGGTCGCCCAGCGTGCCGACGATGCCGCCGGCCAGGGCCGTGGTGCGCTGGGTGGCCTCGCCGGCGGCGGCGGCCACGAAGCCGGCGCGCATGGACGCGATCTCGCGATCCAGCTCGTCCTGGCGCACGCCGTACTGCACGATGCGGCGCTGTTCCTGTTCGAGCGCGGTCAGGGCCTCGTTCCAGTGGCCCGGCTGGACCGTGGCGGCCAGGGTGGTGATGTCGGCGGCGTGCTCCTGGTCGTTCTGCACGGCCATGGCGACGATGAACGGCGGGTTGTCCGACCGGGTCAGCACCTGCAGCCGGCGGTTCAGCACCGCGAAGCCCAGGGCCTTGGCCAGCTCTTCCTTGTCCTTGGCGCGGGTCTCCAGCTCCAGGTCGGGCGGCAGGATCCAGGCCATCTGGACCGAGGTCTGGGCGCCGGGCTCGACCAGCACCTTGGCGGTCAGGCCGCGCTTGGCCACGGGGCCCAGGTCCGGCTTCACGCCCGGCTGGCCCTGGCCCTTCCAGTCGCCGAACCGGGCCTTGATCTTGGCCTCCATGGCGTCGACGTCGAAGTCGCCGACGGCCACGACCACGGCGTTCTCGGGCCGGTACCAGGCCTGGTAGAAGTCGCGGATGGTCTGGGCCGGGGCGGTCTTGAGGATCTCGGTCTTGCCGATCGGCAGGCGCTGAGGCGGCCGCTGGCCTTCCAGCTGGAAGCCGAAGGTGTTGACGAACACCCGGTAGCCGGGGCTGTCGCGGGTGCGTTCCTCCGACAGCACCACGCCGCGCTCGCGGTCGACGGCGTCGGGCGCGATAGTCAGCTCGCCGGCCGCCTCGCGCAGCAACATCAGCGAGGTGTCGACCGTGTCGTCGTCGGTCTTGGGCAGGTCCAGCTGATAGGTGGTCTCGCTGAAATTGGTCGAGGCGTTGGTGTCGGCGCCGAAGGCCAGGCCGTGGCGCTCGAGGATCTTGGTCATCTCGTTTTCGGGCACGTTCTTGGAGCCGTTGAAGGCCATGTGCTCCAGGAAGTGGGCCAGGCCCTGCTGCTCGTCGGTTTCGTCCAGCGAGCCGGCGTCGAACCACAGGCGCAGGGCGGCCTGGCCGGGCGGGGTGGCGTTCTTCTGGATCGCGTAGCGCATGCCGTTGGACAGCACGCCGAACCGCACGCGCGGATCGGGCGCGACGTCAGACACCGCCTGCGGCCACTGGCCGGGCTTCACCTGGTCGATGGTCGGGACGGCGCCGGACACGGCGGGCGTCGCGGCCGCCTTGGGCGCTGACGACGGCGCGGCCGCCTTGTCGTCCCCGCCGGGCATCAGGTTGGAAACGGTCGCGCAGGCGGAGAGGCTGAGCCCGGCCGAGAGAACGAGCGCCAGGCGCGAAACGCGGATCATGTGCGACCTTGCAGTAAGAAGTAGAGCGATTGAAGGGGCGCACCTTGGCCGGAGCGCGTGGCGCAAGCAAGGCGTCGGTTGGGCGGAACGGCCACGCTTGGCTGTCGGCCGTGCGACATTAGGTCCGTGCGAATGCACGTCGAACTGTCGTCGGGATGGACTACTTTAAAGAGCCCCGCAGCAGCGCCCCCGATCATGTCCTCCGCCAACCCCACGTCCGCGCTAGCCGGCCTGCCGTTCGACGCGGCGGGGCTCGACCGCCTGCGCCGGCCGGTCTGGGTGTTCGACGACGTGCGCAAGCGCAAGGTCTACGCCAATCCGGCGGCGGTGGCCCTGTGGGGCGCCGAGAGCCTGGAAGCGCTGCTGGCCCGCGACTTCTCCGCCCAGTCGCCGGCCGTGCGGGCCCGCATGGACGCCCTCGCCCAGAGGGTGGCCAGCGGCGAGACCGTGACCGAGCGCTGGACCTTCTATCCGCTGGGCCTGCCCGTCTCGGTGCAGGCGACGATCTCGGCGATCACCCTGAGCGACGGCGGCGAAGCCATGCTGTTCGAGGCGGTGCCCGACGACCGCTCGGCCGACGAACAGCGGGCCACCGAAGCCCTGCGCCATACGCCGGTGCTGGTCGGCCTGTTCGACGCCAAGGGCCGCCGGCTGTTCGCCAATCCCAGTCGCCAGGCCGCCTTTCCCGAACAGACGACGTTCGACCAGATCTTCGTCGACCCGTGCGAGGCGGGCGGCATCTGGAAGACGGCCCTGGAGCGGGGCTTCTGGGTCGGCTCCTGCCGGGTTGTGGTCGACGGCCAGACGATGTGGCACGGCCTGGATGCTCGCCGGACGCTGGACCCGGTGACCGGCGCCGTCAGCGTGCTGGTCAACCAGGTCGACATGACCGACGAGATCGAGGCCCGCCGCGAACTGGCCGTGGCCCACGCCCGGGCCGAGGCCGCGGCCCGGGTCAAGGAAGAGTTCCTGGCCAATATGAGCCACGAACTGCGCACGCCCCTGACCAGCGTGATCGGCTTCGCCGGCCTGCTGCGCGACGCTTCGTTGAGCCCCGAGCAGCGTCGCTATCTGAGCCGCATCGAGGACGCCGGCCAGGCCCTGATGTCGACGCTGAACGACGTGCTGGACCTGTCGAAGCTGGACGCCGGCGGGGTCGAGCTGGACCCGCGGCCGTTCGCGCTGGAGACCGTGCTGGACCAGGCCCTGGGCATCATCGAGGCTCAGGCCGGGCCCAAGGGCCTGTCGCTGAGCAAGCAGGTCGACGCCGACACGCCCCGGTTCGTGGTCGGCGACCCCGAGCGCCTGCGTCAGATCCTGCTGAACCTGCTGGGCAATGCGGTGAAGTTCACGACCGAGGGTTCGGTGACCCTGACGGCCCGATGTCTCGACCACGACGGTCCGGACGGGGCGGCCCGGATCGAGCTGTCGGTCACCGACACCGGCGTCGGCGTGGCCGAGGACATGATCGAGCACGTCTTCGAGCGGTTCACCCAGGCCGACGCCACGGTCACGCGCCAGTTCGGCGGCACCGGCCTTGGCCTGTCGATCACCCGGCGGCTGGCCCAGGCGATGGGCGGCGAGGTCGGGGCGTCCAGCACGCTGGGGCAGGGCTCGCGGTTCTGGTGCGTGCTGCCCTTGCTGGTCGCCGCCGACGGCGGGCCCGCCCCGGAGGAGGCGCTCCCCCACGCACCGGCGCCGGGTGTCCGGGTGCTGCTGGCCGACGACAACGAGGCCAATCGCGAGCTGGTCGGCGCGATCCTGCGGTCGGTCGGCCACCAGGTCGACCTGGCCGTCAACGGCGTCGAGGCCGTCGCCCTGGCGGCGCGCGGCGAGCACGACCTGGTGTTGATGGACGTGCAGATGCCGCTGCAGGACGGGGTCAGCGCCACCCGCGCCATCCGTCGGCTGCACGGGCCCGCCGCGGAGGTGCCGATCATCGCGCTGAGCGCCAACGCCCTGGCCCACCAGGTCGAGCTCTACCGAGCCTGCGGCATGAACGACCACATCGCCAAGCCGATCGCCACCGGCGAGCTGCTGAGCAAGGTGGCGCTGTGGGGCGCGGCGGAGGGCTGAGGGCGTCTGCTTCGCGGGGCAGTATCGATGACGGCTTTCGACCCCATTGCGGACCTTTTACGCCTCGGCTGACCGCACAGGCCTGACTCAACGTGGCTGTTGGGGGTGTCCGCTATTGGTGCCATTGCAGAGCTAGATTTTTGGACCGGGACCGTCGCTCATGTGCGAGCCAACAGGACAAGCTTCCCCATGTCGCGAAGCGGCTTTGCTGCGAACTCGGGCTCCGTGAAGACGGTGATGTCGAATGTGACGCTCAGCTCCCGCCCCGTTTTAACAGCGGCCTGCCTGAACGCTCTTGTGGACCGTGCTGGCGTCGACCTGTCCGACGTCACGACCACCAGATCCACATCTCTAAAGGTCTCTCGACCTTCGAAGAACGATCCGATGCCGTATAGCTCGCACCCTTCAGGAAGGATGGATTGCATTTGTGCTATTGCCGTCCGAATCGACACCAACATAGGTCCAGAAATCACCTTTGTGTAGCGCGCCCGCCATGCCGCCAGCGTTGAAGATGCCGATGCCGCGTTCTTGGCAATAATCATAAGCCTCCTGAGTCCACCCTGCCCACTTGCCTCCAACAAAGATTATCCCGACACGAGGGAACGCGTCGATGATACGCTGTACCAAGTCCAAGGAAGCGGTGTAGGGATCGACGACCACAACATCGATCTCACGGCCGC
This sequence comes from Caulobacter sp. P1_D6, assembly GCF_056406095.1. Taxonomy (NCBI): domain Bacteria; kingdom Pseudomonadati; phylum Pseudomonadota; class Alphaproteobacteria; order Caulobacterales; family Caulobacteraceae; genus Caulobacter; species Caulobacter sp. P1_D6. The sequence goes on along the minus strand of NZ_JBFUAW010000042.1, from coordinate 6,497 downwards.
TGCGCGTGAACCGGATCGCAAAGGCAATGTCGTCGTGGCGGCCTAGTATTTCAACGTTCGAATGCTGGCGCAGAATTCGTTCAAGAAACGTGATGCGGCTATACAAGACGCCCCACGCGTTGCCTCCATTTCCGGACATCACTTGAAAACCTCTGCGAACTTTGCAGGAAATAAAGGGTAGTGATCGAGCCGCTCCTGAACGTGATGGGCAAAGCCCTCCGCGTGCGCGATGAAGGCGGGCACAGCCGCCTTCTGCTCAAGCGTCAGGACGTCCGCATTTGTTCTAAGCATATTGAGGATACGGACGTTGTTCGGCACAAGCTTCGCAGCTCGGCCGATCTCCCACACATTATAGGCGTTCGAGGAGGGATTTGCCTCAGCGATATCGGAATTGGGACCATACTCTTTGAAGAATACATGGTTCTCGTCGAGGATCGCCTTGATGGCGGAGGTAAGTTGCTCGTTCGATGCGTAGTGCTGTTCCGAGCCGTAGGCTGCGACTGCCTCCTCATGCTTGTTCTTCCATGCGAGGAGTAAGTCCTTGGGGAACAGGTCAGGCTTCTTGTCGATCTCGGTATGGCAGGTTGGGCATAGCAGGATCATGTTCTCGTAGGTGTCCGGCCCACCTTGCTGGATCGGGCGCGGCCCCGCAGGCGATTGGCCAGTAACATGTGCTTGCTCGCCAAGAACGTAGTGCTGGCCTTGGTTGGAGCGGGTTAGGTCGCAGCCGCAACCGTCGCGCGAGCAGTGCCCGGCCGCGCGACCCCAAAGCAGCTTCGTGTCGGGCAGTGAGAGAGCCATGCTGTTAAGATGGAGGTTCCCCCGCGCGAAGGCAACTGTAGCGCTCGGCTCCGCTCACCACCCTTTAACGACGAGCGCGGACGTCCCCTAACCACCCTTCTCGGACACTCGGAACGTCAGCTTCCGGCGCAAGCCATCCATCCGCCAGAGCAGGCTCGCCATCAAGGTTTCAAGGCGCGGTCTCGCCGCTGGCCCATGGCGTCAGGGACGCCTTCTTGACCCCCTCCCGGAGGAGAGAGAGGGGTTTTCGGGGATCGAGCCGTCTCCATCCCCACCAGCGCCGCGCGGAACCCCAGCGATCCCAACGTCCTGCAGAAAAAGCAGCGTCACCAGTCCTCGGACCTCAAACCCGCGGCACAATCAGAGCTGTCCCCATCGCGGGGGAGGGCTCTTGGTACCGGCCCAAGCAGGCGATGGGGATCGAACCGAGCGGGGCCTGGCTGGCTTGGCGGGCGTGGTGTCTTGGGCGGCGGGTCTCAGAAGGATCCAAGGCCCGGGACGGGCGAACGTCGGACAGCCGGGGACGACGGGGCCGGGATGTTCAAACCGGCCTGTTCGAGGATCAGTCGGGGGTCGTTGACGGCACAGCCGGGCGACCTTTGATCCTGCCCGTCCGAGGGGAACTGGAGAACGGGGTTAAACAAGCCCCCTCAGTCTCGAGCCCTCGTGAACAACGGTTCGGCGGAGCGGTCAGGTCTAGCCGAAACGCATCATTCCATCACGGTCATCCGGGCTCGGCCCGGACCGCTCCGCGCCTCTCCAACCCACTCGTAGCGAAAGCTCGAGGTCGAAGAGCCGTGCCTGTCAGATCGTGCCCGCTAACACTTGCCCCCACCTGGCGGCTTCGCCGCCTGTCCGCCCCCAGAGGGGGCGGAGGACGCCCTCTTCCCCCTGCGGGGGAAGACGACCGCGAAGCGGTCCGTAGGGGGCAAGTGTTCGCCGCACCAAACCCAGAAAAGGAGAACACCCCATGCCCAAGTCCAAACCGCCCCGCACACGCCGTCCCAAGCCCCGCCGCCTCTGCGGGATGCGCAAGGCGATGCTGGACGCCATCGACCAAGTGCTGGTGTTGAACGACGCCACGTTTCGCGAAATGGAGGACGCGGCCCGCCGCTTTCCAAGCGCCAGCATGGCCAAGACGCTGGCCAAGCTGCGGGTGGAGACGGAGTTCCATCGGCGCGAGCTTCTGGAAAGCCGGGCCGATGCGCTCGGATGGCCCTCTAGCTAGGACGAGAGCGGATGCCTCTAGTAGCCGCTGTTCGTCACCGAGAACGTCGCGTTGTTGCCGGTCGCCGTGGAGATGCCGACCACCGAGCGTCCGGCGCCGACGGTCACCGTCGAGCGGGCGCTGACATCGACATTGTTGGACTGGCTGTTGGTGGCCGTCATGGCGCCGCCGCACTGATTGCAGGCATAGCCGCTGACCGCGTTGCCGATCGCCGTGGCGCTGGCGCCGGCGTCGTAGCCGCTGGTTCCCTCGAAGCTGGCGATCACCTCGACCCCGCCGCCGTCGTTGACCTGGACGTTGTCGAGCACCAGGCCCGGGCCGTTGGCGTTGCTGGCCATGACCGAGTTGCCGACACCGTAGGCCGTGGCCTGGGCGCCGCCGAATTGGTACGAGCTTTCCTCGGCCTGGGCCCGCACATAGGCGGTGTTGTACTGGTGGCTGGCCACGTCCAGCAGCGTGCCGTCGTTGCTGGCGTTCAGGTTGTTGCCCGAGGCGGTCGCGCCGGTGGTGGTCAGGTTGCTGTTGCCGTAGGCGGCGAACTTGGTGGCCGTGACATTGGCCGCGCCGTTGTTCTGGTCGGTGATCACCCGGGCGGCGGACTGGTTGGCGCCGGTCAGATCGATGTTGTTGCCCGCGGCGGTGCCGGCCACGACCGCGGTCCCGGCCACGTACTGCAGCACGGCCCCGCCGTCGGCGGCGACGTCGGCCTGGTTGTTCTGGCTGACCCGCGCGCCGATCGAGCCGTTGACCATCAGCAGGCCCTGGCTGTTGCCGGCCGCCGTGGTGCTTTCGATCACGTCGCCGGCCTGGGCGGTCTCGCCCTCGATCTGGCTGCGCGCGGTGACCGCGCCGGTGTTGGTCTGGACCATGAAGCCGCTCAGCGTGCCATAGGCCGTCGTGGCCGTGCCGCTGTTGCCGACCGCCGTGGTGGTGACGGAGCTGGAGTCGCCCATGGAGCTTGAGACATTGACCACGCCGTGGGCGGTGACCGCGCCCTGGTTGACCTGGTTCGAGGTCAGGCCGCCGTCGGCGTTGACCACCGTCATGCCGAAGGTGTTGGCCCCGGCCGTGGTGGTGGCGGTGACGCCTTCGTCGGCGGTGACGACGTTCAGGGTCTGGTCGGCGAAAAGATTGCCGACGTTCAACTGGTCGTTCGAGCCCTGGGTGGTCTGGCTAGTAGCGACCCCGCTTGCCAGCATCACGCACACTGGGATCGCTGCGATCGTTCCAGCGAGACGGGTCTTCGCGGGTCTGCGCATTGTTGGTTCCCAGGTTGTTGTAGGCGGGGACGAAGGCCCCGGTCGCGCCCACAGTGTTGCCGGCGTAGGGGTCGAACTGCAGGCAGCTCTGCGGACCCGGCATGCCGTAGAGGTTGGCGCTCATCTCGATGGTGGCCCGCTCGATCAGCGAGCGCACGGCCAGCTGCATCGGCTCCAGCGCGCCGCGGCCCGCCGAGATGTCGAAGATGTTGCCGTTGAGGAAGTCGAAGACGCCGACGCTGATCTCGCGGCCGACCACCTGCTTCTGGTAGGAGATCACGTCGACCACCTCCAGCGTGCGGGTGTTGATCAGGCGCAGGTCCAGCGCGATGTTCATCACGAACACCCGGCGGCGGAAGTTGCCCTTCAGCCCGTCGGTGTCCTTGTCGCCGATATAGGCGTCGGCCCCGACCGAGCGGATGTTGTAGTTCAGCTCGGTGATGCCGCCGGCCACGTAGAAGTCCGACCCCGGGACCTGGCCGGCCAGGATGCGGCGATAGTCGGCCGGCGCGTCGGCGCCCGGCTTGGGGTTGTCGGAGATCAGCTTGTTGTTGGCGTATTTCAGCTCGTACTCCGACACCGAGGTGTCGAAGCGCTCGACCATCGGCATGCCAGCCTTGGCGAAGGCGGTCATGGCCAGCAGCGAGGCGCCCTGGGTGACCTTGCGGCCCGAACCGTCGGACTCTTCCTTGCCGGTGTAGTCGGCGATGCGGCCGATGGCGACGCGCGGCGCGACCACGTGGTTGGTCCGGGCGTACTGGGCCAGGCAGACCAGGCCGGCGGTGTAGGGCGTCGGGTTGGCGGTCACCGGCGCCGAGCCGATCGGCGTGGCGTAGTTGCCGTCGCTCATCGACTTGGGAACGCCGCCGCAGGCGCTCAGCGCGGCGCAGGCGCCCGCCAGCAGGAGGTTGAGGCGCTTACTGGCCATTTCCCGTTTTCCCGACGTTCGTTCCGGCGCTGATGTTGCCGTTGTTGATCTGACTGGAGTTGACGATCACGGTGTTGTTGTTGCCCTGGGTGATGACCGTCAGGTTGTTGCCGATCGCCGTGGAGCTGCCGTAGCCCCCCAGGCTGCCGACCCCCGAATAGCTGTCCAACGACCCCGACGAGTGGCTGGACGAATAGACGCTCTGGTCCGCGCCGGTCAGCATCACGCCGTCGACGATGACCCGGTTGCCGTTGGCGTCGCGGGTCGAATACTGGACCACGTGGTTCTCGGAACCCGCCACGCGGCCGTAGCCGGCGTTGAACGACGCGGAGTTGGTCTCGAGGGTCTGGGCGTGGGCCGGGCTGGAGAGCACCAGGCCGGTCGCGGCCATGGCCAGAGCCAGAACGGCCGCGCTGATCGCCAGCGAACGCCCGGCGCCCGGCAGTTTCTTCTCACTCGCAGCCATCAGGAACCTCGTGAACACCGACGTGTCCGACGGCTAGCAACCCCCGTGCCAATATCGGACAGCGTTCGGTCTACGCCCGAAGGTCTCGCGATTTGGTTAAGCTCGTCGGTTCCAGGGCGCGACCTTTGACGGGCGCGACAATATGCGGCCCCGTCGGCTCCCCGGTGATCCAGCCCATTGATAAGGGGGCCGCTTTGCGAGACCCTGCTTCGAAATAAGTATCAGGGAGGATTAAGCTTTGCTGGTTTCTCAAATCCTGAAGGACAAGGGCGACCTCGTCTTCACCGCCTCGCCCAACGAGACGGTGGGCGCGGCGGCGGCCCTGCTGCACACCCGGCGCGTCGGCGCGATGGTCGTGCTCGAGGAGGACGAGACGATCGCCGGCATCCTGTCCGAACGCGACATCGTGCGGGTGATCGCCGAGGGCGGCGCGGCCGCCCTGTCCAAGCCGATCTCCTCCTGCATGACCCGCGACGTGGTCTTCGCCCAGCCTGAAGAGACGGTCGACGCCCTGCTCGAGCGGATGACCGATCGCCGGATCCGCCACCTGCCGGTCTGCAAGGGCAAGCGCCTGGCGGGCATCATCTCGATCGGCGACCTGGTCAAATACAAGATCAGCGAGACCCAGGCCGAGGCCGACGGGCTGAAGGCCTATATCGCGGCCGGCTGAAGCGGCGTCCGAACAGGGCGTTCGGGGCGGCCGAATCCGGGCCGCCCGCTGCTCTATATATAGGGCGCCTATATAGAGCGTGGTTCAGCGCGCCAGTTCGCCGATTAGTTCAGCGCCCGAGCCGGCGACCGCGTCCGCCAGGCTGTAGCCCTCCAGCACCGCCGCCGTCGCGTCGCGGGCCTGCAGCAGGGCCTCGCGCAGGGCGCAGGTCGCCAGGTCGCGACAGTCCTCGCAACGGCGGAAGGCCGTGCGGCTGACGCAGGGGGTGAGCGCCAGGGGCCCGTCGACCAGGCGGATGATCTCGGCGAAGCTGATCGCTGCGGGTTCGCGGCCCAGCAGGTAGCCGCCGAACTTGCCTCGCCGGCTGGCGACCAGGCCCTGGCGCGACAGTGTAAGAAGTATGGCCTCGAGGAACTTGCGCGGCGCGTCGGCGCGGATCGCCAGTTCGCCGGCGGTGACCTGCCCGTTCTCGCGGGCCAGTTCGATCATGGCGCGCAGGGCGTAGCGCGCTTTCTGGGACAACATGGACGCGGGGCCTCCTATTGCAGAGGTCTATGGAGGCAGGGGAGGGGACAGCGCAAGCGCCGTCGCCCCGGCGGATATGAGCCTGGGTCCAAACCATTCACAGATCCACGCACAGGGAAAGCGATGCGTGCGGTTGATCAGGTCGCTTTTGCGGTTGCGACTCCCCGGGGCGGTGGCTACACACCGCCCTCGCTTCGGGGCCAACGCCCGCCGGACGAATTCGGGGCCTTCGGGCCTTGCATTTGGAAAGGCGGATCGCTAGGTTCCGCAGCCTCAATCGACTCGGTGACGAATTTGCGAAGACCCTGTCTTCAAGGGCTTCGTCGCCGCGCTTTTGTCCTTCGAAGCGGCCTCGGCCAGCTCATCGACAAAAGTAAAAAGGCCGGTTGACAGGGAATGGCGGCTTCAATAGAAACCGCCCTCCCGAGAGTAAGAAAGGAAGTTCGCAAGAACTTCTGGAACTACTCTTCAAGTTCTTCGAGGGTTTCTTTGGAATTCTTGCTTGACTTGATTGGCGGCTTTCACTAGAAGGTCGCTTCGGTCTACTGGGTTTGCTTTGGTGCGGATTTGGTGGATTGGTTCGGACGGTTTTGTAAAAAACGGTTTGACACGGAATTCGA
>NZ_JBFUAW010000041.1:0-61407 GCF_056406095.1 Caulobacter sp. P1_D6 | reverse complement strand
GCGGCGCGACGCGCCGTCCTTGACACGGCCAGACGCCAGAGCTCCGATCCACCAAGGCTTTAAGGCGCGGCCCCATCCCAGGCGGATGGGGGCATCGCCATTGCAGCACTTGCTGCAAGTTTGGCATCAATAACAGCATCAAGCCGACCGAGTATTGGCAGTGCCTTTTCCCATTCAACGACAAATATGTCGTCACCGCTGTTGATATACCGGTGGGTGAGGTCTTTGTGACCTGTCGCTAAACCCGCGACGAGCTGATCCAACTTGTCAATATCGGGTAGCGACCTGACCCGTGCCTCAAGGAACAGATCATCAATTCGGTGACCAAATGCCCTCACCGCATCGGTTGATTGCCCGCTGTCGAGAAGCCACGCCTTAAACAGGAGTTCTAGCGCAAAGCCGCCGAGCATGTTCAACGGCAAGATAGTCCAGGCAATTTTAGCCTCGCTGCTACGTAGTGGACTCATGAAGATCATCTTCGCTGCTTCAATGTAGCCTTTCCCGGCCATATAACGACTGGCTGCTTCCCTGTTCATTTGGACATGCTCGCGTAATTTTCGAGCGTACCTTCTGACGACCTGCATCCTTTGTCGCTGACTTTCCGGGCTGCTCCTCCCAGCCCCGCTAACACCCCCACCACCCTTTCCCCATTCCCCCGCCCGCCCAAAGCGCCTAGGTAAGCCTCACTCTGAGCATATCCGGGATCGGAGGATGGCATGGACGACGCGGGCATGAGCTTGCAGGCGACGATGACGGCGATGGGACAGGCGGCTCGGCACGGGGCGCAGGCCTTGCGCGTCGCCACGCCAGCCCAGCGCACGGCCGCGCTCCAAGCCATGGCCGCCGCCATCCGCGCCGACGCCCCCGCCATCCTGGCCGCCAACGCCCGCGACCTCGACAAGGCCGGGGCCGGCGGCCTGACCGCGCCGATGGTCGAGCGGCTGATGCTGAACGCCGAGCGCCTGGAAGGCGTGGCCGCCGGCGTCGAGGCCGTGGCCGCCATCCCCGACCCTCTGGGCGTCGAGACCGCCCGCTGGACGCGTCCCAACGGCCTGGACATCGCCCGGGTCCGCACGCCGATCGGCGTGATCGCCATGATCTTCGAGAGCCGGCCCAACGTCACCGCCGACGCCGCCGCGCTTTGCGTGCGCTCGGGCAACGCGGTGATCCTGCGCGGCGGGTCGGAGTGCATCCACTCCAACCTCGCCATCCACGCGGCCGTGACCAAGGGGCTGAAGGCGGCCGGGATCTCGACCGACGCCGTGCAGATGGTCCGCACCACCGACCGCGACGCCGTCGGCTACATCCTGGGCGGCCTGGACCGCACCATCGACCTGATCATCCCCCGGGGCGGCAAGACCCTGGTGGCGCGGGTGCAGAAGGAAGCGCGGGTCGCGGTGCTGGGCCACCTTGAAGGCTTGAACCACGTGTTCGTCCACGCGGCGGCCGACCCGAAGCAGGCCGTCGAGATCGTGCTGAACGCCAAGATGCGCCGCGTGTCGGTGTGCGGCGCTGCCGAGACCCTGCTGATCGACCGCGCGGCCGCCGACAAGCTTCTGCCGCCGATCGCCGACGCCCTGATCAAGGCCGGCTGCGAGCTGCGCGGCGACGGTCCCTCGCGGGCCATCGAGCCCACCATGAAGCCGGCCGTCGAAGCCGACTGGTCGACCGAATACCTGGCGCCGACCATCTCGGTGGCCGTGGTCGACGGGGTGGAGGGCGCGGCCGCCCACATCGCCGCCTACGGCTCGGGCCACACCGACGCGATCCTGACCGAGGACCCGGCGGCGGCCGAGCGGTTCATCGCGCTGGTCGATAGCGCCATCGTGCTGGTCAACGCCTCGACCCAGTTCGCCGACGGCGGCGAGTTCGGCTTCGGGGCCGAGATCGGCATCGCCACCGACAAACTCCATGCCCGCGGTCCGGTCGGGGCCGAGCAACTGACGACGTTCAAATATGTGGTTCGCGGGACCGGCCAGACTCGTCCCTGAGGCCGGCCGGCCCGCCGCGCAAAGGCTCGGGTTCCATCTGGAACCGGGCATGCGCGTCGGGTTGTTCGGCGGCAGCTTCAACCCGGCGCACGAGGGCCACGCCCACGTCGCCGAGACGGCGTTGCGACGCCTAGAGCTGGACAAGGTGATCTGGCTGGTCTCGCCGCAGAACCCGCTGAAGTCGTCGCACGAGACGCGGCCCCTGGCCGAGCGCCTGGCCGGGGCCCGGCAGTGGGCGCGGGGCAGCGACATGATCGTCTCAGACGCCGAGACCCGCCTGGGCTCGCAATACACGATCGACACCCTGCGCGTGCTGCGGGCCCGTTATCCGGGCGTGAAGTTCGTCTGGGTGATGGGGGCCGACAGTCTGGCCACCTTCCACCGCTGGCGGGGCTGGACCCAGATCATGCGCGAGGTTCCGGTGGCGGTGATCTCGCGCCCGTGGGCGGCGCTGAAGGCCCGCACCTCGCCGGCCGCCCGCCGCTTCGCCTGGGCCCGCCTGCCGTCCAGCGCCGCCTCGATCCTGGCCGACGCCACGGCCCCCGCCTGGGTCTATCTCACCGGCCCGCTGAACTTCGCCTCGTCGACGGCCCTGCGGAAGCGGCAGACCAAGGGGTAGGCGCCCCTTCCCGGCCCAAACGGGCTCCTTTCGGGCTCCGAAGCGTTCTTTGTCGACCCTTCGACAGCGATCCGCCCCAGCGTGGCCGCCGTCGATGCAGCTCGAAAGGAAATCGCCATGGCCACCCATGCCAAGCCGACCAAGGCCGAGATCGTCGCTCTGGAAACGTCCTACTGGGACGCGATGAAGGCCAAGGACGGCGATAAGACCGCCAAGCTCTCCGGCAAGACCAGCCTGGTGACCGGCGCGCGCGGCGTCATGAGCATCGCCCGGGACAAGATGGGCAAGATGACCGAGGAGGGCGACTGGTCGCTGGAGTCCTACAGCTTCGACGACGTCGAGGTCTCCACCCCCGCCCCCGACGTGGCGATCATCGCCTACACCGTGCGCCAGAAGGTCAAGATGAACGGCAAGACCCAGGAACTGCACGCCGCCGACAGCTCGACCTGGATCCGGGGCAGCGACGGCTGGGCCTGCCACGCCCACAGCGAGACGTTCCTGCAGGACGGGGCCGGCGCCTAGAGCGTCTCCCGACCTGATTGCATCAGGCCGGAGCTCTGGGTTTTTGTTTTAGCGCATTTTCTTCACGCGAACCGGCATCCACTTCGCTCGAAAATGCTCTAGAACGCGCCGTCGCTGGCGGTCGCGCTGCCCGGCAGAGCCTTCTTCAACCGCTCGACGATCAGCCTACCCTCGGCCTCGTCCAGTCCGGCGGCCAGTCGGACGGTCCGCGCGCCGTAGGTGAACTGCACCGCGCCGATCTGCATGTGGCGCATGAAGGGCCCGCTCAGCTGGACGTTCGTCAGCGGATTGGCGGGCGCGGCGCGCAGATCGCGGATCTGGGCGCCCTGATAGAGCTTGCTGCGCTTCCACGGGCCGATTTCGGTCCCCAACTCCAGGTCCTTGCCGACGACCCACACGGTCTCGGCGCCCATCAGCATCCAGGCGATCGTGCCGGCCGCGAACACCCAGCCCAGCAGCCAGCCGCACAGCCACAGGCAGATGAACAGATTGAACTCCTGGACCACCTGGGTGATCGCCGTGACGCCGCCCACCGTCCACAGCGTCAGCCACACCGGCAGGAACAGCAGCGCGAACACCTGGCGGCGCGCCTTGATGCGGATCATCTCGACCGGCCCGCTCCGGTCGACGACGAAGCGTTCCTTGCCCAAGGTTTCGTAAGCCATGCCGTTCCCCCGTACTGGAAACCGTTTTCTAGCCCAGGGCGGCGGAAGTGGAAGGGGTTTCGGTCAAGCTTGGCGCCGTCGCCCCGGAAGACACACCGACCCCCTCGAATCGCCCGCGACGACGAACCCCCTCATCTTTTCGAGTCTTCCATGCTATGGGAGCTATTGCGCGAACCCCATCAAGGAGCATTTCCGCTGCGTAGCGACCCCGCGCCCCAGGCGCACGAGGGAACGGTTTCCCCCGAAACCTCGACCAAGAACGAGTCCGAGCTGGACCTGAGTATCAAGGCGCTCGAGACCCTGATCCTGTCGCGTCTCGACGACGACAAGGCCCAGGACATCGTCCACATCGACCTGACGGACAAGAGCTCGGTCGCCGACAGCCTGATCGTGGCGTCCGGCCGTTCGCACCGTCACGTCGGCGCTCTGGCCGACCACATCATCCGCGCGCTCAAGGAGCAGGGCTTCGGCAAGGCGCGGGTCGAAGGCCTGCCGCACTGCGACTGGGTGCTGATCGACGCCGGCGACGTGGTGGTCCACCTGTTCCGCCCCGAAGTCCGCTCGTTCTACAACATCGAGAAGATCTGGGCCGTCGACGCGCCGCACCGGATGGCGTCGAACTAAACCGCTTCGTCTCCCCCGGCCCGGCCGGGGGACGCCAGGCCGCCCTGCCTGGCCCTGCCTGGAAGCGCGATGAAGATCACCATCCTCACCGTCGGAAAACTCGGCCGCATGGTCGAGGCGCAACTGGCCGTGGACTACGCGTCCCGGGCCACCGCGTCCGGCCGCGCCCTGGCGATCGGACCGGTCGAGATCGTCGAGGTCGAGGCCAGGAAGCCCGGCAAGGCCGCCGAGGCCGAGGTGCTGCGCCCGCACCTGGAGGGCGCCTATGTCGTCGCCTGCGACGAACACGGCAAGGTGCGGCCCAGCCGGGCCTTCGCCGAGCATGTGGGCCGCCTGCGCGACGACGGCCACCGCAAGGTCGTGTTCCTGATCGGCGGCGCCGACGGCCTCGACCCCTCGATCCTGGGCGCCGCCAACGAGATGCTGGCCTTCGGGCCCCAGACCTGGCCGCACGCCCTGGCGCGGGCGATGCTGGCCGAACAGATCTATCGCGCCGTCACCATCCTGGCGGGCTCGCCCTATCATCGCGATTGAGGCATTGATCGGATCATGTCGCGTCGCGTCGTCCTGATCACCGCCAGCCTCCTGGTCGCCCTGCTGGGCGCCGGCGGCCTTGTCGCGGCCCAGGTCGGCCAGCGCGGATCGATCAGCGAAAGGACCCCCTCGAGCCAGAAGACCCGGGACGAACAGGCCGCCGCCGAGACCCGCCGCGAGATCGCCGACCTGCGCGGCGAGCTGGACGCCCTGGGCCGCCGCCGGGTCGACGCCGGCGACGACGTCGACCTCAAGCGCGCCCGGCTGGAGGCCCTGCACCAGCGCGAGTCGGCCCTGACCGCCGAGCTGGGTCGCGACCGGGGCCAGCTGGCCCGGCTGCTCAGCGCCCTGCAGCTGTTCCGCCGCGATCCGCCGCCGGCCCTGCTGGTCAGCCCCGACGACGCCCGCGACGCGGTGCGGGCCGCGATCCTGATCCGGGCCATGACGCCCGAGCTGCAGGCCCGCGCCGACGGCTACGCCCGCCAGGCCCGCGCCGTCGCCGCCCTACGCCGCGAAGCCGCCGCCGCCTCCGAGCAGCTGTTCACCGCCGAAAGCCTGGTCGCCGACCGCAAGGGCGAGCTGGAGCGGATGATCGTCGAGAAAACCCAGTTGGAACGCGCTTACGCGCAAGAAGCGCTGACTGGAGATGACCAGGGCACGCTGGGTGCCCTGACCGACGCCCTGTCGCCCAAGCCGGCCACCGGCCCGCTGAAGCTCAGCTCGCCCGTGCCCGGACCGCTGGCCCGGCGCTTCGGCCAGACCATGCCGGCCGGCGGCCGCGCGGCCGGCCTGACGATCCGCACGGAAAAAGGTCACGTCGTGGCCAGTCCCGCCGCCGCCGTGGTCGAATACGCCGGACCGCTGAACGGTTGGGGCACGGTCTTGATCCTGCGCGCCCAGGGCGCCTACCATCTGGTTCTGGCGGGAATGGACGAGGTTTCCGTCGGACCCGGACAATCTGTCGCACCTGGCGCGACGGTAGGCCGGATGGCCAGCCATGGTTCCGACGAACCAGAACTCTATTTCGAAGTCAGGGAAGACGGCGCCCCGGTCGATCCTGAGCGTTGGTTGAAACAAGGATCGCGGTAGGGGATCGCGGTAAACGGCTTTTTCAGCGATGATGGCCGTCAAATGAACAAGGGTTGGTCCCACTAACGGATTGACCGACAAGTTTTAATGCGACGCTTGGCGTCGTCAGGGAGCCTTCCAGGCCACATGCGCAAGTACCTGCTCATCGGTGTTTCGGCCTTCGTCCTCGGTGCGGGGACCATGGCTTACGTCAGCCCCATCGCCCAGGCGACCAGCGCCACCAAGGGCCAGACCTACAAGATGCTCGAGCTGTTCGGCGACGTCCTGCAGACGGTCGACGCCCAGTATGTGTCGGAGGTCGACAACAAGAAGCTGATCGAGGCGGCCCTGGACGGCATGCTGACCAGCCTCGACCCGCATTCCGGCTATCTGTCGCCCGACAGCTTCGAAGACATGCAGGACACCACCCGCGGCGAATACGGCGGGCTGGGCATCGAGGTGACCAGCGAGGACGGCGTGGTCAAGGTGATCTCGCCGATGGACGGCACGCCCGCCTCGCGGGCCGGCATCCAGGCCGGCGACTACATCACCTCGGTCAACGGCCAGTCGGTGCTGGGCCTGACCGTCAACGAAGCTGTCAAGCAGATGCGCGGTCCGGCCGGCGAAGCGGTCACCCTGACCATCGCCCGCGAGAAGACCGACCCGTTCGACGTCAAGCTGACGCGCGAGATCATCAAGCCCAAGGCCGCCATCGCCCGGATGGAGGGCGACTACGGCTATGTCCGCCTGCCCGGCTTCAACGAGAAGGCCACCGACGCCCTGACCACGGCGATCACCGACCTGAAGGCCAAGAACCCCCAGATGAAGGGGCTGATCTTCGACCTGCGCAACAATCCCGGCGGCCTGCTCGACCAGGCCGTGGGCGTGTCCAGCGTGTTCCTGGACGGCGGCGAGGTGGTCAGCCAGCGCGGCCGCGATCCGCGCGACATCCAGCGTTACAACGCAAAGCCGGGCGGCGACATCCTGAAGGGCCTGCCGGTGGTGGTGCTGATCAACCAGGGCTCGGCCTCGGCCGCCGAAATCGTCGCTGGCGCCCTGCAGGACCGCCATCGCGCCGAGCTCGTGGGCATCACCAGCTTCGGCAAGGGTTCGGTGCAGACCGTGATCCCGCTGCGCGGCGGGGCCGACGGGGCGCTGAAGCTGACCACGGCGCGCTACTTCACGCCATCGGGCCGCTCGATCCAGAAGACCGGCATCGCGCCCGACCTGGAAGTGGCCCAGACCAAGGACCAGGCCCAGGACATCGCCAACCGCGTGTGGTTCAGCGAGGCCAGCTTCAAGAACGCGCTGAACGCCGACGAGGGCAAGAGCCGCCAGGGCGCCCACACCCCGGCCGAGGCGCCGCCGGCCGGCTTCGACGAGAAGAAGGGCGACTTCCAGCTGGAACGCGCCGTCGCCGTGCTGAAGGCCGGCTCGGTCCAGGCCGTGCCGAAGCTGCCCAAGCCCCAGGCCAAGATCGCCGAGGTCACCGCCAAGGCCGCCGCCGCGGCCGGCAAGGGCCCGCCGGTCGAGAAGAAGTAGGCTTTCCACCCCTCGCAATCGTCAATCCCGGGCCCTCGCGCCCGGGATTTTCGTTTGCGCGCTCCGCGTCCCCAAGCGCAGTGACGAAGACCTGGTTGACAGCGAATTTTTATTGTTTCACGATAATCTTCTCAACGCGAAGGAGAGTACGATGAAACTGAGCGACAGCGCCGATTTCTGGCCCGGCTTGCGCACGCGCGGCTTGCGCGGCGTCAGCCTCTTCATGGCGACCTTTTGCGGCGTCGCCACGGTGGTGGTGTTCGCCTTCACGATCGTGCTGTTCGTCGGCGTCGGCGCGGCCATGGTCTCCGCGTCCAAGACCGGCGAGACCGCCTGGCGGTCGGGCGTGGTCAATCTGGAGGCCAAGTCTCAACGCCAACCCCCGTGCCCGCCGGCCCATCAAGCGGCCTGCCCGCCCGCGCGTCCCGCGAACCTCCCGGCGGGAGAAATCGCGACGATGTCGCTGGCCTTGCTCGTCGGGGCCCTGCCGCTACTGGCGCTGGCCTATGGCCTGCTCGAAGCCAGCCGCTGCTTCGGGGCTATGGCCAAAGGACGTTTCCTCGCCCGCGCCACGGTCTCGCGGCTGACGCGTTTCGCGATCGGCGGCTTGCTCTTCGTCGTGCTGTTCCCCCATGCCGGCGCGATGGCGGGGGCTGTGAACGAGGGCTTGGGGACAGCGCTCGACGTGCTGAAGCATGCGCCGCAGCCGATCTCCCGCTCGAGCGAGTTCAATTTCAAGGTGACGGGCGTGTCGGAGTGGCTGAACGCGATCTACGCCCTGTCCTTGACCGTCATCGCCGTGGTCATGGCCCGGGCCTCGTCAATCGCCGAAGATCACGCCCAGATCGTCTAGATGCCCATCCTGGTGAAACTCAACGTCGTCATGGCCGAGCGCAACGTGAAGTCCAAGGACCTCGCGGCCTATGTCGGCATCACCGAGGCCAACCTTTCTCTGCTCAAGCAGGGAAAGGTGAAGGGCGTGCGGTTCGAGACCTTGGAACGCATCTGCGAGTTCCTCGACTGCGAGCCAGGGGACATCCTGCGGATCGACCGAAAGAGCCGTGAAACAGGCCCCGACAGCGGGATCGCCAAGGATTGACGCAGCGCTCTGGCGCCATTCCGCCGCACCCTTCATTAACCATATATTCGGCGCTTCCCGCCTAGGCTCCGCCCCATGGCCGTGTCGTTTTCCCGCAAGCCCGCTTATCGCGCGCCTTCGCTCGTCTCCGACGGGTCGGACGCGGGCGATCTGCGCGCGAGGATCCTGGCGGCGGCGGCCAATCCGTTTATCGGCGCCAGCGCCGCGGCCTTCCTGTTCCTGCTGAGCCTGGCCCTGCTGGTGCTGGTCACCGGCGATCCCAACAAGGGCTCGCCCCTGGTGCGGGTGGCCCTCGAAAGGATCGGCACCACCAAGAACGTCCCCCAGGGCTGGCGCGAGGCCCTGGTCGCCGAGGGCGACCACGAGGCGCCGCTGCTGCCCGGCGCCCTGGACCTGTCGAACCTGCCGTTCCTGGGCCATCCCGACACGCCCGACACCGAGGCCGCCATCGCCCCGCTGCCGGTCGCGACCGTCACCGGTCCGCTGCCCGCCGCGCCGATCGCCGGCCTTTACGCCCCTGGTCCGGGCGGCGGCGTCCTGCCCGTGATCTCCCCCGACGGCCGCACGGCGGCGGAGGCCTATGCCCGCCCGTTCACCGCCGACGGCCGCCCCAAGGTGGCCCTGGTGATCGGCGGCCTGGGCCTGAACCCCCAGACCACCCGCGCCGCCATCGAGACCCTGCCGCCCGAGATCACCCTGTCGTTCGCGCCCTATGCCGAGGGCCTGCAGGGCTGGATCGACCTGGCCCGCAGCCATGGCCACGAAGTGCTGCTGGAAGCGCCGATGGAGCCGGTCGACTATCCCGCCAACGACCCAGGCCCCTACACCCTGATCGCCGCCAACCGGCCCGAGGACACCGTGCGCAAGCTGGAATGGCTGATGTCGCGCGCCACCGGCTATTACGGCCTGACCAACTATCTGGGCTCGCGCTTCGTCACCAGCGACACGGCCATGACCACCTTCACCCTGGCCCTGAAGGCCCGGGGCATGGCGTTCATCGACGACGGCCAGGCCTCCCTGCGCGGCGGCCCGATCCCCCGCGCCTCGGCCGACCGGATCATCGACGACGAACTGGCGGCCGGCTCGATCGACGGCCAGCTGAAGATGCTGGAGGCCGGCGCCGCCGGTCGCGGCCAGGCCCTGGGCTCGGGCTTCGCCTATCCGGTGACGATCAACCAGGTGCGCCTCTGGGCCGCCGGCCTGTCCGGGAGGGGCTTGCAACTGGCCCCCGCCTCGGCCATGGCCAAGCGATGAGCCCTGGCGACCTAGACCTCCATCCCGATCACCGCCCCAATGTCGGCGTCGTGCTGTTCCACCCGGACGGCCGCGTCTGGCTGGGCAAGCGCCACAACCAGCCGCCGCCCCATAACTGGCAATTTCCGCAGGGCGGAGTCGACGACGGCGAGGATTTGCTGGCCGCGGCGCGTCGCGAGCTGGCCGAAGAGACCGGCGTCACCTCGATCGAATATCTGGGCCGCACCGAGAACTGGCTGATCTACGACTTCCCCGCCGACTTCGCCTCGTCGAAAAAAGCTCGCGGATTCAAGGGCCAGAAGCAGGTCTGGTTTGCTTTTCGGTTTCTCGGCGACGAATCCGAGATCGATCTGGAGGCTGACGCCCATGTCGAGTTCGACGCCTGGAAATGGGGGGCTCTCGACGAAACGCCCGAACTGATCGTACCTTTCAAACGCGCGGTATACGAACAGGTCGTTTCAGCGTTTGGTGGGTTCGCGCGCGGCGACTGAGATCTTGCCGCGCTGGAGGGGTACGGAGTGGCGGACACGATCCTGCTGATCCACGGCTACGGTTGCGCGGGGGACGTCTGGGATCCCATGGCCGCGCGGCTGCGGGCCGAGGGCTACCGCGTCGTCGCGCCGACCATCCACTCGACCGTGCGTACGGTCGATGGCCCCCGGGCGGGCTTGGCCGGCCTGACCCTGGCCGACTATGTCGCCGAGATGAGCGCCCTGGCCCAGGCCCTGGCCAAGGAAGACGGCAGGAAGCCGATCGTCTTCGGCCACTCCATGGGCGGGCTGATCGCCCAGAAGATCGCTGAGGCCGGCCACGCCGATCGCCTGGTGCTGTTCGCCCCCGCCTCGCCGGCCGACGCCCGCGGCAAACCCAAGCTCTCGCCGGTCTTCACCTTCCTGAACATGGCCCTGCAGTCCAAGCCCGAGACCAGGGCGGGCAAGATGTGGAAGACGGGCTTCAAGTTCGGCGTCATGAACGCCGTGCCGGCCGCGCGCCACGACGCGCTGTACGCGACCATGGTCCACGACAGCGGGCAGGTGCTGGCCGACCTCGCCTGGCCGCACAAGGATCCGAACAGGACCGCCCATGTCGACGCCACGAAAGTGACCGTCCCCCTGCTGGTCCTGGCCGGCGCCCTGGATCGCACCACGCCTCTCGAGGACGTTCGGCGAGTCGGCCAGAAATATCCGGCCGCCGACCTCGAGATCTACCCCAGCAACGCCCACTACTTGATAGATGAGCCAAACACGATGAGCATTCTCGACGACGTGATCGCCTGGCTGACGGGCAAGACGAAAGCCGCTCCGGCCCCGCCGCCGGCGTCCGCGCCCCAGTCCGTGAAGGCCGCGGAGTCCGCGCCGGCCCCCGCGCCGACGCCCGCTCCGGCTCCGGCTCCGGCTCCGGCTCCGGTCGAACCCGCGCCGACCCCGGCCGCCAAGTCCCCCGTCGCGAAGGCCGCTCCGGCGCCGAAGGCCGCGCCCGCCCCGAAGGTCGCCAAGACGGCTGCGAAGAAGCCCGCTCCGAAAGCCGCGCCGGCGGCTCCGAAAGCCCCGGCCAAGCCGAAGGCCGCGGCCAAGCCCGCTCCGGCCAAGGCGGCCGCTCCCAAGGCGGCGCCGGCCCCGAAGCCGGCGGCCGTGAAAGCTCCGGCCAAACCCAAGGCCGAGGCCAAGCCCGCCGCCGCCAAGGCTCCGGCCAAGACGGCCGCCCCCAAGGCCGCCGCGAAGCCCAAGGCCGCTCCGGCCGCCAAGGCTCCAGCGAAAGCGGCTCCAGCCCCGAAGGCTCCGGCCAAGGCCGCGCCCGCTCCGAAGGTCGCCAAGGCCGCTCCTGCCGCCAAGCCGGCCGCGAAACCCGCCGCCAAGCCCAAGGCCGCGGCCAAGCCCGCCGCCGCCAAGGCTCCGGCCAAGGCCGCGACCCCGAAGGCGGCTCCGGCCGCCAAGCCTGCGGCGCCCAAAGTCGCCAAGGCCGCGCCGGCTCCGAAGCCGGCCGCGAAACCGGCCGCGAAGCCCGCGACCGCTAAGGCGCCGGCGAAGGCGGCTCCCGCCAAACCGGCCAAGGCCCCTGCGGCAAAGTCGACCGCCAAATCTTCACCCGCGCCGAAGAAGTAGCGTGTAGGCTGTTCGCTCGGCGCCTAGGCCGAGCGAACAGGCGAGGCGCGTGTGGCGACTCCGGTGATCATGGTGCACGGCGCCTTCTGCGGCGGCTGGACGTTTGACGCGTTCCGCCGACCGTTCGAAGCCGCCGGCCACGTCGTCCAGACACCGGACCTGCTGGGCCACGGCGACGGGGCCCTGGTCGCCGGCCGCTCGATGGCTGACTACGCCAAGCAAATCGCCACCCTCTGCGAGGCCTGCGACGAGCCGCCGATCCTGATCGGCCATTCGATGGGCGGGCTGGTGGCGCAGATGGCCGCCGCACGGGCGCCGGTCTCGCGCCTGATCCTGCTGGCCCCTTCGCCGCCCTGGGGCGTCACGGGCTCGTCCCTGGAAGAAGCGGCTTCGGCCGTCAGCCTTTACGCCCTGGGTCCCTACTGGCTGCAGGCCGTCGCGCCCGACTACGGCGTGGTCGAGAGCTACACTCTGGACCGCCTGACCCGCGACGAGCGCAAGACGCTCTACGCCAAGATGACCGCCGAAAGCGGCCGCGCCCTGTGGGAGACGCTGAACTGGTTCATGGACCCGTTCATGACCACCGGCGCCAGCCCCGTGGGCGTGCCGACCCTGGCGATCGCCGGCGGCAAGGACGTGATCCATCCGCCGGCCACCGTCCGCCAGACCGCCGCGCGGCTGGGCGGCGTCTGCGAGGTCTTCCCGTCGATGAGCCACTGGCTGCCGGGCGAACCGGGCTGGGAGGACGTCGCCGAGGCCTGCCTGGACTTCATCGCCGACGAAAGCCGCGCGGCCGCCTGACACCCGATTCCGGCCTCTCCGGCGAGCGTCCCCATTGCGGCGCTTTCGCGGCGGACGCTTGACCCTTAGATGGCAAAACGCCCCGTCACTGATAGTATAAAAGGCCGCGTTGCTTAGAAATTCAGCGATGAAACACTAATGCAATAAAGCGCCTACACTTCGGGAACCTTGACGCACAGGCCGGCGCCGCCGAGCCGGGCCTGGGTCGGCGCCGCGCGGCGCTGGCCGCGTTCTGCCTGCTGAGCACCGGCCTGGCGGTGTTCGCCGTCACCGCCGCCATGGGCGTGGACGGGCTGGAGCCGCTGGAGTTGGTCCATGCGGGCCTGATCCTGGTGCTGTTCGGCTGGATGGCCTTTTCGTTCGCCGCCAGCCTGGGCGGGCTGTGGCTGTCGCGGCGGACCGACGCCTGGGAGCACGCGGTCGTCGAGGCGCCCCTGTCCGTCCTGACCACCCGCACCGCCCTGCTGGCCCCGATCTATCACGAGGACGTCGGGCCGTTCTTCGCCCGGCTGGCCGCCATGCGGGCCGGCCTGCACGCCCAAGGCCTGACCGCCTTCTTCGACATCGTCGTGCTCAGCGACAGCCGGCGGGCCGAGGTGATCGCCGACGAGCAGCGCGGCTTCGCCGCCTTCCGGCGCGGCGGGGTCGGCCCCCGCGCCTATTACCGCCACCGCCCCGAGAACATCGACCGCAAGGCCGGCAACATCGCCGACTGGGTGCGCCGGCACGGCGGGGCCTACGACCACATGGTGGTGCTGGACGCCGACAGCCTGATGGACGCCCAGACCCTGTGGCGCCTGGCGGCGGCCATGGAACGCGACCCGTCGCTGGGCCTGATCCAGACCGCCCCGACCATCGTGGGGCGCCGCACCCTGTTCGGTCGGCTGGAGCAGTTCGCCAACAGCCTGTACGGCCCGCTGGCGGCCTGGGGCGTGGCGTGGTGGAGCGGCGCCGACGGCAACTATTGGGGCCACAACGCCATCCTGCGCGTCGAGGCGTTCGCGCAGTCCAGCGGACTGCCCCACCTCAAGGGCAAAAAACCCTTCGGCGGCCACATCATGAGCCACGACTTCGTCGAGGCCGCGTTCCTGCGGCGGGCCGGTTGGGGCGTGCGCCTGGCCCCGAGCCTGGGGGGCAGTTTCGAGGAAAGCCCGCCCACCCTGATCGACCACCTGATCCGCGACCGGCGCTGGTGCCAGGGCAACCTGCAGCACCTTGGGGTGCTGGGCGCCGCGGGGCTGCATCCGATCAGCCGGCTGCACCTGGCGCGCGGCGTGCTGAGCTACGCCCTGGCGCCGCTGTGGATCGCCCTGGTGGTCACCGGCGCCCTGCTGTCGGCGCCCGAGGCGGGCGGCGAAGGCGGCGGCTATCCGCTGGCCGGAGCCGCCGTGCTGGCCGTCAGCCTGGCCTTCGTCCTGCTGCCCAAGCTGCTGTCGTACGGCTTGATGCTGGCCGACGGGCAGGCCCGGCGGTTCGGCGGACCCTGGCGCGCCCTGGCCAGCGTCGGGCTGGAGACCGTCGCCTCGACCCTGACCGCGCCGGTCATCATGACGGCCCACACCCGCGCCCTGCTGTCGGTGGCCCTGGGCCGCGACGCCGGCTGGTCGGCCCAGCAGCGCGGTGAAGGCCGGCTGAGCGGCAAGGCGGCCCTGGCCTTCCATTGGCCCGAGATGCTGATCGGTGTCGCCCTGGCGGCGCTGGGCCCCCTGATGGGCGCGGGCCTGTCACCGTGGCTGGCGGTGGCGTCGGCCAGCCTGGTCGCCGCCCCGTTCCTGGTCTGGTGGACGGCCAGCATTGCCCGCGGCCTGAGCCTGCGCGACGCCGGCCTGCTGCTGACCCCGGGCGAACGCCGGGTTCAGTGCGCGGGCGTGAACAGCTTCAGCCCGAGGATGCCCGAGACGATCAGCGCCAGGCAGACCAGCCGCCCGGCCGTGGCCGGCTCCTTGAACAGCAGGATGCCGACGATGGCCGTGCCGACCGCGCCCACGCCGGTCCAGACCGCATAGGCGGTGCCCAGCGGCAGGGACTTCACGGCCCAGCCCAGCAGGCCCATCGAGGCCACCAGGCTGATCGCGGTCAGGACGGTGGGGATCGGGCGGGTGAAGCCCTCGGTGAACTTCAGGCCCACGGCCCAGCCGATCTCGAACAGACCGGCGATAAAAAGGATGATCCAGGCCAAGACCGGCTCCCGAATACAGAGCGGGGTCGTCCCCGGAAGAAAAGGAAAAGGCGCGGGGTCGTCCCCGCGCCTTCAGCTAGATAGGACCATCGGACCGGGGAGCAAGCCCCCGCGACCCGACGTCGCCCCAGGGCCGCTTTAGCGGCTGGTGGTGCTGTACAGGACCTGGGCCTGCTCGAAGTTCTTGCCGATCGAGCTGTCGTCCAGCTTCTTCAGGCGCATGTAGACCAGGCCGGCGTGGCCGTCGGCCCAGGCGTCGTCCCACGAGACCGTCAGGCGCTTGACGTCGCTGACCGTGAGGTCGTTGCGGATCAGGCGCAGCTGCGGCTTGTTCTCCCAGGTCGCCCAGTCGTGCAGGGCGTTGGCCAGGGCTTGAGCCTGGGCGTCGCCCTGGGCGTACTGGATGGTGACGGTGCAGACGTTCTTGTTGCTGCCGGGGTTGTCGACGGCGATCAGATACGGCTTGCCGATATCCTTCACCCACTGCTCTTTCTTCTTCTTCATCCCGGCGGCCTTCACCAGGGCTTGGAAGTCGCCGCCGACCACGGCCGGCTTGCAGACGCTGTCGAGCACGCCCAGCAGCTGCATCGAGACGGGGTCGGTGGTGGGCGGACCACGGGTCGGCTCGACATATTCCGGAGCCTGGCCGGCGGCCGGCGCGGCCACGGCGGGCGTCGCCGTCATCGGGTCGGCCGGCGTGGCCGGAGCGGCCGGGGTCTGGGCCGCCGGGTCGGCGRCCGGCGCCGTGGCGGGAGCCGGAGCGGTCGGAGCAGTCGGAGCGGGTTGCTCCTGGGCGACGGCGGTCGAAACCGCGCCGAGGGCGATCAGGCTGGCGAGCGCAAGGCGCATGGTCGAGTTATCCCCGTTAGGCAAGAGGTCGGCATTAAAACCGACAGGCGTTCCCTCGCAACCCTTATGGTGACGGATTAAGGCGGAGAATAGGTCACAAGTGTAATTTTCTCGCCTGGCGGGTGCGGCGTGACGCCTCAGGGGCGAAAGATGGTCACCCCTGCCTCTCAGGGCTTGGATGTGCTCAGCACGAAGGTCGCCGCGTCGGGGAAGTTGGCCACGACCACGTACATCTTCAGGCCCGGATAGGCCGGCGAGACGTACGAGCCCTTCTGGATCAACTGGCTGTCCTCGCCGGTCTTCACGAAACCCGAACCGACGGCGATGCCGGCGTGGATCATGATGTGCCGCAGCTTCTCGGAGAAGGCGGCGGGATCGCCCGTGACGGGCTGAGCGCCGTCGTAGTAGCCGACCTGGCAGAAGCCGTCCTGCGGCGACTGGGCCAGATAGAGCCGGGCGGTCGCCGGCGAGACCCAGACCTTGGTCGCCGGGCCCTGCCACAGGGCCTTGATCGAGGCCGGAGCCGGCTTCCAGCCCAGCTTGGCGGCAGAAGCGGCCACCGCCGCGGCGTTGGTCCCGGCCGGCAGGCAGACGGACTTGAAGACGTCGACCACCTCCTGGCGATAGGTGGGGACGGCCTGGGCCGAGCTCGCGGCGAGCAGGCCCGCCGAAATAAGGATGGTCGCCAGAACGCGCATCGCCGTGCCCCCAGCGCCGAACGGCGCGAGCGAAAGCTTAGGCTCAATCGCCGACGGGGGGGGGGGGGCTTAMGCCSCCTCGACCGCGTGTTCGGCCAGGATGGTGAAGCCGTCGGGACCGACGTCCGCGAAACCGCCCTGGATGTCGAACAGCCGCACGGTCGAACCGTCGCGGACCGTGACCCGGCCCTCGCGCAGGGTGGTCATGAACGGCGCGTGGTTCGGCAGGACGCCGAAATCGCCTTCCGTGCCGGGGGCGTCGACCTGGTCGACGTCCGCCGAGAACAGTTCACGCTCGGGCGCGACGAGGGAGAAGTGCAGCTTGGCCATTACTCGATGATCTCCACGGCGCCGAGCGCCGCCTCGATGTCTTCGTCGGTCTGAATCTCGGTCCCGCAGAACGGGCAGAAGCGGATGGTGGCCAGCACGACGCCGGTTTCACCATCTGCTTCCCGTTGACCCAGATTGAGCAGGATCAATCCGCTGTCGTGCTCGATCAGCGCGTCTTCGGGATCCGAAGACACCGCATCCTCGAGCTCTTCGCAGCAGAAGTTGATCAGCTCGTGTTCGTCGGTCATTACGCTTCGCCAGCCAGCTTTTCAGCCTTGGCCACCGCTTCTTCGATCGGGCCGACCATGTAGAAGGCGGCTTCCGGCAGGTGGTCGTACTCGCCGTCCACGATGCCCTTGAACGAGCGGATGGTGTCCTTCAGCTGGACGAAGGCGCCGGGCGTGTTGGTGAACTGCTCGGCGACGTGGAACGGCTGGGACAGGAAGCGCTGGATCTTGCGGGCGCGGGCGACCGTCAGCTTGTCCTCTTCCGACAGCTCGTCCATGCCCAGGATGGCGATGATGTCCTTCAGGGCCTTGTACTGCTGCAGCACTTCCTGGACCGAGCGGGCCACGTTGTAGTGCTCTTCGCCGATGACCAGCGGGTCCATGATCCGCGAGGTCGAGTCCAGCGGATCGACGGCGGGGAAGATGGCCTGGGCGGCGATGTCGCGCGACAGAACGGTGGTGGCGTCCAAGTGGGCGAACGAGGCGGCGGGCGCCGGGTCGGTCAGGTCGTCGGCGGGCACGTAGATGGCCTGGACCGAGGTGATCGAGCCCTTGTTGGTCGAGGTGATGCGCTCCTGCAGGTTGCCCATCTCGGTGGCCAGGGTGGGCTGATAGCCCACGGCCGAGGGGATGCGGCCCAGCAGAGCCGACACTTCGGCGCCGGCCTGGGTGAAGCGGAAGATGTTGTCGACGAACAACAGCACGTCCTTGCCTTCTTCATCGCGGAAGTACTCGGCGATGGAGAGGCCGGTCAGGGCCACGCGGGCGCGGGCGCCCGGGGGTTCGTTCATCTGGCCGTAGACCAGGGCGCAGCGGCTGCCTTCGGTCGAGCCGTTGTTGGCCTTCGGGTCGACGTTGACGTTCGACTCGATCATCTCGTGATAGAGGTCGTTGCCCTCGCGGGTGCGCTCGCCCACGCCGGCCAGGACCGAATAACCGCCGTAAGCCTTGGCGATGTTGTTGATCAGTTCCTGCATCGTCACGGTCTTGCCGACGCCGGCGCCGCCGAACAGGCCGATCTTGCCGCCCTTGGTGTAGGGGCACATCAGGTCGATGACCTTGATGCCCGTGACCAGCACTTCAGCGGTGTTGGTCTGGTCGGCGAACGACGGGGCGTCGCGGTGGATGGTGCGGAAGATGTCCGACTTGATCGGGCCCTGCTCGTCGATCGGCTCGCCGATGACGTTCATGATGCGGCCCAGGGTGCCGGGACCGACCGGAACGCGGATCGACTCGCCGGTGTCGCGCACGGCCTGGCCGCGAACGAGGCCTTCGGTGGCGTCCATGGCGATGGCGCGGACGGTGTTCTGACCCAGGTGCTGGGCGACTTCGAACACCAGGCGCTGGCCCGAGGCGGTGTTGACCGTCTCCAGCGCGTTCAGGATGGCCGGCAGCGGGCCTTCGAACTCGACGTCGACGACGGCGCCGATGACCTGCACCAGCTTGCCGGTGGCCGCGCCGATGGTGGCGGGCTTTTCGCGGGTCCCGGCGGCCTTGGCGGCGGCCGGAGCCTTGGGCGCGGCGGCTTTCGGAGCAGCCTTCGGGGCGGCGGGAGCCTTCGTCGCGGCGGCCTTGGGGGCAGCGGCGGCGGCAGCCTTCGGAGCGGCGGGCGTCTTCACGGCGGCCGGCTTGGCAGCGGCGGCGGGAGCCTTAGCGGGGGTCTTGGCCATGGCGTTCAGGATCTTTCGTGCGTCTTCTGCGGGCGTTTTATGGTTGGAAGTTCAGGATCAGACGGCTTCGGCGCCGGAGATGATCTCGATCAGCTCCTTGGTGATCTGAGCCTGACGAGAGCGGTTATATTCGAGGGTGTAGCGCTTGATCATGTCGCCGGCGTTGCGCGTGGCGTTGTCCATCGCCGTCATCTGGCTGGCGTAGAAGCCGGCCATGTTGTCGAGCAGGGCCGACAGGATCTGGACCGTCAGGTTGCGCGGCAGCAGGGTCTCGAGGATGGCCTCTTCCGAGGGCTCGTACTCGTAGACGGCGGCCGGGCCCGAGGTCGCTTCCGCGCCCTCGACGACGGCCGGGATCAGCTGCAGCGCGGTCGGGATCTGCTGAACCACCGACTTGAAGCGGCTGTAGAACAGGGTGACCACGTCGACGTCGCCGGCTTCATAGAGGCGGGTGACGACGTCGGCGATCGGCTGGGCGACCGTCAGGGTGAACTGGCGATAGGCCGACAGGTCGAAATTCTCGACGATGCGGTCGGCGTACAGGCGGCGCAGCTGGGCGGTCGCCTTCTTGCCGACGCAGACGATCTTCACGTCCTTGCCTTCGCGCACCAGGCTGTCGATCCGCTCGCGCGCGGCGCGGACGATCGACGAGGTGAAGCCGCCGGCCAGGCCGCGGTCGGCGGCGGCGACGATGATCAGGTGACGGTCGTCACGGCCGGTGCCGGCCAGCAGGGCCGGAGCGCCGTCGCCCGAAACGCCGGCCGCCAGGTTGGCGATGACGTTCTTCAGCCGGCGCGCATAGGGGCGCGCGGCTTCGGCCGCGTCCTGGCTGCGGCGGAGCTTGGCCGCCGCCACCATCTGCATCGCTTTCGTGATCTTCTGCGTCGCCTTGACGCTTGCGATCCGATTGCGCATTTCCTTTAGGCTTGCCATCCGCCTATCAGACCTTCCTAAACAACCACCAGGTGCTGTCGTCCATCACGGTCGTTCTTCTCCAGAAGAACCCGTAATCGACCAACTGCAGATCTGGGAACATATCCATGTAGAGCGAGCCAAAATCGTTCTTGAACAGAAGATCTTGTTCGCCACGGTAGGTAATCGTTTCGGCCTTCGGCGAAAAATACTCGGAGCAGAAGACGTACTTGGAAGCCACGCGGTGCACTTCGCGCATCGTCGCTTCCAGCTGGCTGGGATCGACGTGGATCAGGACGCCGGCCGTGAAGGCCATGTCCACCGCGCCGTCGGCCAGCGGGATGCTGTGACCGAAACCCTCGAACAACCGCTCGGCCGGCAGGACGCCGTTCCGGACCAGTTGCTCGCGGGCCGAAGCGTTGGGCTCGATGGCCCATTGCTCCATGTCCGACAGCGCCTGGATGCCCAGGAGGTTGAGGCCGACGTTCGGCCCCACTTCCAGGACGCTCTTGGGCATGTCGCCGGTCATGCGCCGAAGCACCTCGCCCCAAACCCGCGCGCGGCCGCGAACAGCCTCGACGGTGGCGGCGCTACGTTGCGTGTAGCGGTCGCCGAACTCGCCGGACCATGCGTCCAAGGATTTGGGTTGATCAGCCATCGATCAGCTAGGCAAAGGTCGCCGAGAAGCTGTCGAGCACGCTCTTCAGCGTGTTCTCCAGGTCCTTGTCGAGGGCCTTCTTGGTGCGGATGCCGTCCAGCAGATCCTTGTGCTGGCTGTGCAGACGGGCCAGCAGCTCGCTCTCGAAGCGACGGACCGACGAGGTCGGGATCTTGTCGAGATAGCCGCGGGTGCCGGCGTAAATCACGCAGACCTGCTCTTCGACGGCTTGCGGCGCGTATTGCGGCTGCTTCAGCAGCTCGGTCAGGCGCTCGCCGCGGGCCAGCAGCTTCTGGGTCGAAGCGTCCAGGTCCGAGCCGAACTTCGCGAAGGCGGCCATTTCGCGATACTGGGCCAGCTCGCCCTTAATCGCGCCGGCAACTTGCTTCATGGCCTTGATCTGGGCCGACGAACCGACGCGCGACACCGAGATGCCGACGTTCACGGCCGGGCGGATGCCCTGGTAGAACAGGTCGGTTTCCAGGAAGATCTGGCCGTCGGTGATCGAGATCACGTTGGTCGGGATGTAGGCCGACACGTCGTTGGCCTGGGTTTCGATGATCGGCAGAGCCGTCAGCGAGCCCGAACCGTTGTCTTCGTTCAGCTTGGCGGCGCGTTCCAGCAGGCGGCTGTGCAGATAGAAGACGTCGCCCGGATAGGCTTCGCGGCCCGGCGGACGGCGCAGCAGCAGCGACATCTGGCGATAGGCGACGGCTTGCTTGGACAGGTCGTCATAGATGATCAGGCCGTGCAAGCCGTTGTCGCGGAACCACTCGCCCATGGCGCAGCCCGAGAACGGGGCCAGGTACTGCAGCGGGGCCGGCTCCGAGGCCGAGGCCACGACGACGATCGTGTATTCCAGCGCGCCGTGCTCTTCGAGCGTCTTGACGATCTGGGCGACGGTCGAACGCTTCTGGCCGATGGCGACGTAGACGCAATAGAGCTTGGCGCTCTCGTCCTTGCCGGCGTTGGCGGCCTTCTGATTCAGGATGGTGTCGATGGCGACGGCGGTCTTGCCGGTCTGACGGTCACCGATGATCAGTTCGCGCTGGCCGCGGCCGACGGGGATCAGGGTGTCGATCGACTTCAGGCCGGTCTGCACGGGCTCGTGCACCGACTTGCGCGGAATGATGCCCGGGGCCTTGACGTCGACGCGGCGACGCTCGGTCGAAACGATCGGGCCCTTGCCGTCGATCGGCTCGCCCAGCGGGTTGACGACGCGGCCCAGCAGGCCACGGCCGACCGGCACGTCGACGATCTCGCCGAGGCGGCGGACTTCGTCGCCTTCCTTGATGGCCTGGTCCTGGCCGAAGATCACGGCGCCGACGTTGTCGCGCTCGAGGTTCAGGGCCATGCCCTTCACGCCGGCTTTCGGGAACTCGACCATTTCGCCGGCCTGGACGTTGTCCAGACCGTAGATGCGGGCGATGCCGTCACCGACGGACAGCACCTGGCCGACGTCCGAAACGGCGGCTTCTTCGCCGAAATTGGCGATCTGCGACTTGAGGATGGCCGAGATTTCGGCGGCGCGGATGTCCATGGCTGTCTTGGGCTCTCTGCGATTTTATCTTTTGACGCGCTTATAGAGGTTTAGGCGCGCTTCAGGGCGAATTTCAGGGAATCGAGCTTCGAACGGAGCGAAGCGTCGAACAGGCGGGAGCCGACACGCACCTTGATGCCGCCCAGGATGGACGGATCGACGCGGGTCGAGATTTCGGGGGTCTTGCCGACGGCGGTGGCGACCGCGGCCGACACGCCCTTCAGTTGGGCGGCGGTCAGGGCCTTGGCGGTCGTGACTTCGGCGGTGACGACGCCGCGATGGACGGCCGACAGCTCGATGAAGGCACTGATGGCGCCCAGCAGATCGCCGGCGCGGCCGTTGCTGGCGACGAGGCCCAGGAACTTGGCGGTCAGCAGCTGGAACTTGGCCTTGGCGGCGACGGCGGTCAGGCCCTTGGCCTTGTCCTCGGCCGAGAAGGCCGGGCTTTCGATCAGGCGGCGCAGGTCGGCGCTGCCGGCCACCATGGCGCGCAGCTCCTTCAGGTCGCCTTCGACCTTGGTCAGCTGGTTGCTCTCGATCGTCAGTTCGAACAGGGACTGCGCATAGCGCTGACCCGCATCCGTCGCCTTGGTTTCGTCCGCCACTTGTTCCGCCCGGTGCGTTGCAATCGCCGCGGACAAGAAGATTAACCCTCGTCCCGGCTTAAAGGCTTGAGCGCGCTCTAGAAAAGCGCATGGACGGCCGGCGCTGACGCGCTGCCCTGTCCGAAGCCGCGCGCCTGATAACACGCAGCCTTCGCAGTCGCAACCAAGGCCAATGCGTAAGGAGGGGCGCGGTTTCGTAAAACAGGTGTGGCTAGGCTTGGGTGACCCTGCGGAACACCGCCGAGGCCGCGGCGACCAGGCTCCCATCCTCGGTACGGGCCTCGGCCTGGGCGAAGACCAGGCTGCGGGTCGAACGCTCGATCCAGGCTTTGCTGGCGTGCGGCTGGCCCTTGGAAGAGAGGGGGGCCGCGCCGTAGTCGACGGTCATCGAGGTGGGTTCGGCGTCGGGCCCGGCGATCTGGCGCAGGGCGTCTTCCAGCAGGGCGGCGGTCGAGGTGGTCATGGCGGTCCCATAGTCCTAACCCGCCTAAAGAAAAAGGGCGGCGGAACCGGTCCGCCGCCCCATCAGGCGAATGTTCGAGGAAACAGCCGGACGGGGCGGGGGAGCCCCAAAAAGCGTCCGGGTACTAGAAAGCGCTTACTTCGCGGCCGTCTGCACGCCGGCCTTGGCCGAGGCGTTGCAGCGGGTCAGGTCGTCGGCGTCCAGCGACTTGGTCTCGCCGCCGAAAGCCGCCACGGGGCCGACTTCCTTGGCGAGCGCCTTGCAAGCGACGGCGGTCAGGGCCCGCGACGGAGCGGCGGCCGAAACGCACTCGGCGCCGTCGCAGATGAAGACCGCGCCGCCGGCGACGACCTTGGTCTTGGCGGCGACCGGGTTTTCCAGGGCGACCGCGATGCGGCCGTCGGCGAAGGCCGAGCCGGCGAACAGGCAGGTGGTCAGGGCGGCGACAGCCGCCAGGGATTGGAGCTTCATTGGAAAGCCCTCCAGCGTATTCAGGGAGTTGGAATGATCGATGATCGGCGAAAAGCTGTACTGGGCGCCCCGACCCGGGGATGTCAGCATCGGTATCCCCACCGACGCTTCGGATCAGAACTAAGCACTGCTTAGATATCAGTGTTCAGAAATAGCGCAAGCGAAAAGTATTTCGCATGAGCATTTTTTAATGAAACGCTTGTTTCACGCGAGAGTCGCCGAGCGACGCCCTACACCTTGGCGTAGAGCCCCGCGATTGTCGCCACGGCGTTCTCGGCTTCCGCCCGGTCGGGGCGCTCCTCGGCGACGCCATAGCCCCACATGTCGCTGTCGCCCACCTGCTGCACGACGATGCCGTCCGGACGCGGCAGGACCGAGACGTGCTTGTAATAGAGCCCGTAGCGGACCTCCGGCTGCGGGGCGAGCCAGGCGATCTGGCCGCGCACCGGGGTGATGGTCTCGTCCTTCCACAGCGCCCGCGCGCCGTAGCCGGTGCAGTTGACCACCACCGGCTCCTTCAGCCGCGCCAGGTCGGCGGGGGTGTCGAAGGTCATGGCCACGATCTTGCCGCCCTCGGCCAGGAAGTCGCTGGTCAGCATGTGGGCCATCTCGGTCACGTTGAACTGCATCGAGGTGCCGTGCCGCACGCGGCCGACCGGGAACGGATGCGAGCCGGCCGGCAGGTCATGGAAGCCGGGCACGATGTCGTGCAGCCGATCGCCGTACTCGGCGAAATGCACTTTGCCTTCAACGTGGGGCCGGCTCTCGCCGGCGCCGTCGAACAGGGTGTAGCGGTCGCTCCACGACACCGGCTCGCCAGGCAGGCCCAGCAGGGTCTGGTAGGTGGCGTAGGAGGTGCGGGCCATCTCCTCCCACAGGGCCGGGAAGCCGGGCGCGACCTTGTCGGCGTCGGCGACGCGCGAGTCCGGCGACCAGGTTCCGGTGGCGCGGAACGAGCGGGTCTGGGGCGTGCGCTCCTTGGCGTAGATCGTCACCTTGGCGCCGGCCCGCTGCAGCAGCAGGGCCGAGGTCAGGCCCAGGGCGCCGCAGCCGATCACCGCGACCTCCTTGGTCCCGCCCTCCAGCGCCTTGCCGGCGGCGATGGTGCTGGAGCCCCACGACAGCGACCAACCGCTGCCGCCGTGGCCGTAGTTGTGCACCACGCGTTTGCCGTTGACGTCTTCGACGTCCAGCCTTGGTCCCGCCGCCCGGAACGGCCGCAGGCAGACGGTGATCTTGGTGATGCGATCGGCGCTCATCCGCAGCGGCGCCAGGGGCGGAACGACGAAGGCCGGACGGGACGGGGCGATCAGGCTTGAGGCCCCGCCCTGCGTCACGCACCCAGCCAGGCTGGTCGCGCCCAGTCCGCCCAGTCCCGCCAGCACGGCCCGTCGGTTGCTCGTTCTCATCTCGCCCACGCGCGTTCCTCCGGTCATGCTCGCGCCGGACCCTAGCGGCCAGACCTTCACCACGCCAAGCCATGGAAGGCCAAGGATCGGCGACGCTCGCCCGCTGCCCGCCTGGAAGGCAGGCCCGGCCCGCGTTCCGTCACGTCAGACTTGGCGAGCCCGAACGGCGGTTCATACTCGCCTGAGACGAGCCCGAACGGGGCCAGCCATAGGGAGACGCGGCCATGGATTTCAACCTGCCGCCGGAACTGACGGCCTACCTGGCGACGCTCGACGCGTTCATCACCGACAAGATCGCGCCGCTGCAGGCCGAGCACGACAACGAGCGCTTCTTCGACCACCGCCGCGAATGGGCCCGCACCGACTGGGACGGCGGCGGCCTGCCGCGCCGCGAGTGGGAGGAGCTGCTGGGCAAGGCCCGGGGCATAGCCGACGCCGCCGGCCACTACCGCTTCGCCCTTCCCAAAGAGTACGGCGGCCAGGACGGCTCGAACCTCTGGATGGCGGTGATCCGCGAGCACCTGGCGGCCAAGGGTCTGGGCCTGTTCAACGACCTGCAGAACGAGCATTCGATCGTCGGCAACAACCCGTTCGTGCTGATGATCCGCGACTTCGGCCGGCCCGACCAGCAGCACCTGATCCCCGACATGCTGGACCGCCACGCCTTCCGCCCGACCTTCGGCCTGACGGAGCCCAACCACGGTTCGGACGCCACCTTCATGGAGACCCGCGCCGTCCGTGAGGCGCATCACGGCCAAAGCGGCTGGCGGATCGACGGCGAGAAGATGTGGACCACCGGCATGCACGCGGCCACCCACTGCGCCCTGTTCGCCCGCACCAGCGGCGAGGACGGCGAGGCACGCGGGATCACCTGCTTCCTGGTGCCCGCCCACGCGCCCGGCGTGAAGATCGAGGAGTACCTCTGGACCTTCAACATGCCCACCGACCACCCCCGGGTCAGCTTCACCAAGGTCTGGGTGCCCGACGAGGCGATGTTCGGGCCGGAGGACGGGGGCCTGGCCCTGGCCCAGCACTTCGTGCACGAGAACCGCATCCGCCAGGCGGCCTCCAGCCTGGGCGCGGCGACCTTCTGCATAGAAGAGAGCATCAAGTACGCGCGCACGCGCAAGCCGTTCGGCAAGGCCCTGGCCGAGAACCAGGCGATCCAGTTCCCGATCGTCGAGCTGTCGACCCAGGCCGAGATGCTGCGCCTGCTGATCCGCAAGACCGCCTGGGAGATGGACCAGATGACCAAGCCGGAGGTCGAGAAGCGGCTCTCCGACAAGGTCTCGATGTGCAACTACTGGGCTAACCGCCTGGTCTGCGAGGCGGCCGACCGGGCCATGCAGGTGCACGGCGGCCTCGGCTATTCGCGCCACAAGCCGTTCGAGCACATCTATCGCCACCACCGCCGCTACCGGATCACCGAGGGCAGCGAGGAGATCCAGATCCGCAAGGTGGCCGCCTGGCTGTTCGGCTACATGGGTCCGCGCAAGGCGGCGTTCGCCGATCTTTAGCGCCGCGACCACGCCTCTACCGTTTACGGGATGACAAATGCGCGCATTGCGAGAGAATGCACGCACAGGTCGTCATCGCGTTTGCATCGACGTGAAGCTCGCCCTTAGTGTGCGTCGAACGACCGCCAAGAACGACATCCGGCGCCAAGCCCGGATCCAATCAGGCCCGAAGGGACTTCATGCGGATGCTCAGAACCCTCACCCGTCTCGCCCCCGTCATCGCCGTGAGCCTGTTCCTGGCCGGCTGCGGGATCAACACCATCCCCACCCAGGACGAGGCGACCAAGACCGCCTGGGCCGAGGTGCAGAACCAGTATCAACGCCGCGCCGACCTGATCCCCAACCTCGTGGCGACCGTGAAAGGCTACGCGGCCCAGGAGAAGAGCGTCCTGGTCGAGGTCACCCAGGCCCGGGCCAGCGCCACCCAGGTCAAGGTCGACGCCTCGACCATCACCGACCCGGCCAAGTTCGCCGAATACTCCGCCGCCCAGGACAAGCTGTCGGGCGTGCTGGGCCGGCTGATGATGATCCAGGAAAGCTATCCGGAGCTGAAGTCCAACCAGAACTTCCTGGCCCTGCAGAGCCAGCTGGAGGGCACCGAGAACCGCATCTCGATCGCCCGGCGGGACTACAATCAGACGGCCCAGGTCTACAACACCACCCTGCGCACCTTCCCAAGCGTGATCTGGGCCAAGACCCTGTACGGCAGCCAGAAGCCGGCCCAGCTGTTCCAGGCCACGGCCAACGCCCAGTCGGCGCCCAGCATCGACTTCGGCGCCCCGCCGGCGCCGTCGGCCAACACCCAGGGGAGGAGATGGATCGCGGCGCTCCTCGCGTTCTTCGCCTTGGCGTTCGCCGCTCCCGCGCTGGCCGCCGGCCCCACCTTCCCGGCTCTGACCGGCCGCGTCGTCGACAACGCCAACATCCTGTCGCCGCAGGTCGAGGCCGAGCTGACGACCAAGCTGGAAAACCTGGAGAAGACCACCGGCCGCCAGCTGGTGGTGGCCACCGTGCCCGACCTGCAAGGCTACGAGATCGAGGACTATGGCTACCAGCTGGGCCGCACCTGGGGCATCGGCCAGAAGGGGACCAACACCGGCGCCCTGCTGATCGTCGCCCCGACCGAACGCAAGGTGCGCCTCGAGGTCGGCTACGGTCTGGAACCGATCCTGACCGACGCCCTGTCCAGCGTCATCATCCAGACCGCCGTCCTGCCCAAGTTCAAGGCCGGCGACCTGGAGGGCGGGGTCACCGCTGGGACCGACGCGGTCATCGAGCAGCTGGCCCTCCCCGACGAAGAGGCCAAGGCCAAGGCGGCGCAGGCGTTCAAGGTCTCGGAAGAGGCCGAGCGCAGCTCCGGCGCCTCGCCGATCCTGGCCCTGCTGATCCTGTTCATCGTCATCGTCGTGCTCAGCCAGATCTTCGGCCGGCGCGGTCGGGGCGGCCGGGGCGGCGGGCTGGGTTCGGCCCTGCCCTGGATCATCCTGAACGGCATGCTGAGCGGCGGCCGCGGCGGTGGCGGTGGCTGGGGCGGCGGCGGAAGCGGCGGCGGAGGAGGCGGCTTTTCCGGCGGCGGCGGCTCGTTCGGCGGCGGCGGATCCTCGGGGAGTTGGTGATGAAAAGCCTTTCGCAAGCCGACCAAGACCGCATCGCCAAGGCCGTGGCCGACGCCGAGAAGACCACCGCCGGCGAGATCTATTGCGTGCTGGCCCCAGAGGTCGGCGACGACCGCTCGGTTCCGCTGATCTGGGCGACCGGCGCGGCCCTGCTGGTCCCGGCCCTGGCCCTGCTGGCCGGTTTCCGGCCAGAGATGCTGAGCCGGCTGTTCGGCGGCTGGAGCATCGGCCACGCCGCCGCCCAGGACGTCGCCATCCTGTCGGCCCTGCTGACCTATGTCGGCCTGCAGGCGGCGATCTTCGCCGTCGTCGCCGCCCTGGTCTGGATCCCCGCCGTGCGTCACGCGCTGATCCCCGCCGCCGTCAAGAAGGCCCGGGTGCGCCAGGCGGCGCTGGACTATTTCCTGGCCAAGGACCTGCACTTGACCCGTCACCGCACCGGCGTGCTGATCTTCGCCGCCCTGGCCGAGCACCGCGTCGAGGTGATCGCCGACGAAGGCATCCACGCCGCCGCGCCCAAGGCGGTCTGGGACGAGGTGGTGGCCGACCTGGTCGCCGGCCTCAAGCGCGGGGCGATCGCCGACGGCTTCGTGGCCGCCATCGCCCGGGCGGGCGCCATCCTGGCCGCCCATATCCCGCCACGCCCGGACGACAGCAACGAACTGCCGGACGGACTGACCGTTCTGCCGCGCTAGGGCAAAACCTCCGGCGCCGTCGCGCGTTTTGGGCCTAGCACCAGGAGGCTCCGATGACCGATCAGGACGACTTCACCGCCTTCCTCGACCAGCGCCGCCAGGTCGCCCAGGCCTATGTCAACGGCGACGCCGGACCGCTGGGCGAGATCGCCGCCCAGGCCAATCCGGCCACCTTCTTTCCGCCGAGGGGCGGGCGCGAGCAAGGCGCCGGCCACGTGACCGCGGTCAACGCCCGCGGCGCCCGAAGCATGGAGGCCGGCGGCGAGACGACGCTGGAGATCCTGCACAGCCAGGCCAGCGGCGACCTGGCCTACTGGACCGGCCTGCAGCACGCGTCCGTCCGGTTCGCCGGCCAGGACGAACCGGCCGAAATGCACCTGCGGGTCACCGAGATCTTCCGGCGCGAGGATGGCGACTGGAAGATGATCCACCGCCACGCCGATCTCCTGACCGAACCTCAGGCCCAGAAATAGCTGGGATCGGGGACACGCCCTTGCGGCGTATCCCCAAAGACCAACGCCGCGCCTGAAAACGGGGACACGCCGCGAGGGCATGTCCCCGGCTCCACCTAGAACGACTTGCGGATCGTCACCCCGGCGGTGCGGGGCTGGCCGATCGTGTAGCCCAGTCGCGCCCGGCCGCCGCGTTCGCGGTCGAACGACAGCAGGGCGTTCTCGTCGGTCAGGTTGTTGACGTAGGCGATGATGTCCAGGCCGTTGTCCATCTGCAGGCCGGCGCTGAGGTTGATGAGGTCGTACTCCGGCAGCTTCAGGTCCACGATGGTGGCGTTGTTGCCCGAAGCCCCGCCGAACGGCAGGCCCGAGACGAACGAGCGCGGATTGTCCTCCTGATCGCTGGCCTGGGTGTAGCGGCTGCCCACGTGCTGGAACGAGGCGGTGATGTAGCCGTCCATGGTGTCGGTCAGGGTCCGCGTGTAGGTGGCGTTGAACGAGATCTGGAAGTTGGGCACCGAGGGCAGGCGGTTGCCTTCGCGGATGCCGCCGATGATCGCGCCCGTGCCGTCCGTGACCGTGGTGTCGAACTCGGCCTGCAGGACGCTGCCCGAGATCCCGATGTCCAAGCCCTCGGCCAGGCGGGCCGTCAGCTCGCCCTCCAGCCCCATGGTGTGGGCCTTGGGCACGTTGAACACCACGCGCGACGAGCACGAGCCGGCGTCCAGGGTGGTCTGCAGGTTCTTGATGTCGGTGTAGAAGGCCGCCCCGTTGAAGCTGAAACGTCCGAACCGCGACTTGATCCCGGTCTCGTAGTTCCACAGCGTCTCGTCGTCATACGACTGGTAGCCGCCGAAGATGGCCTCGTCCTGCGGCGAGCACAGCGGCAGGTTCAGCGGGTCGTTGACCCCGCCCAACCGGAAGCCCTTGGAGGCCTGGGCGTTGAAGGTCAGGTCGGCGTTGGCCTTGTAGCTGACCAGCAGGCGCGGGGTGAAACCGTCGGACGAGGTCTTGTCGGTCTGGTCGTCGCCGTTGGCGAACAGGCCGCCCGAGGTGAACCGGCGCTCTTCCTCGAAGTCGTAGTAGCGGCCGCCGGCCGTGATGGTCAGCTTGTCGATCTCGTAGCTGGCCTCGCCGAACACCGCCTTCTGCTTGATGTCGTAGGGCAGCGAGGCGTTGTAGGGCGAGTTGGCCGGGAAGCCGTTGGCCACGGCGGCCGAGGTGCCCGCGCCCAGGGTGGCGTCGGTATAGGCGTCGTAGCCGGGCGTCGGCAGGCGCTGGTTATAGACCCGGTCGACCTTCGAATAGAACGCGCCGACCAGCCACTGGAACGGGCTGTCGTTGTCAGAGCCCAGGCGCACTTCCTGGGTGAATTGCTCAAGATCGGTGGTGTCGACCAGCTTGGACGGCAGGGTGACCGCCGCGTCCGGGAAGCCCAGGTCCACCGAGACGCTGCCGCTCAGGGCGCTGGCGTCGCGGTTCACGTCGATCTTGCGGTCGATGTAGCTGGTGACCGAGGTCAGCTCCATGCCGCCGAAGCCGAACGAGGCGGTCAGGTCGCCCAGGAACGTCTTGTCGCCGAAGCTCTCGTCCAGCAGCAGGTACTGCTCGCGCTTGCCCAGGGTGATGGCCGGGCGGGTGGTGGTGAAGGGGTTGGCGAACAGGTTGAACGCTTCCTGGCGGTTGAAGCCGCCGGCGTGGATCTCCTGATAGACCAGGCGCGGGGTGATGCTGATGTTCTCGGTCGGCTCGATCAGCAGCGAGACCCGGCCGCCGCGGCGATTGCCGTCGTTGACGTTCTTCTTCTTGGTCCCGTTCTCGCCCAGCGCGTCGACGAAGCCGGCGTATTCGGTGTCGTAGCCGACGATCCGCAGGGCCGCCTTGTCCGACAGCGGCAGGTTGACCGCGCCCTTGATGTAGCCGCCGACGTCGCCGCCATCCAACACGTTGACGTTGGCCTCGACCACGCCCTCGTAGGCGCCCAGCTTGGGCTGGTTGGTGATGTAGCGGATGGTGCCGCCGACCGAGCCCGAGCCGAACAGCGTGCCTTGCGGGCCGCGCAGGGTCTCGACCCGGTTCAGGTCGAACAGGTCGACGTCGGGCGTGAACAGCGACAGCGAGATCACCGACTCGTCGAGATAGACCCCGACCTGCTCCTTCACGCCCGGCTGGTCGCGGACCACCTGGCCGGCCGAGACGCCGCGCACCGACACCTGGCTCTGGCCCGGGCCGAGGTTCTGGATCGTCAGGCTGGCGACGTTGCGCGACAGGTCCTCGAGGGTGACCGCCCCCGACTTCTGGATGTCGGCCTGGGTCTGGGCGTTGATCGAGAACGGCACGTCCAGGATGGTCGCGTCGCGCTTGGTGGCGGTGACGATCAGTTCCTCGACGGTGTTGTTGGACTGCTGGGCGCTGGCGATCGCCGGCAGGGCGGCGATCGAGGCCGCCAGGGCGGTGGCGGCCAGCAGCGAATGCCGGCGACGGATTACAGGGCGCATGAAATTCCTCCCGCTTATGTTTTTAGCGGCCATTAGATTATAGTTATGGGCCACAACCTGAGCGTTCTTGCCCGAATCATCGAAAGTCAACGGCAAACGAGATCAGAGCGTCGGCGCACGAACCTTTCTGAAGAAGAGTGGATTGCGGGCAACAATGTCCCGACTTCTCTTCAGGATGACGCTGGGGAATGCTCAAGCTTTGAAGCTCTTGCCTGGCAAGCATTGCCGCAACCGTCGACCGCATCGCTTTACGTTCGCGTGACCTTTCGCGGACGGAAATCCCGGTCTAGGGTGGCCCCAATTCAAACTAACGTTTTAAAGGGGAGTGCACCCAAATGCGCGAAGCGGTCATCGTCTCTTACGCCCGGACCGGCCTGGCCAAGTCCAACCGCGGCGGGTTCAACAACACCCACGGCGCGGCCATGGCCGGCCACGCCATCCAGCACGCCGTGTCGCGCGCCAAGCTCGAAGGGGCCGAGGTCGAGGACGTGGTGCTGGGCTGCGGCGGCCCCGAGGGCGCCACCGGGATGAACGTCGCCCGCAATGCCGCCATCTGGGCCGGCCTGCCGGTCACCACCTCGGGCCAGACCGTCAACCGCTTCTGCTCCTCGGGCCTGCAGGCCATCGCCACCGCCGCCAACTACGTGCGCAACGACGGCGCCCCGGTCGCCATCGGCGGCGGGGTGGAGTCGATCTCGCTGGTCCAGGGCGGCGGTCACATGAACCGCTTCCACATCACCGAAGAAAAGCTGATGCGCGAGAAGCCGGCCCTCTGGATGGCGATGATCGACACCGCCGACATCGTGGCCAAGCGCTACAACATCAGCCGCGAATATCAGGACGAGTACTCGCTGCGCAGCCAGCAGCGGATCGCCGCCGCCCAGGCCGCCGGATTGTTCGACGACGAGATCGTGCCGATGGCCACCAAGATGAAGGTGGTCAACAAGGAGACCAAGGAGGAGAGCCTGGTCGACTACGTGGTCACCAAGGACGAGTGCAATCGTCCGGAGACCACCCTCGAGGGCCTGGCCAAGCTGGAGCCGGTCAAGGGTCCGGGCAACTTCGTCACCGCCGGCAACGCCAGCCAGCTGTCGGACGGCGCCGCCGCCGTGGTGGTGATGGAAGCCAAGGAAGCGGCCCGGCGCGGCCTGGAGCCCCTGGGCCTGTTCAAGGGCTTCGCCATCGCCGGCTGCGAACCCGACGAGATGGGCATCGGCCCGGTCTTCGCCGTGCCGCGCCTGCTGGAACGCCACGGCCTGAAGGTCGACGACATCGACCTGTGGGAGCTGAACGAGGCCTTCGCCTCGCAGTGCCTCTACAGCCGCGACCGCCTGGGCATCGATCCGGAGAAGTACAACGTCAACGGCGGCTCGATCGCCATCGGCCACCCGTTCGGCATGACCGGCGCCCGCTGCGCCGGCCACCTGCTGCTGGAAGGCAAGCGCCGCAAGGCCAAGCTGGGCGTGGTGACCATGTGCATCGGCGGCGGCATGGGCGCGGCCGGGCTGTTCGAGATCTTCTAGAACCTGCAACGACAGGGACGG
This sequence comes from Caulobacter sp. P1_D6, assembly GCF_056406095.1. Classification (NCBI taxonomy): domain Bacteria; kingdom Pseudomonadati; phylum Pseudomonadota; class Alphaproteobacteria; order Caulobacterales; family Caulobacteraceae; genus Caulobacter; species Caulobacter sp. P1_D6. Next base: position 28,253 of record NZ_JBFUAW010000041.1, on the reverse strand, counting down.
GCGCATGCGCTGTCCCAGCTCATCCACGAGACGCCACCGGGTTCGCGCCCGGTGGCGTTTTGCGTTCGGGGTCCCATATGAGCCGGGCGACGGTCCGAAAAAACGACGATCAACGAATTTGGGATGCGGGGCCGAGACCCTCTTGAACCTCGGCTAACCGCAACCATCTTTGTTGCCGATTGACCGCTCTTCGGCGGACATCGTTCAACCAGGACCCGCCGCCATGGCCGCCCCTCTCAAGGCCCTCTTCGCCCTCGCCACCGTCGCCGCCGTCTCGATCGGCCTGTTGCTGCCCGTCCCGGGCGCCATCCGCCAGGACCTCGACGCGCGCGGCCACTACGAGCTGATGGACGTCGGGAACTAGGGTCCCAAGCCACTAAGGTTGGGGCTGGGCCTGCAGGTCCACCGGCGCCGACGCGCAGCCCTTCAGCACATCGCCATTGATCGTCACCTCCGCACGATAGTCGTAGCGACGATCCGACATGCCGTCCGAGCAGGGCTCGGGCCGCAACTTGAACACCAGACCCCCAACGCCCCAGACCCCGGCGCCGTCCTCGACGTGGACGCCGGTGTTGTCCGCGCTGACATCCGGCTGGCCGGCCCGCGACAGGGTCAGGCCGTCGTTCTGGATCCGTCCTCCCCAGAACGGTTCGGTCCCGACCAGTTGAAAGTCGCCGGAGAAGTCCGGTCCCGGCGGAGCCGAGGCCGGCGCGTCGGCGGGCGCGCTCGACGCTCCCTCGGACGCCCCCATCGGCGCCTCCCCGCAGGCTGAAAGCAGCAAGATCGAACAAACGGCGATGGTGGTGACGGCGGCGGAACGAAGCATGGCGGCGCTATCCCTGGCCCTATATCTAAGAGGGGGCGGCTCACGCTAGACTCCCCCGCGATGAATCGGAACGCTTCCAGCGCCTCGGGCCCTTCCTTCTACGAATTCTTCGCCGGCGGCGGGATGGCGCGCCTGGGCCTGGGCGACGCCTGGACCTGCGCCTTCGCCAACGACTTCGATCCGGTCAAGGCCGCGACCTATCGCGACAACCATGCGGACGCGGCATCTCATTTCCACGAAGGCGACGTCTGGAAGATCGCGCCCGCCGACCTGCCCGGCCAGGCGGATCTCGCCTGGGCCTCCAGCCCTTGCCAGGACTTCAGCCTGGCCGGCGCTCGAGCGGGTCTGCAGGGCGGACGCTCCTCGGCCTTCTTCGGCTTCTGGAAGCTGATGGAAGCGCTGAGCGCCGAGGGGCGCGGCCCCGACACGGTGGTGGTCGAGAACGTCGTGGGCCTGCTGACCTCGCACGGCGGGGCCGACTTCACCGCCCTGTGCCGCGCGCTCCGCGACCAGGGCTACGGCTTCGGCGCCTTGGAGATCGACGCCGCCCGCTTCGTCCCGCAGTCGCGGCCCCGGGTGTTCGTGATCGCCACCCGCCTGCCGGCCGACGGCCTGACGGGGCCAAGCCCGTTCCAGACCCGCGCCGTGCGCGAGGCCCATGCCCGCCTGCCCGCCGAGCTGCAGACCGCCTGGACGTGGTGGGGCCTGGACGCCCCGCCCGCTCGCAACACCGACCTTTCCGCCCTGCTCGAACCCGATGACCAGGTGAACTGGCGGACGGACGAAGCCACCCAGACCCTGCTCGACCTGATGGCCCCGCTTCACCGCGCCGCCGTCGAGGCCCGTGTCCAGAGCGGCGAGCGCGCGGTCGGGGCCGTCTTCCGGCGGATGCGCGGCGGCCAGCAGCGGGCCGAGGTGCGCTTCGACGGCCTGGCCGGCTGCCTGCGCACACCGCGCGGCGGCTCCTCGCGCCAGACCCTGCTGGTGATCGACAGGGGCCAGGTGCGCTCGCGCCTGCTCAGCCCCCGCGAAGGCGCCCGGCTGATGGGCCTGCCCGAGGCCTACCGCCTGCCCAGGAGCGCCACCGCCGGCCTGCACGTGATCGGCGACGGCGTGGCCGCCCCGGTGGTGCGCTGGCTGTCCGAACGGCTTTTGACTCCGCTCGCCCTCAGGAAATCTGCGTCGCTCGCCGCCGAATGAGCCGCTGACACGCCAAAACCCACGGCCTAAGGTGGATTAACCCCAGGGCCGACAATCCCACACCAAGCGAGACTTCCCATGGACGACGCCTCCTCGATCTACGACGCCGCGCGGTTCAAGCGCGCCGGGCGCGGCAAGATCTTCGACTCGATCCTCGACACGGTCGGCGACACGCCGCTGGTCCGCCTGCCCAACCTGACCGCCGAGCTGAAGCCCAAGGGCACAGTCGTGGCCAAGCTGGAGTTCTTCAATCCGCTGGCCTCGGTCAAGGACCGCATCGGCGTGGCGATGATCGAGTATCTGGAGGCCAAGGGCCTGCTGAAGCCGGGCGGCGTGATCGTCGAGCCGACCAGCGGCAACACCGGCATCGCCTTGGCCTTCGTGGCCGCCGCCAAGGGTTACAAGCTGACCCTGGTCATGCCCGAGAGCATGTCGATCGAGCGCCGCAAGATGCTGCTGCTGCTGGGCGCCAAGCTGGAGCTGACCCCGGCCGAGAAGGGCATGCGCGGCGCCGTCGCCCGGGCCCAGGAGATCATCGAGGCCACCCCCGGCGCGGTGATGCCCCAGCAGTTCGAGAACACCGCCAACCCGCTGATCCACCGTGTCTCGACGGCCGAGGAGATCTGGAACGACACGGCCGGCGCCGTGGACGCCGTGGTCTCGGGCGTCGGCACCGGCGGCACCATCTCGGGCGTCGGCCAGGTGCTGAAGGCCCGCAAGCCGTCGGTGAAGATGGTCGCGGTCGAGCCGGAAGCCTCCGCCGTGCTGTCGGGCGGCGCGCCCGGCCCGCACAAGATCCAGGGCATCGGCGCCGGCTTCGTGCCGGGCATCCTCGACCGCGGGGTGATCGACGAGGTCATCCAGGTGTCGAACGACGACAGCTTCGCCATGGCCCGCAAGGCGGCCTCGACCGAGGGCCTGCCGGTCGGCATCAGCTCCGGCGCAGCCCTGACCGCGGCCTTCGACCTGGCCCTACGCGACGAATACGCCGGCAAGCTGATCGTAGCGATCATCCCCAGCTTCGCCGAACGCTATCTGTCGACGGCGTTGTTCGAGGGCCTCTGATCCAAGCTCGAGGCGGGGACGTTACGACGCCATGAGCGACGTCTTCGACCCCGCCAAGCGCTCGGCTGTCATGGCCCGGATCAAGAGCCGGGACACCAAGCCCGAGCTGCTGCTGCGCCGCCTGCTGACCGGCCTGGGCGCGCGCTACCGCCTGCACCGCAAGGACCTGCCCGGCTCGCCCGACGTGGCGATGCCGGGCCGGCGACTGGCGATCTTCGTCCATGGCTGCTTCTGGCACGGCCACGACTGCGCGCGGGGCTCTCGCGTGCCCAAGGCCAACCGCGACTACTGGCTGGCCAAGGTCGCGCGGAACATGGCGCGGGATGGGCGCAACGTCGCCGACCTGACCGCCGCCGGCTGGCGCGTGGAGACGGTGTGGGAGTGCCAGATGAAGGATCACGAGGCGTTGCGGGAGAGGCTGGCCGGGCTTCTCCGTGCCACCGAACCCTTGCCCCCGCCTGGCGGCCCCGCCGCCTGTCCGCCCCCTATGGGGAAGACGGCCGAAGGCCCGTAGGGGCAAGTGTTCGCGTGAACTAGGCCGCCACCCGGCTGGAAGCCGCCGCCGCCGGCAGCACTTCGCTCAGCGCCGCGTGCAGTTGGCTGGGGTCGATCGGCTTGGCGACGTGGGCGTTCATGCCGGCCGCATGGCAGGCTTCCCAGTCCTTGGCGGTGGCCGAGGCGGTGACGGCGATCACCGGGATGTCGCGGTTGGGACCGTCGGCGGCGCGCAGCTGGCGCGTGGCGTCACGGCCGTCCATGCCCGGCATGTAGACGTCCATCAGCATGACGTCGAACACCTCGGAATGCAGCAGCTCCAAGGCCCGCTCGCCGGACTCGGCCAGGGTGGGCTGGATGCCGAACGACTGCAGCACCAGTTCGATGGCGCGGCGGTTGACCATGTGGTCGTCGACCACCAGCACCCGCGCGCCCTCGACGATCGCCCCTCCGGCCCGGGCGTCCGGCGCCTCGGCGGTCTCGACCCGGACCTGGAGGCGGAAGCGCGCCCCCTTGCCCGGCTTGCTGGTCACCGTCAGGTCACCGCCCATCAGCCGGGCCAGCTCGCGGCTGATCACCAGGCCCAGGCCCGAACCGCCGTGCTCGCGCGCCACGTTGGAGGCCAGCTGGTCGAACGGCGTGAACAGCCGCGCCAGCTGCTCCTCGGTCAGGCCGCGTCCGGTGTCGGCGACGATCGCCTCGAACACCAGATGGTCGGCCTCCTCGCGCGCGGTCAGGCGCACGGTGACCGCGCCCCGCGCGGTGAATTTGATGGCGTTGGACAGCAGGTTGTTGAGCACCTGGCGCAGCCGCATGGAATCGCCCGCGACCCAGCGCGGAAGATGGGCCGCGCCCTCGACGCGCAGGCGAAGGCCCTTCTTGTTGGCGTCCGGCCGCCACAGACGCAGGGTGTCGGCCATGGCCTGACGCAGGTCGAACGGCGCCTGCTCGACCGACATCCGCCCGGCGTCCAGGCGCGACAGGTCCAGCAGGTCGTTGAGCAGGGTGCGCATCATCGCGCCGGCGTCGCCGATCAACTGGGCGTGCAGCTTGGAGGCGGCTTCGGGCACGTCGCTGTGCAGGCGCGCCGCGCCGGCCAGGATGGCGCTGATCGGCGTGCGCAGCTCGTGGCTGATCATGGCCACGAAGGCCGACTTGGCGGCGACGGCCTCCTCGGCCTCGTGGCGGCGGCGCTCGGCCTCCTCCTTGGCCGCGGCCTCGGCCCGCAGGGCCCGCTCCAGGGTGCGGGCGGCCACGAACACCGAGACGATCAGCAGCACCACGCCCAGCCACAGGGCGTCGGCCAGGGACGCGGTCGGATTGGCCGAGCGGGCCACGAACGGCACGATCAGCAGATAGACCACGTGCGGGGCGGCGGCCGAGATCGTCGCCGATCTCAGGCTGGAATTGACGACGATGACGTTCAGCAGGGCGCCCGCCAGCAGCATGCCGCCCAGGGTCGGGGCGAAGCGCACGGACGAGGCGAACAGTGGGATCGACAGGAAGCCGAAGATGATCGAGGTGATCGCCGGCATGGCCGCCACGGCGAACCGCAAGGCTCGGCCGGAATCGGGATGTCGCACCAGCCGGCTGATCAGCAGCAGCTCGAGCAGTTGGGCGGCCGCGTAGGCGCCGGCCCACAGCCAGGTCCAGCTGGCGCCCATGAAGGCGTGCAGCATCAGGGCGATCATCACCGTGGCGACGACGCGCAGATAGAGATTGCCGCGACGCGCGAGCGCCGCCCTCATCTCTCCCGACTGATGTCGTACGTCGTCCACACAGCCCCCCGTGCCGCGCGGCCCCCGCCACGCGTGAAGAGCCCATAGCATGAAACATCGTCGCTAAGAGGGGGTGAAAGAACCGGATTCGTTCGCGGCTTTTTCCTCGGACCACGGACCGAACCTGCCCCGGTTCGGGCTCCAGGCGGGCATTTTCAGATCGTCGGCGGCCGCGCGGTGAGATTTGTGATCACGCCTTGCCCAAACGTGTCACGAAACGGCCCCCGGCGGCGGCCCCAGGGCGCGCGCCAGCGACAACGCGTCGCAGTCGCCCACATCGACCAGCTTGAGCCGCGCCCCGGCGCCCGAGGCGATGGACAGGGAGGACTTGGGCACGCCCAGGGTCTTGGCCAGCAAAGCCAGCAGGGCGGCGTTGGCCGCGCCCTCGACCGGCGGGGCGGCGACCCGCACCTTCAGATAGGGCCGGCCGTCGCCGTCGACCGCCCAGCCGTCGATCGCCTCGCGCCCGCCGCGCGGGGTGAGGCGGACCGCCAGGCGCATGGCTTAATAGTAGCCGCCGCCGGTCAGGCCGATCAGGAACCGGAGCAGGCCCGGCAACAGGAAGGCCCGCACGCCGGTGATGATCAGCAGCACGATGATCGGGCTGATGTCGACGCCGCCCAGCGGCGGAATGATCCGCTGGAACGGCCGCAGCACCGGCGCCGTCACCCGGTCCAGCACGGTGCTGATCTGATAGACCACCCGGTTGCGCAGATTGATGATGTCGAAGGCCACCAGCCAGCTGAGCACGGCCGAGATGATGATCGCCCACCACAGCAGGCCCAGCAGCGCATCGAGGATGAAGAAGACGAATTTGAGGATGTCGACCATGAGCTTCCCGTCCAAGTGCACCGCTTCTTGCCGCGCCTTGACGGCGCTGGCAAGCAATGGCCGCCGATAGAGGCAACCGGGCGCTTGACGAGCCCGCCGGCCCAACGTATTTCCGCGCTTCCTTGGGGCCGTAGCTCAGATGGTAGAGCGCCTCGTTCGCAATGAGGAGGTCAGGGGTTCGATTCCCCTCGGCTCCACCAAGGACCTCCCCAACATCCCTTGATCGCCGCCGCGCCCGCTTTTCGCGCGACGCGCGCCTGATCGCATCCGGCGCTCGGACGGGTCTGGACAAGGCGCGGGCGGCGCCCGACGGTCCGCGTCCTGGATCGGGAGGGCGTGGTTTGCGTATCGGGACTCTGTTGCTGCTGTCGGCCGCCTGCGCGGCGCTTTCCGCGCCGACCCTGGCCGCGCCGACCCTGGCGGCCCCGGCCCTGACGGCGACACCCGCGGGCGACCTGGCCCGCCAGCGCGCCACGGCGGCGCGGGTGCGGATCGTCCGCGACGACTGGGGGATCGCCCACGTGCACGGCAAGAGCGACGCCGACGCGGTGTTCGGCATGGTCTACGCCCAGGCCGAGGACGACTTCAATCGGGTCGAGGCCAACTATCTGACCGCCCTGGGACGCACGGCCGAGGCTGAAGGCGAGAAGGCCGTCTGGCAGGACCTGCGGATGAAGCTGTTCGTCGATCCCGCCGACCTCCAGGCCCGCTACGCCAAGAGCCCCGCCTGGCTGAAGACGCTGATGGACGCCTGGGCCGACGGGCTGAACTTCTACCTGGCCACCCATCCGGACACGAAGCCGAAGGTCATCACCCGGTTCGAGCCGTGGATGGCGCTGAGCTTCACCGAGGGCAGCATCGGCGGCGACGTCGAGCGGATCTCGCTGGGCGAGCTGGAGGCCTTCTACGGCAAACCGCAGATGCAGGCCTCGGCGCAGGTGAAGGCCCGCGAGTTCGCCCAGGCCGTGGAATTCCGCGAACCCACCGGCTCGAACGGCTTCGCCATCGCCCCGTCCAACACCAAGGACGGCCACGCCCTGCTGCTGATCAACCCGCACACCTCGTTCTTCTTCCGCTCCGAACTGCAGATGAGCAGCGACGCGGGGCTGAACGCCTATGGCGCGGCGACCTGGGGCCAGTTCTTCGTCTATCAGGGCTTCAACGCCCATGCCGGCTGGATGCACACCTCCAGCACGGTCGACGTGGTGGACGAGTTCGCCGAGACGATCGTCCGCAAGGACGGCAAGCTGTTCTACAAGTACGGGAGCGAGGAACGGCCCGTGACCGTCTCGACCGTCGAGGTCCCCTACAAAGCGACCGACGGATCGCTGGCCAGAAAGACCTTCACGACCTACCGCACCCACCACGGCCCCATCGTCCGGGCGGCGGACGGCAAGTGGGTGGCCTTCGCCATGATGTACAAGCCGGTGGAGGCGCTGGAGCAGTCGTTCCGGCGCACCAAGGCGACCGACTACGCCAGCTTCCTGAAGGTGGCCGAGCTGAAGGCCAACTCCTCGAACAACACCCTGTTCGCCGACGACAAGGGCGAGGTCGCCTATCTGCACCCGCAGTTCATCCCCAAGCGTGACGACCGCTTCGACTACACCAAGCCGGTCGACGGCGCGGACCCGGCCACCGACTGGAACGGCCTGCACGCGCTGTCCGAGGCGCCGCATCTGAAGAACCCGCCCAACGGCTGGCTGATGAACACCAACAACTGGCCCTATTCGGCGGCCGGTCCCTACAGCCCCAGGCAGGCCGATTTCCCGCGCTACATGGACAGCGTCGGCGAGACGCCGCGCGGGGTCCACGCCACCCGTGTGCTGAGCGCCCGCAAGGACTTCACCCTGCCGACCCTGATACAAGCCGCCTACGATCCCTATCTGACCGCCTTCGCCGACCTGATCCCGACCCTGTCCAAGGCCTATGACGAAACGCCCGACGGCGACCCGGTCAAGGCGCGGCTAGCGCCCCAGATGGCGGCCCTGAAGGCCTGGGACCTGAAGTGGTCGGAAGGCTCCATCGAAACCTCTCTGGCGGTCTTCTGGGGCGAGGCCCTGTGGGCTAGGTCGTCCGCCGAAGCCAAGAAACAAGGCGTGTCGGTCTACAAGTACATGGCCGAGACCACGACGCCGGCCCAGAAGCTGGCGGCCCTGGCCGAGGCGTCGGACCGCCTGGCGGCCGACTTCGGCGACTGGCGCACGCCGTGGGGCCAGATCAACCGCTTCCAGCGCAACGACGGCGCCATCGTCCAGACCTTCGACGACGCCAAGGCCTCGATCCCCGTACCCTTCGCCTCGGGCCAGTGGGGCTCGCTGGCCTCGTTCGGGGCCAAGCGTTATCCGGGGACCAAGAAGTACTACGGAACCAGCGGCAACAGCTTCGTGGCCGTGGTCGAGTTCGGACCGAAGGTGAAGGCCCTGGCCGTGTCGGCCGGCGGCGAGAGCGGCGATCCGGCCTCCAAACACTTCGCCGACCAGGCGGAGCGCTACGCCAAGGGCGACCTGCGGACGGTCTATTTCTATCCAGACCAGCTGACGGGCCACGTCGAGCGGACCTATCGGCCCGGCGAAGTCAAATAACGAAGGTCGCTTGAGCCGGGCGCGGTTACAGCCCATGGTTGGTCCAGGGGGAGACGCCAGATGAGCCTTGTCCAAGCCGTCCGCACCATAGGCCGCGGCGCGAGCGTCGCCGGCCTGGCGCTTGTCCTGAGCGCGTGCGCGCTGTTCGCGCCGCCCTATGACGCCACCCTCGATCAGAAGACCACCAGCGCCTACGAGAGCGTGGCCAAGCTGGCGGCCCAGGCCGAGATGGGCCTCTACCAGGATAAGGCGACCTATCCGGGCGCGGTCGACACCTACGCCACCATCCAGGGGGCCCTGGCCGTGGTCGCCGTGCGCGCCGCCTCGGCGCCCGTCGCCGGCAAGCGGGCCGAGGACGCGCGCGACCAGACGGTCGGTTTCATCAAGGGCTGCAGCGCCCAGGTCTCGGGCCTGGCGGCGCTGCACAAGACCTACGGCGTCGTCCCGGGAACGGGGGCGACCACGGCCATGATGGTCAGCTGCGACCAGGCGGCCAAGGCCGTCGGCGCCATGAAGAACTAGGTTAGGGGCGGAAACCGATGGTCGACTTCGCGAACCTGCATATCGACAACGTGGACGAGCTGGTCTCGGCGCTGCAGGACGAACTGGGCGGGGTGTCCACCGAATGGTGGAACGCCAACAAGTCGGTGGTGGCCGGCTATCTGCGCAGCCTGGCCGAGGCGACGATGCAGACCCGCCTGGCCCTGGCCAACAACCAGATCCCGGCCGAGGCGGCCGACATGATCATGCGCAACCAGCAGCTGGCCTTCAACCAGACCCTGCAGTTCACCAAGTTCATGACCCTGGTCCTGGCCCAGCAGCTGCTGGACGCGACGTTCAAGCTGATCGGCTGGGTGATCTACAACAAGACCGGCGTGAACCTGGCCCCCAGTCTGGTGCAGCCGACCGGCGGGGCGACGGCCTGACGCGCGACATCCTCACCCACCCGTCGGACGGCTGGGCTGTTCGCCGAGCGGGCCGGCCTTTCGCGGCGTCGACACCTCTTTCAGATAGCCCACGCCGAGCGCGGTGAGGTGCTGCTTCAGTCCGTCGAAGGCGCTGAGGTCGGCGTGTCCTTCGATCGCCGCGCGTGTCGGCCCCACGAGGGACGCGATCAGCACGCCGCTCACCTCTTGAGCCTGCGCGAACCTCGCGTCGCTCGCGGTGACCAGCATGTCGTGCACGGCTCGGGCGCAGCGGGCCGACTCTTCCTTGACGATGGCGTCGGCGTTGACCAGCGCCGTCGGCAGATACAGCGCGCGCGAGACCTCCGGCCTTCGCGCCTTCGCCGTGACGAAGGCGTCCATCATCGCCGCGCACATCTCGGCCACCGATTTCCCGTGCGCCGACTGGCAGGCGGCGATCGTGGCGTCGACGACTTCGCCGATATGGCGCCTGACCACCGCCGCGAGCAGGGCGCGCTTGTTCGGAAAATATTGGTACACGGAGCCGACGGAAACGCCGGCCCGGTCGGCGATCTGGATCGTGGTGATCTTGTCGAGGCCCTCGGCCAGCAAAACCTGAATAGCCGCCTCGAAGATCGCGTCGATCGTGACGCGCGAACGTCGCTGTTGCGGCTTCTTCCTTGGGCTCAGCGGGTCGGGCCGATTGCGTTTCATATGCGAATAGCCCGCGGAACGGTTTCACCCACACTATCGTGCATGGACAAGCTCAGACATCGGTTTCGCTTCGCGCTGGCGCTCCTCGGCGTCCTGCTGCCTGGTCAAGGTCTGGGCCAGAGCCTGGCTTGTGAAAAGCCCGCCGGATTCATCAATCCGCATCGCCCGGACCTCGCGCCGCTCGAGGACTTGCTGAGCCACGTCGAGGAGATCGATGTCGCCCGGCCGTTCGCGGCCCCGCCTCTCAACCGCCCGCTGGAGGAAGCCATCCGGCCGACGAAGGACCTTCCGGGCGTGGCCGGGACGATCAGGCTGTCGGAGCAGGGTTATGGCGGCGTCGGCTCGCGCAGGCTGGTCTGCCTCACCGACGGATCCACGACCGTCGAAGAGGTGCTGCTGACCGAGGCGAGCGACGGCGGCCGACGCTTCAGGTACGTGGTCTGGAACTACACCAGCCCGAAGTTTCGCGACGTCGCCTACGCGGTGGGCGAAATCGTCAACACCCGACCCGCGTCTGGAATGACCCATGTCGCCTGGACGTATCGCTTCGCGCCGAAGAGCGGGCTCAGCGCCGAGGAAAGGCTTCGCTTCAGGCAGACCTTCATTGAGCAGCAGTTCGCGGCGTGGATGCGCAGCCAGTTGGAAAGCGGCAAAGCGGCCTCCGAGGCGGCGCCCTGACGGCGCGGGCCATGGGTCGACAGCAGTCCGACAAAAAAACCCCGCCGTCGCCGGCGGGGCTTTCTCATGTCGAAGGGCCGTGAGGCCTAGCCGCCGCGCTGGTCGCGCTTGGCCAGGACACGCAGGCGCAGGGCGTTGAGCTTGATGAAGCCGCCGGCGTCGCGGTGATCGTAGGCGACCTTGCCCTCCTCGAATGTGACCAGATCCTGGTCGTAGAGGCTGTAGGGGCTGGTGCGGCCGATGACCGAGACGTTGCCCTTGTAGAGCTTGACCCGCACCTGGCCGGCCACCTTGGCCTGGCTGTAGTCGATGGCGGCCTGCAGCATCTCGCGCTCGGGGGCGAACCAGAAGCCGTTATAGACCAGCGATGCGTACTTCGGCATCAGCTCGTCCTTCAGGTGCATGGCGCCGCGATCCAGGGTGATCGACTCGATGCCGCGGTGGGCGGCCAGCAGGATGGTGCCGCCCGGGGTCTCGTAGACGCCGCGCGACTTCATGCCGACGAAACGGTTCTCGACCAGGTCCAGGCGACCGATGCCGTTGTCGCGGCCCAGCTCGTTCAGCTTGGTCAGCAGGGTGGCCGGGCTCATCTTGACGCCGTCGATGGCGACCGGATCGCCTTTCTCGAAGTCGATGGTGATCACGGTCGCCTTGTCCGGCGCGTCTTCCGGCGCGATCGTGCGCATGTGGACGAACTCGGGCGCCTCGACGGCCGGATCCTCGAGGACCTTACCTTCCGAGCTGGAGTGCAGCAGGTTGGCGTCGACGCTGAACGGCGCCTCGCCGCGCTTGTCCTTGGCGATCTGGATCTGGTGCTTCTCGGCGAAATCCAGCAGGGCCTCGCGGGACTTGAAGTCCCACTCGCGCCAGGGGGCGATCACGTGGATGTCGGGCTCCAGGCCGTAGTAGCCGAGTTCGAAGCGGACCTGGTCGTTGCCCTTGCCGGTCGCGCCGTGGCTGACGGCGTCGGCGCCCATCTTGCGGGCGATCTCGATCTGCTTCTTGGCGATCAGCGGACGGGCGATCGAGGTGCCCAGCAGGTACTGGCCCTCATAGACCGTGTTGGCCCGGAACATCGGGAACACGAAGTCGCGCACGAACTCCTCGCGCACGTCCTCGATGAAGATGTTCTCCGGCTTGACCCCGGCGGCCAGGGCCTTGGCCCGCGCCGGCTCGATTTCCTCGCCCTGGCCCAGGTCGGCGGTGAAGGTGATGACCTCCGCGCCGTATTCGGTCTGCAGCCACTTGAGGATGATCGAGGTGTCGAGGCCGCCCGAATAGGCGAGCACGACCTTCTTCACGGGCTTGGTGGCCATGAGCGGGATCCTTCAGAGAAACACAAAGTCGCGGGGCGTTTAGCGCGGTTTCAGCTGTATTGAAACGGCGCCCTGCGAAGAACTGATGTCAGAGCTTGATCTGGCCTTCGGCGGCCAGCTGATTGAGGGCGCGGCGCACCTGGGCCAGGTGCGCCGTCGCGAAGATCGCCGCCAGCATGGCCCGCACGCACAGCAGGATGATCCCGACGTTCAGGTCCACCGGCCGGCGGCTCTCGACCAGCAGCCACAGGCTGAGCAGGAAGGCGAAGGTCGGCAGCGAGGCCAGGGCCACGGCGCGCGGCGCTCGCCACACGGTCTTGCCCGACGGCGACCACAGGACCGGCACCAGCACGTCCCGGACCTTGCCCCAGGCCATGCGCGAGGCGCCGCCCATGATCGACAGGGCCAGCAGCCACAGGATGTCGCCCAGGACGGCGAGAATACCCATCCTAGACCGTCACCTGCGCGCCCAGTTCGACGACGCGGCCGGGCGGGATCTTGAAGAAGTCGGTCGGGTTGGTGGCGTTCTTCATCAGGAAGATGAAGATCCGGTCCTGCCAGAGCGGCATGCCGCTGTTGGCCGACGGCACGATCGAGCGGCGGCCCAGGAAGAAGCTGGTGGCCATGATGTCGAACTTCAGCCCTTGCTGCTTGCGAAGGATGGCCAGGGCCTTGGGCACGTTCGGGCTTTCCATGAAGCCGTAGAAGATCTCGACCTTCTTGAAGTCGGCGTTGATCGCCTGGGTGCGGACGCGGTCCTCGTCGTTGACGCGCGGCGTCTCGGCCGTGCGGACGGTCAGCACCACGTTGCGCTCGTGCAGCACCTTGTTGTGCTTGAGGTTGTGCATGAGGGCGACCGGGGTCATGTCCGGGTCGGAGGTCAGGAAGATCGCCGTGCCGGGGGCGCGGTGCGGCGCGCGGGCCCGCAGGATCTCCATCAGGTCAACCAGGGGAACGCTGTCGCGGCGGGTCTTGTCGGTCAGGATCTGGGCGCCGCGCGTCCAGGTCCACATGATCAGCACCAGCACCGCGCCGAACACCAGCGGCAGCCAGGCGCCGTCCGGGATCTTCAGCGCGTTGGAAGCGATGAACACCAAGTCGATCACGGCCAGCGGAACCAGCAGGGCGGCCGTCTGCCAGAGGTTCCACTTCCACACCAGGCGCAGCACCACATAGGCCAGCAGGGTGTCGACGAACATCGCGCCGGTCACGGCGATGCCGTAGGCGCTGGCCAGCTTGTGCGAGCTCTGGAACATGACCAGCAGGACCAGCACGCCGATCAGCAGGAAGGTGTTGACCGCCGGGACATAGATCTGGCCGGCCTGGGTCTCGGAGGTGCGCTTGATGTCCAGGCGCGGCAGCAGGCCCAGCTGCACCGCTTGCTGGGTCATCGAGAAGGCGCCGGTGATCACCGCCTGGCTGGCGATGACCGTGGCCACGGTGGCCATCAGCAGCACCGGCCAGTAGGCGATGGTCGGGACCATGTCCCAGAACGGATTGTGCCGCGAGGCGGGGTGGTCCAGCACCAGCGAGCCCTGGCCCAGATAGTTCAAGGCCAGGCAGGGGAAGGCCAGGTACAGCCAAGCCGCCTGGATCGGCTTCTTCCCGAAGTGGCCCATGTCGGCGTACAGCGCCTCGGCGCCGGTCACCGCCAGGAACACGCTGCCCAGGATCACGAAGCCCAGGAAGCCGTTCTCCAGCAGGAAGCGCACCCCGTACCAGGGATTGAAGGCCCGCAGGATCGACAGGTCGTCGGCCAGGTGGAACAGGCCCAGCGCGCCCAGGATCAGGAACCAGGCGGCCATGACCGGCCCGAACAGGGCGGCCATGCGGTGCGTGCCCTTGGCCTGGACCAGGAACAGCGCCACCAGGATGCCGGCCGAGATCGGCAGGATGTAGGGCGTCAGGGCGTGGCCGACGTGCGGCGCGTCCTTCATGCCCTCGACCGCCGACAGCACCGAGATGGCCGGGGTGATGATGCCGTCGCCGTAGAACAGCGCGGCCCCGATCACGCCCAGGAAGAACACCGCCGTCGAGCGTTTGCCGCCCGCCTTGCCCAGGGCTTTCTGGGCCAGGGCCATCAGGGCCAGGGTGCCGCCCTCGCCCTTGTTGTCGGCCCGCATGAAGAAGATCACGTACTTGATCGTGACGAACAGGGTCAGGGTCCACAGCACCAGCGACACCACCCCCAGCACGGCGTGCTCGGTGGCGGTGGTGCTGCGCGAATGGGCCAGGGCCTCGCGCATGGCGTACAGCGGGCTGGTGCCGATGTCGCCGAACACGACGCCCACGGCGCCGAGCGCAAGCGCGATGAAGCCGTGCCCTTTCGGGTCATGGCCAGCTTGCGGAGGGACGTCACACGGGGCGGCGCTGTCGGAAGCGGGAGCGCCAGAGGCTTCGGAAGCCATTCAATCCCTCCGGGGTCGCCCTCGCAAAACGCGGTGCGGAGCCCCATATCGATCAAGCGGGGCGCGATACACCCAATCCTGCTCCGGTTCAATCGCGACCTGAAGCAGGATAACGACGATAGTTTTTGCCTCCGGCGGTTTTTCGCCGCCGACAGTTTTTGATTGAACGCACGAGCGACGTCCGTAAGGGTCCTGCCACAGAAAAATGTCAGACAGTCAGAAATTCCCCGTCGCCGCGCACGCCCTGGCCTATCTGGCGCACAAGAACGCCTTTTCGGCTGACCGTGCGGTGGCCAGCGCCGAGCTCGCCGCCTCGGTTCCGACCAACCCGGTCGTGGTGCGTCGCGTGACCGCCATGCTCGGCAAGGCGGGGCTGATCGGCGCGCGCGCGGGCGCCAACGGCGGGGCCTGGCTGCTCAAGCCGCCCGAGACCATCACCCTGGACGTCGTCCTGCGGGCCGTGAACGGCTGCGCCCACCTCGGCGTCGCCCCCAAGGGCGTCAAGGGCTGCCCGGTCGGCGAAAAGATTCCAGACGCGGTGCGCGGGGCGATGATCGCCGCCGACACCGCCGTGGCCGAGCGACTGTCGCAGATCTCCGTGGCCGACCTGCTGGCCGGGGCGTCGGTCGAGGCCGCGGCCTGAATCTTATCGAGAGCGGTTGATGACTCTGAACGAATTGCGGGCGGAACTCGTCCAGCGTAGCGCACTTATCGTTCACTGCACCCGCCTCGGCAGAAGCGCGAACATTGTAAATCCACCGCCGATCTTTCCCGAAGACTTGACGGCCACGATCCGGGATTTGAACGATAACGCCAGGGAGATTTGCTGCTCCGTCATCTGGCCGGATCACATCAAGACGTTCGGCGATGTGGGCATCGTAGTTTTGCCTCGAGATACGACCTCGATTATCCGGATCGACAACGACGACGGCGGGTCCGAATGGGACGAGAAGTTGCAGAGGCGGATCGGGAAGGGCGTACCCTTTTCGCGAACCGCCGTATCGGAAACTTTTTCCAAGCCGTTGGCGCATCACAACGAATGGAGCGTCAGAAACGCGGACGTCGTGGGTCTCTACGTAAACCCGGTCGATCTGTTGACAGTGCTTAGGGTACCCAGCGCGGATATCTTCGCGGACCTGCCCGACGAACTCCGACCCGAGCCCGTTCCGGAGCCGGACGAGATCGGGCTGGAGGAGCTGCGAAAGATCTTTCCCGACCTCCCGATTTACACTTTTCGGAATGATCGCCTGGTCGAGTACTTCATCGAAGAGCACGCCTTCAGGGAGGCCGCGAGCCCCTACCGCTGACTGACCAACGGATAGGGCTATTCAGCCGCCGCCAGCCGCAGCCGCTGCGAGCGCACGTCCAGCGCCGCCACGATCCAGATCGCGAAACCGCCCAGGGCCAGGGCCGCGCCGACATAGCCCGTCGAGGCCCAGCCGTAGCCGGCGGCGATCGCCAGCCCGCCCAGCCAGGGACCCAGGGCGTTGGCGAAGTTGAAGGCCGAGTGGTTCATAGCGGCCGCCAGGGTCTGGGCGTCGCCGGCCACGTCCATCAGCCGGGTCTGCAGCACCGCGCCCAGCCCGCCGCCGCAGCCGATCAGGAACACCACCGGGATCAGGGTCCACAGGCTGCCGGTGGCCATCGGATAGAGGACCAGGGCGCCGGCGCTCCACAGCAGCACGCCGCCGATGGCCGGGATCTGGGCGCGATCGGCGGCCCAGGCGCAGGCCAGGGTCCCCACCGTCATGCCGGCCCCGAACACCGCCAGCACCATCGGCAGGGCCGCCGAGGCGTGGGTCACCTCGCGCATGGTCGAGGCCAGGTAGGTGTAGACGCAGAACATGCCGCCAAAGCCGATCGCGCCGATCCCCAGGGTCAGCCACACGCGTCCCCGACCCAGGGCGCCCAGCTCGCGCAGGGGGCTGGCCCCGGCGTCGGCCGGCGCGCGCGGGGCGAAGATGTAGACCGCCGTGGCGGTCATGGCGGCCAGCACGGCGACGATCACGAAGCCCCAGCGCCAGCCGATCCACTGGCCGACCACATTGGCCATCGGCACCCCGACGATGGTCGCCACGGTCAGGCCGATCATCACCATGGCCACCGACTGGGCCCTTCGCTCGGGCGGGGAGACGCTGGCGGCGACCAGGGCCGCGACGCCGAAATAGGCCCCGTGCGGCAGGCCGCTGAAGAACCGGAAGGCCAGCATCCAGCCGAAGGTCGGCGCCAGGGCGCTGAGCAGATTGCCGACCGCGAACACCGCCATCAGGGCCACCAGGATGATCCGGCGCGGCAGGCGGGCGGCCAGCACGGCGATCACCGGCGCGCCGACCACCACGCCCAGGGCGTAGGCGCTGATCGCGTGGCCGGCCGTCGGAGCGTCGACGCCCAGGCTGGCGGCGAAGTCGGGCAGCAGGCTCATCGAAGCGAATTCGGTGGTGCCGATCGCGAACCCGCCCAGGGCCAGGGCGGCCAGCACCAGGCCGGGCGCGTGGACCTTCACCTGTTTTACGTCGTCGAGCAGTGGGCTGGAGCTCATGGTCGCCGCCTTTTCGATACACACGCCGCAGGACGGCTCCGGACGCGCCCGCGACGGCGCGCCTTCAGCTGATGCTTGGTTGCAAGATTATCCCGCTAGATGGGATAATGACAACGTTGTCACAAGATTGAACCGGCGATCAGACCGCATATTCCGTCGTTCGCCCGAAACCGACCCCATCGCCGCTGAAACGGTTTGCAGAATAACTGCACCCGCGACTGTTGCCGATCCTCTGGAAACCCGGGAAGCCGTGATTACGTAATCGTCACGGTTTCAGTTGCGAAACCGCCAACCAATTTCAGGGCTCACGACAATGACCAAGGTCGCCATCGTCTATCACTCGGGTTACGGCCACACCGCCGTCCTGGCCGACAAGATCGCCGAAGGCGTCCGCGACGCCGGCCAGACCCCGGTGCTGCTCAAGATCGACAACGCCGCCCAGGACTTCGCGCCGCTGATCGAGCAGATCACCGAGGCCGACGCCGTGGTGTTCGGCGCGCCGACCTACATGGGCGACGTCTCGGGCGTGTTCAAAGTGTTCGCCGACGCCACCGCCGGCGTGTTCTTCACCGGCGCCTGGAAGGACAAGCTGGCCGCGGGCTTCACCAACTCGCACAGCTTCTCGGGCGACAAGGGCCACGCGCTGGAAAGCCTGACCATCCTGGCCGCCCAGCACGGCATGAACTGGGTGAACCTGGGCCTGGCCCCTCCTGGCGTGACCGCCGCCGAACGCGGCCCCGACACGATCAACCGCGTCGGCTCGTTCATCGGCCTGGCCGCCCAGTCGGACAACGCCTCGCCCGAGATCACCCCGCCGGCCGGCGACCGCGAGACCGCCCGCCTGTTCGGCGTCCGCATCGCGCAAGCCGCCGTCCGCTGGACGCGCGGCGCCCAGCCGGCGCTGAGCCAAGCGGCCTAACCCACAGCCCGTCCTTCGCTATCCCCCAGCTCGAAGGACGGGCCCGCGGCGCTCCGGCGCCGCCAGAGGGGACGCTTGAGCCCGAGCGTCCCCTCTCCTCCCTCGCGCAGCGAGGAAGTGTCACGGCGCGGATACGCGTCGTGACGAAGGGGGCCATCGCCGCCCTTAAAGCCTTACGGCCCGACGACGATCTCGCCGGAGCCGGCGACCGACTTGCTGACAGGGCCCTCGGCCTTGGCGACCGTCACCTTGCCGGAACCCGAGACCGAGGCCGCGACCTTGCCGGCCACGCCGTTGAAGGCGACCTCGCCCGAGCCCAGGATGCTGACCTCGACCTCGGTCGACCGACCACCCGCCACGGTGACTCGGCCCGGTCCAGCCACATGGGCCTCGAACTTCCGGCCCACGCTGGCCGCCGTCACGCCGCCCGAACCGGCGACGAAGATCTCCAGGTCGCCGGCGACGTCCTGGATCGTCAGATGTCCCGAGTCGGCGATGTGGACCTCGACCTCGCCGGCCCGGCCGGCCTTGGTGTCGCCCGGTCCTGCCTGGTTCAGCTCGAACTCGCCCTTGACGTCGGCCACCGTCCAGTCGCCGCAGCCGGCGTTGGACAGTTCCAGGCTGTCGGCGCGGCCGACGCTGCCGAACACCGCGCCGCTGGTCGCCAGCTCGACGTTCATCGGCGCATGGATCACCACCTGCGGCATGTCGGCCCATTCCACGTCGCCGAGGCCGCTCACCTCGATGACGGGCTTGCCGCCCTCGACATTGCATCCCTTGATGCGATCGCCCTCGCCCCCGACGCCCGCCAGCCCGCCGTCGATCACGATGCGCGATCCCGACCCGCTGACCTTCAGCGGCAGCTTGGGATTGGCGTTCTGGATCTCGACCTTCACGTCGTTCCGCGCCTCGGGGATCACCGTGACGCGCGCGGCGGCGTTGGTGATGTTGACCGCCGGTTCGGCCGAGGCGACGCCGGCGAGGCCCAAGGCGGCGGCGCTCACGGCCAGGATCGAAAATGCGCGCATGCTTCACTCTCTCGAAAAGGTGCGGGCAGAGATAACGACGGCTCCGGCGGGAGACGACTTAATTCGAGGTCATGACCCCGACGTCATGTTCGGCCCTGGGGTCCGCCTCCCCGCCTTGAACCAAATCACCGGCCGTGCTCGACTCCGGCGAAGTTTCGCATCCTTCGCCCTGGACACACGCCGCATGGCTCGCCGTCTCGCCCTGATCACCGGCGCCTCCGCCGGCATCGGGGCCGCCTTCGCCCGGATCTACGCCAGCCACGGCTATGACGTGGCCCTGACCGCGCGCCGGCTGGACCGGCTGGAGGCCCTGGCCGCCGAGATCCGCCTGCGGTTCGGCGTCGAGGCCTATCCGATCGCCGCCGACCTGGCCGAGCCCGACGCCGTCGACAAGGTGCTGGCCGCCGTCGAGGCCGAGGGGCGGGTGGTCGACGCCCTGGTCAACAACGCCGGCTACGGCCTGCCCGGCGCCTACGCCCAGACCACCTGGGCCGACCAGAACGCCTTCCTGCAGGTGCTTTTGGTCTCGGTCTGCGGCCTGACCCACAAGGTGCTGCCGGGCATGGTCGAGCGCGGCTTCGGCCGCATCGTCAACGTCGCCTCCCTGGCGGGCCTGGCCCCCGGCGCGGCCGGCCACACGCTGTATGCGGCGACCAAGAGCTTCCTGGTGAAGTTCTCCCAGAGCCTGCACCTGGAGACGCAAGGCGCCGGCGTCCACGTCAGCGCCCTGTGCCCGGGCTTCACCTATTCGGAATTCCACGACGTCAACGGCACCCGCGCCCAGGTCAGCCAGTCGCTGCCGACCTGGCTGTGGTTGGGCGCCGACGAGGTGGCCGCCGCCGGCTACGAGGCCGCCGAGGCCAACCGCGCCGTCTGCGTGCCGGGTTCGCCCAACAAGGCCATCGCGGTGTTGGCCAAGCTGGTCCCCGACGACTGGGCGCTGGCGCTGATGGCCAGCCAGGGGTCGCGGTTCAGGAAGGTCTAGCGCCCTGCGTCCTTCGAGGCCCGCTGCGCGGGCGCCTCAGGATGAGGAGCGTTGCTACTGAATTCCTCATCCTGAGGTGCGTGGCGAAGCCGAGCCTCGAAGGACGCACGGCCCTACCGATGCTCGGCGTACGGCGCCTTGGCGTCGGCCCGGATCAGCCCCCGCGTCGCATCCCCCACGCCGATCAGCACGAACTGCACCGCCAGGGCGCAGAGGATCAGGCCCAGCACCCGCACCACGATGCTCATGCCGATCCGGCCCAGCACGCGGCTGATGATCGGCGAGGCCCAGAAAGTCGCGACCAGCACCAGGGCCACCGCGACGATCACACCGCAACCCAGCGCCATGCCGGCCAGGCCGAAGCTCTTGGCCTCGCTGGCGTAGATGATCACCGTCGAGATCGCGCCCGGCCCGATCAGCAGCGGCATGGCGAACGGCACGATCAGCCGCTCGAACCGCTGCTTGGCGTAGACCCGCGCCGACTGGCCCTCGATGCCCTCGGCCGCGTCGGCGAACATGGTGGTGAAGTCGTCGCGCACCATGTCCAGGCCCAGAATGAACAGGATGATGCCGCCGGCGAT
This sequence comes from Caulobacter sp. P1_D6, assembly GCF_056406095.1. Taxonomy (NCBI): domain Bacteria; kingdom Pseudomonadati; phylum Pseudomonadota; class Alphaproteobacteria; order Caulobacterales; family Caulobacteraceae; genus Caulobacter; species Caulobacter sp. P1_D6. Next base: position 7,403 of record NZ_JBFUAW010000041.1, on the reverse strand, counting down.
GCGGAAGGCCGGCATCGAGATGCCGAAGAACTCGAGCAGCGACACGCCGGTGAAGTAGAAGAAGATCAGGAAGGCGGCGACGAACAGGCCGATATAGACCGCCACCATCCGGCGGCCGGCGGCGGCGGCGCCCAGGGTCGCGGCGGCGAACAGCGGCACGTTGCCGATCGGGTCGATCAGGGCGAACAGGGCGACGAAGAAGTTGACGGCGAGTTCTGCCTGGCTCATTCGACGTGCTTAGCCTTCAATTCGCGCGGATCCGCGTCCTTCTTAGGGTGATGCGAGCGCGCGCGCCAACCCCAGGGGTTCACTGATGACCGCCGACCCACGCCTGATCCTGCCGCTCGACCTGCCCAGCACAGCCGAGGCCCGCCAGATGGTCGAGACGTTGGGCGACGCGGTGTCGTTCTACAAGATCGGCCTGGAGCTGTTGGCCACCGACGGCATGGCCCTGGCGCGCGAACTGAAGGGCGAGGGCAAGCAGATCTTCCTGGACTGGAAGCTGCACGACATCGGCGCGACCGTGGAGCGCTCGGCCCGGGTGCTGGCCGGGGCCGGCTGCGACCTGCTGACCGTCCACGCCGAGCCGCAGGTGATGCAGGCGGCGGTCAAGGCCAAGGCCGGGTCGGACTTGAAGATCCTGGCCGTCACCGTGCTGACCAGCCTGACCGACGCCGACCTGATCGAGATGGGCTACGCGTTCTCGGCCCGCGACCTGGTCGCGCGGCGTATCCGGCAGGCGGTGGAGTGCGGCGTCGACGGCATCGTCTCCTCGCCGCAGGAGGCCGCCCTGGCCCGCGAGATCGCCGGACCGGACTTCCTGGTGGTGACGCCGGGCGTGCGCCCCTTCTGGTCGGCCAAGAACGACCAGGCCCGCGCCGCCACCCCGGCCGACGCTCTGAAGGCCGGCGCCAGCCACCTGGTCTGCGGCCGCCCGATCACGGCGGCGAACGATCCCCGCGAGGCGGCGCTGAAGGTGGTGGCGGAGATGGCGGGCCACTAAGGTTCGTCATTTAACCACCGTCATCCTCGGACTTGTTCCGAGGACCCCTCCTTCAACCGCGAAGAAGGAGGACGGTGGATCGGTGAGACCGCCGCGAACCTCAACCGGCAGCGTGGCGGACCGAGGGGTCCTCGGAACAAGTCCGAGGATGACGGTCCTTAAAAAGGCCCACCCGCGTAGGGGCTAGAAATCCACCGCCACGCCCTTGCGCTCCCAGTCGCCGAACCGCGTCGGCTCCGGCCCGTCGCGGCCGCCCTCCTCCGTCGGAAGTGCCGCCGCGTGTTCGGCCGCGCGGCGGGCGGCGGCCTCTTCCAGCGCGCGCTTGGCGGCGGGGGTGAGCGGCTTGTCGGGGGCCGCGCCGGGCGGCAGATCGGTCTCGGACATGGCGTTCGCATAGCACCATTTCATCCAAAAGGCTTGCGCTCGCCGTCGCCTCGGGGCACGGCGAGCGGGTGACTCAGGAACTCAATGACGGCCTCCCGGCACGGGAAGGCGCCCTCGCCCTCATCGACGCGGCCCTGTCGCGTCGCGGCGGGCTCGACGAAGCCGCTTCGGCCAACGCTTTCCGCTTCCTCGAACCGCGGGAGCGCGCCTTCGCGCGCGCCCTGGCCATGGCCGCGCTGCGCCACCTCGGCCCCATCGACCGGGCCCTGGCCGGCAAGCTGGCCAAGGAGCCGCCGCCGCGCGTGCGCAACCTGCTGCGCCTGGGCGCGACCCAGGCCTTCTTCCTGGAAGTGCCCGCCTTCGCCGCCGTCGCCACCAGCGTCGAGCTGGCCAACGCCAACAAGGCCAGCCGCCCGTTCAAGGGCCTGGTCAACGCCGTGCTGCGCGGCCTGCTGCGCGACGGCGCCCTGTCGGACGCCTCGGAGCACCTGGCCCCGCCCTGGCTCTACGCCCGCTGGACCAGCGCCTACGGCAAGGAGACCGCCGACGCGGTCGCCGCCCAGATCGGCTTCGAGCCGGCCACCGACCTGTCCCTGAAGCCCGACTTCGACGCGACCGCCCTGGCGGCCGAGCTGGAAGGCGAGATCCTGCCCGGCGGCACGCTGCGCACCGAGCGTCGGGGCGACGTCTCGGCCTGGCCGGCCTTCGAGGACGGCGTCTGGTGGATCCAGGACGCCGCCGCCGCCGTCCCCGCCCGCCTGCTGAACCTGAAGGCCGGCGAGACCGCGCTGGACCTCTGCGCCGCGCCCGGCGGCAAGACCATGCAGATGGTCGCGGCCCGCGCCCAGGTGGTGGCCGTCGACCGCTCGCCCGCGCGACTGGGCCGCGTCACCGAGAACCTGGCCCGCATGCACATGACCGCCGAGGTCGTCGCCGCCGACGCCGGCGTGTGGGAGGACACCCGCGCCTTCGACGCCGTGTTGCTGGACGCCCCGTGCTCGGCCACCGGCACCTTCCGCCGCCACCCGGATGTTCTCTGGGCCGCCCGTCCCGGCGACGTGGCCAGCCTGGCCGGCGTGCAGAGCAAGCTGCTCGACAGCGCCGCCGGCCGGCTCAAGCCCGGCGGCCGCCTGGTCTACTGCGTGTGCTCGCTGGAGTCCGAAGAGGGCGAGGCCCAGGTCGAGGCCTTCCTGGCCCGTCGCCCGGACATGGCCCTGGACCCGATCGCCCCGGAGGAAGGCGGCGCCCCCGCCGCCAGCCTGACGCCGCGCGGCACGCTGCGCATCCTGCCCCACCACCGCCAAGGCGGGCTGGACGGCTTCTTCGCGGCGCGGTTCGTGAAGCTCTGATCGCTGAGACGTGAGAGGCGAAAAACGCCGCAAACCCGCACGCGGCAACGGGCTCGCTTGTAGCGCGAGGCCAAGCCCGTTAAGCCATGGGCATGACTGCGCCGCTGATCGCCCCGTCCATCCTCGCGTCCGACTTCGCCAAGCTTGGCGAAGAGGTCGCCGCCATCGAGGCGGCCGGCGCCGACTGGGTGCATGTCGACGTGATGGACGGCCATTTCGTGCCCAACATCACGCTCGGCCCGGACATCGTCAAAGCGATTCGGCCGCACGCCAAGATCCCGTTCGACGTCCACCTGATGATCAGTCCGGCCGATCCGTATCTGGAGGCCTTCCGCGCCGCCGGGGCCGACCTGATCAGCATCCACCCGGAAGCCGGCCCCCACCTGCACCGCTCCCTCAAGCGCATCCGCGAACTGGGGGCCAAGGCCGGGGTGGTGTTCAATCCCTCGACCTCGATCGACCATGTGGAGTGGATCCTCGAGGACGTCGACCTGCTGCTGGTGATGTCGGTCAATCCCGGCTTCGGCGGCCAGAGCTTCATTCCGGGCCAACTGCGCAAGGTCGAGGCCCTGCGCAGGATGGTCGACCAGCGGGGACTGGACGTCATCATCGAGGTCGATGGCGGCGTCACCCCGGCCACCGCCCCGCAGTGCGTGGCGGCGGGGGCCACGGCCCTGGTCGCCGGCTCGGCGGTGTTCAAGGGCGGGCCCTCCGCCTATGCCGGCAACATCCGCGCCCTGAAGGGCGGCTGATCCAGCGGCATGGAGGGGGCTCCCGCGACAGGTTCCGCCCGTAAGTCCTCCGCCCTGGCCGGCGGCCCCTCCGGCCGTGCTCATGGGGCCCGCGGACGCGCCGCGCGCACCAAGGGCGTGGTCCTCAAGGCGCTCGGCGCCTCGATCAAGAGCAACCTCGAACGCGAATGGTTCGGTTCGCCGCCGCACCGCGCCGCGATCAGCCGACCCCGCCCGGTCGGCCTAGCCGCCCGTCCGCACGATCCGCGCCCCGTCGATGTCGAGCGCGGACGCCAGCTGCTCGACGGCGTGCTGGTGCTGGACGGCGGCGCCGTGCGGCTGGGCGAGACCGGCGACCCGTTCGACCAGGCCAGCCCGACCCGCCAGTTCGCCACCGCCCTGCACGGCTTCGACTGGCTGCCGGACCTGCTGGCGGCCGGGCCCGGCTCGGCTCGCCTGGCCCTGCGGCTGCTGCAGGACTGGCGTCGGGTGTTCGGGGTCTGGAACGCGTTCTCGTGGAGCGGCGAGCGGCTGGAGCGGCGCACCTTCCACCTGGCCTGCGCCGCCCGCGCCCTGTCGCCCGAAGCCTCCGACGCCGAGATCTCGGCCATGGCGCTGGACATCGCCCGCGGCGCGCGCCAGCTGCTCAAGGCCTCCGACGCCCCGCACCGCAAGCTGGAACGGGCCGTGGTCGTGACGATCGCCGGCTGCGCCCTGACCGGCAAGGCCAGCGACCGGCTGATGGTCCAAGGCCTCAAGCGGGTCAACGCGCTGCTGGACGTCATCGTCCTGCCCGACGGCGGCCACGCCAGCCGCTCGCCCGAGGCCGGGCTGGAGCTGCTGTTCGACCTGCTGACCCTGGACGACGCCCTGGGCCAGCGCGGCCGTCCGCCGCCCGAGTTCCTGACCCGCGCCATCGACCGCCTGAGCTCGTCGGTGCGCTTCTTCGCCCTGGCCGACGGCCATCTGGCGGCCTTCCAGGGCGGCGAGGCGATCGAGCCGCGTCGGATCGCGGCGGCCCTGGCCCATGACGACCACGGCCCGCGCCCGCCCCAGACCGCGCCGCATGTCGGCTATCAGAAGATGCAGGGCGGCAGCATCCAGGTGATGGCCGACGCCGGTCCGCCGGCCACGGGCGCGCTCAGCGTCACCGCCTGCGCCCAGCCCGCCGCCGTCGAGATCGTGTTCGGCAAGGACCGGCTGATCACCAGCTGCGGCTGGAGCCCCGAGGCGACCGGCGCCAACGCCTTCCGGCTGTCCGGCGCGGCCTCGACCGTCTCGGTGGGCGACGGCTCGGCCGGGCGGCCGCTGTCAGGCTGGCGCTCCGACGCCCTGGGCCCCTGGCTGGTCGACGGCGCCACCGACGTCGAGGTCAAGCGCCACGACGCCGACACCGGGGTGTGGCTGGACATCATCCACGACGGCTGGCGTCGCCTGGGCCTGACCCACGCTCGCCGCCTGTATCTGGACCTCAAGGCCGACGAGCTGCGCGGCGAGGACAGCCTGATCCCGATAGGCTCGGCCAACGCCGATGGTCCGCGCCGCTACCTGCCGTTCTCGGTCACCTTCCACCTGCATCCGGACGCCCGCGCCTCGCTGGCCCGCGACGGCAAGAGCGTGCTGATCAAGGGGCCCTCCAATGTCGGCTGGTGGCTGCGCAACGACGCGGTCGACGTGGCCATCACGCCGTCCGCCTATTTCGACCACGGCCTGTCGCGTCCCGCCGGCGCGATCGTGCTCAAGAGCCAGGTCCGACCCGAGAAGGGCGCCAAGATCCGCTGGAAGCTGGCGCGGGCGGCGGATCACTAGGCCCTGGTGAGCGGCCCGCCTGCGACATTACGCCCCACGCGCGCGCCGAGCCGTGGAATTCACAGCCCCCACCCCGTCCTGTAGCTCTCTTCGACCGCGTCGGCTGGAGGGAGGGCAGATGTCGAACCTCGCCGCGCTGCAGCCCATCCTGCGCACCGCCATAGATCCCGTCGTGGTGATGGACGCCCGGGGCGTGATCCTCGACTGGAGCGCCCGCGCCGAAACGGCGTTCGGCTGGGAGCGCGCCGAGATCCTGGGCCGGGAACTGGTCGAGGTGCTGGCCCCGCTCCAACACCAGGCGACCTATCGCCAGCTCCTGCTGCGACGGCTGGCCCTGGCCGAGCCGCCGGCCGAGCGCCAGACGTCCCAGCTGATGGCCGTGCGCAAGGACGGGGTCGAGATCCCGATCGAGGTGTCGCTCGCCGCGTTCGGAGACCCGGAAGACAGCCTCGTCCTCGGCTTCATCCGCGACATCACCGACCGCGTCGAGGTCCATGACCGCCTGGCGGCCAGCGAGGCGCGCTTTCGGGCCGCGATCGGCGCGGTGGACGGGGTCCTGTGGACCAACGACGCCTCGGGCCGGATGGTCGGAGACCAGCCCGGCTGGGCCAGCCTGACCGGCCAGAGCTTCGAACAGTACCAGGGCTTCGGCTGGGCCGACGCGGTCCATCCCGACGACGCCGAACCAACCGTCCAGGCCTGGAACGCCGCCGTCGAGAAGGGCGGCCCCTTCAATTTCGAGCACCGGCTGCGTCGCCATGACGGCGTCTGGCGCGACTTCGCGATCCGCGCCGTCGCGGTGCTGGAGGCCGACGGTTCGATCCGCGAATGGATCGGCGTCCACACCGACATCACAGAGCGCAAGCGCGCCGAGGAGCGCCTGCGCGAGGGCGAGGCCCGGTTCCGGGCCATGGCCGACTCCGCGCCGGCCCCGGTCTGGATGACCTCGGCCGAAGGCGGGGTCACCTTCGCCAACGAAGCCTTCGCCGAATTCGCCGGCGTCGAGGCCGACGCCCTGCTGGGCGACGCCTGGATCCGCATGATCCATCCGGACGACATCCTCGGCGTTGGAGCCAAGCGGGCGGCGGCGCGCGGCGCGCCGGAGGGTCCACGCGCCTATGGCTTCGAGGCCCGGTTCCTGTGCGGCGACGGCCTCTACCGCTGGATGGTGGCCAACGCCCGCCCGCAGATCGACGCCCGGGGCCAGTTCCAGGGCTATATCGGCATGGCCATGGACATGACCGAGACCAAGACGGCCGAGGCCCGCCAGCGGCTGCTGATCAACGAGCTGAACCACCGGGTCAAGAACACCCTGGCCTCGATCCAGTCGATCGTCCGCCAGACGCTGCGGCCGGAGGAGACGCCGGTGCAGGTGCGCGAGCGGCTGATCGGAAGGCTGCTGGCGATGTCGGCCGCCCACGACGTGCTGACCCGCGAGAGCTGGGAGGGCGCGGCGCTGGACGACATCGTGCGCCAGGGCCTGGCCCCGTTCGTCGATGACCAGGATCCGGGGCAGGATCCCGGCCGGGTCTCGATCAGCGGGCCCAGCCTGCGGGTCGGGGCCAGCACCGCCCTGTCCCTGGCCCTGGCCGTGCACGAGCTGGCCACCAACGCGGCCAAGTACGGCGCCCTGTCGACCCCGGCCGGGAAGGTGACCATCGCCTGGGAGCAGACCAGCGAGGACCGGGCGATCTTGACCTGGACCGAGCGTGACGGACCCCCGGTGCGGCCGCCGGAGCGCAAGGGCTTCGGCACCCGGCTGCTGGATCGCGGCCTGGCCGGCGACCTGGGCGGCCGGCCGGAGCTGACCTTCGCCGCCGAGGGCGTGCGGGCGGTGCTGCCGGTGCGGCTGGGCTAGGGCAAACGCTCACGCTATTCGGCGCTAGAGCGCGGAAATCGCACGCCTAAAACTTTATTCCCCTCACCCTTTCGCGGCGCCGATATCCTGTTCCCACCTCGCCGCAGGGAAAGGGCGCATGGCCAGCGACCGATGCGGCGGCGGGGGGCGATCGAGCGGGACTGGGCTGGAGGGGGTTACTTCAGCGTGTCCGGGGACTCCTGTCGTTGGGGAGCCCGCCCGCCGTCGGCGTCGAACGGGGATAAAGCGCGTGTATTGCCCATTGGCCC